>NZ_SOHH01000065.1 GCF_004403515.1 Cryobacterium fucosi | reverse complement strand
CGCCGCTGCGCCCGCCGCTGCCGAGGCCGCGCCGATCACGGCCCCGATCCCCATCGTCGGCGGCCAGCGCACCGCCCGCACCACCGGGGTCGCGCCCAAGCCGGTCCCCGTGCCTGCCGACGCCCCCCTCACGACGCCGCAGCCCGTCGCGACCGAGGAGCAGACCGCCGAAGCCCAGGACGTCGTCACCCCCCTGCGCGGCATGTCGAAGAGCCTCGCCGCCAACATGGCGATGAGCCTGACCGTGCCGACCGCCACGAGCGTGCGCACAATCCCCGCCAAGCTCCTGATCGACAATCGCATCGTGATGAACAACCACATGCGCCGTTCCCGCGGCGGCAAGGTCTCGTTCACGCATCTGATCGGCTGGGCGCTGATCAACGCACTCAGGATGTTCCCGAGCCAGAACGTGTACTACAACGAGGTCGACGGCAAGCCGTCGGTGATCGCCCCCGCCCACGTGGGTCTCGGCATCGCGATCGACCTGCCCAAGCCCGACGGCACCAGGTCGCTGATGGTCCCCGCGATCAAGCGCGCCGACACGATGACATTCGGCGAGTACCTCTCCGCCTATGAGGACCTCGTCACCCGTGCCCGCACCGGCAAGCTCACCGCCGACGACTTCTCCGGCGCCACGGTGTCCCTCACCAACCCGGGCGGCATCGGCACCGTGCACTCCGTGCCGCGGCTGATGAAGGGCCAGGGCTGCATCATCGGAGCCGGCGCGCTCGACTACCCGGCCGAGTTCCAGGGCGCCAGCGTCAAGACGCTGACCGGCCTGGCCATCTCGAAGACGATCACCCTCACCAGCACCTACGACCACCGGGTGATCCAGGGCGCAGGCTCCGGCGAGTTCCTGAAGATCGTGCACGAGCTGCTGATCGGCGGGCACAACTTCTACGAGGATATCTTCTCCGCCCTCCGCATCCCGTACGACCCGATCCACTGGGCGCCGGACATCAGCGTCGACCTGGCCAGCGCCGTCGACAAGACCGCGCGCGTCCAGGAGCTGATCAACGCCTACCGCGTGCGTGGCCACCTGATGGCCGACATCGACCCGCTCGAATACACCCAGCGCACCCACCCCGACCTGGACATCTCCAACCACGGGCTGACCTTCTGGGACCTCGACCGCGAGTTCGTCACCGGCGGATTCGGCAGCAAACGCCTGATGCTGCTCCGCGACATCCTCGGCGTGCTCCGCGACTCCTACTGCCGCACCACGGGCATCGAGTACATGCACATCCAGGACCCGGCCCAGCGCAAGTGGGTGCAGGAGAAGATCGAGAAGACCTACGTCAAGCCCACCCACGACGAGCAGATGCGCATCCTCGGCAAGCTCAACGAGGCGGAGGCCTTCGAGACCTTCCTGCAGACCAAGTACGTCGGCCAGAAGCGGTTCAGCCTCGAGGGCGGCGAGTGCACCATCGCGCTGCTCGACGCGATCCTGCAGGGCGCGGCGGATGCCGGGCTCGACGAGGTCGCGATCGGCATGGCCCACCGCGGCCGCCTGAACGTGCTCACCAACATCGCCGGCAAGACGTACGGCCAGATCTTCCGCGAGTTCGAGGGCACCCAGGACCCGCGCACCGTGCAGGGCTCCGGCGACGTCAAGTACCACCTGGGCACCGAGGGCACCTTCCGCGCCACCGACGGCACGGAGATGCCGGTCTACCTGGCCGCGAACCCGTCCCACCTGGAGGCCGTCGACGGCGTGCTCGAGGGCATCGTGCGCGCCAAGCAGGACCGCAAGCCGATCGGCACCTTCTCCACCCTGCCCGTGCTCGTCCACGGCGACGCCGCGATGGCCGGCCAGGGCATCGTGCTCGAAACCCTGCAGATGTCCCAGCTGCGCGGATTCCGCACCGGCGGCACCATCCACCTCGTCGTCAACAACCAGGTCGGGTTCACGACCCTGCCGGGCGACGGCCGCACCTCGGTCTACTCGACGGACGTCGCCAAGACCATCCAGGCGCCCATCTTCCACGTCAACGGGGACGACCCGGAGGCCGTGGTGCGGGTCGCCGAACTCGCGTTCGCGTACCGCCAGGAATTCAAGCGCGACGTCGTCATCGACCTCGTCTGCTACCGCCGGCGCGGCCACAACGAGGGCGACGACCCCTCGATGACCCAGCCGCTGATGTACAACCTGATCGAGGCGAAGCGCTCGGTCCGGAAGCTGTACACGGAGGCTCTTGTCGGCCGTGGCGACATCACCCAGGCGGAATACGAGGCCGCCCACGGCGACTTCCAGGACCGGCTGGAACGCGCCTTCATGGAGACGCACGCGGCACAGTCCTCGTCGATCCCGATCGTCGGCGCCACCGGCTCCGGCTCGCGCGGACTCGGCGAGAACCACGCCCAGGACGACGTGGTCGGCGAACCGGCCACCACCGGCGTGCCCGAGGCCGTCGTCCACCTCATCGGTGACGCGTTCATGAACAAGCCGGCCGGGTTCACGGTGCACAACAAGCTGCAGCAGCTGATGCAGAAGCGCCTCGACATGAGCCGCAACGGCAACATCGACTGGAGCTTCGGCGAACTGCTCGCCCTCGGCTCCCTGCTGCTCGAGCGCACTCCGGTGCGCTTCGCCGGCCAGGATGCCCGCCGCGGCACGTTCGTGCAGCGCCACGCGGTGCTGCACGACCGTGTCAACGGCCAGGAATGGCTGCCGCTGGCGAACCTCAGCGAGGACCAGGCCCGGTTCTGGATCTACGACTCGCTGCTCAGCGAATACGCGGCCATGGGCTTCGAGTACGGCTACTCGGTGGAACGCGCCGACGCCCTCGTGCTCTGGGAAGCCCAGTTCGGGGACTTCGCCAACGGCGCGCAGACCGTCATCGACGAGTTCGTGTCCTCCGCGGAGCAGAAGTGGGGCCAGCGGTCATCCGTCGTGCTGCTGCTGCCGCACGGCTACGAGGGTCAGGGTCCTGACCACTCGTCCGCCCGGATCGAACGCTACCTGCAGCTCTGCGCGGAAGACAACATGACCGTCGCCCGCCCGTCGACGCCGGCGTCGTACTTCCACCTGCTCCGCCGCCAGGCCTACATGCGGCCGCGGCGGCCGCTGGTGGTCTTCACGCCCAAGTCGATGCTGCGCCTGCGCGGGGCGACCAGCAGCGTCGCCGACTTCACCTCCGGCCGGTTCGAACCGGTCATCGACGACGCCCGGATCACCGACAAGTCCCGGGTCAAGCGGGTGCTGTTCATGGCCGGCAAGCTCTACTACGACCTGCTCAGCGAACTCGAGAAGAGCCCCAACCCCGAGATCGCTCTGGTCCGGATGGAGCAGTACTACCCGCTGCCCAAGGTCGAGCTCAAGCAGGTTGCCGACCAGTATCCGGATGCCGAACTCGCCTGGGTGCAGGACGAGCCGGAGAATCAGGGTGCCTGGCCGTTCTTCTACCTGGAGACCAACAAGCTGGGCCCGCGCCCGGTGACCCTGTTCTCGCGGGCGGCGTCGGCGTCGCCGGCAGCCGGGTCGGCCAAGCGCCACGCCGCCGAGCAGGCGGACCTGATCAGCAGGGCGCTGACGATCTAGCACCGTACCGGCAGCCGGGCCCCGACCCGTTGCCGGAGCCGGGCGACCGTTCTAGGCTGGGAAGATCCCCGTCGACAGGAGCCGCCACCATGCCCGCACGCGATGAAACCCGATTCGGCGAACCGTGCTGGGCCGATCTGATGACCTCCGACCCCGACGGGGCCCGCGAGTTCTACGGCCGGCTCTTCGGCTGGACGGCGGTCCGGTCCGATCTGGAGGGCAGCGAGTACGTCACCTTCCGGCGAGGTGACGCCGACGTCGCCGGCATGGCCGTGCAGATGCCCGGCTCTCAGGCGCCGGACGCCTGGTCGACCTACCTGGCCGTCGAGGACGTGGACGCCACGACCGTGGCCGCACGGGCCGCGGGCGGCCAGGTGCTCGCCGAACCGATGACGATCGGGTCAATGGGACGGATGGCCATCGTGTCTGATCCGACCGGAGCGGCCGTCGGCGTGTGGCAGCCCATCGACTTCAACGGATTCGGCGTTTTCGGCGAGGTGGGCAGCCCGGTCTGGCATGAGTTGAACACCCTGGACTACCCCGCAGCGGTCGCGTTCTACGAGACCGTCTTCGGCTGGACGCCCAGCGTGCTCAGCGACACCGACGAGTTCCGCTACAGCACCATCGGCGCGGAGGGTGCGCTGGTCGCCGGCGTCTTCGACGCGTCGGCGCATCTGCCGGCGGGGGTTCCCTCACACTGGCAGCTGTACCTCGGCGTGGCCGATGTGTCGGCCGCTGCCGCCCTGGTCACCCAACTCGGCGGCACCGTGCTGCATGAGCCGTGGGAGTCGGAGTTCGGCACGTTCGCACGCGTCTCCGACCGGACCGGGGCCATGTTCGTGCTCGGCTCCGTGGATCAGGCGGCCACGACCTGACCCCGCGCGCTCAGTGCGCCGACTGGATCGTACGCAGCTTCAGCAGCACCTGGTCGCGCAGGTCCTCCGGAGCGGTCTCCCGGCAGGCGCGCTGCACGGCCTCGGTGAGGGTCCGCCCGACGAGATGCTCATCGCTGCAGTCGCCGCAGTGGGCGAGGTGCTCCTGAATGTCGGAGGCGTCCTCCCCCCGGAGTTCATTGTGCAAGTATTCCTCGAGTTCGGCCTTGGCCTTCTCGCATCCACAGTCGGTCATGCTGATGTGCTCCCGGTTTGAGTGTGGCCTGTCGCTGCCGTGCCCAGACCGCGCTCGAGGGCGTAGCCGGACAACAGGTCGCGAAGGAGCCGCCGGCCACGGTGCAGGCGGCTCATCACAGTGCCAATGGGTGTTTTCATGATTTCGGCGATCTCCTGGTAGGAAAAGCCTTCAACGTCGGCGAAGTACACGGCCAGCCGGAAGTCCTCCGGAATGGACTGCAACGCGTCCTTGACCGCGCTGTCGGGCAGGTGGTCGATGGCCTCGGCCTCGGCCGACCGGCTCGCCATGGCGGTGGTCGATTCCGCCCCGCCCAGCTGCCAGTCCTCGAGGTCGTCGATGGTGCCCTGGTACGGTTCGCGCTGTTTCTTGCGATACGTGTTGATGAAGGTATTGGTCAGAATGCGGTACAGCCAGGCCTTGAGGTTGGTGCCCTGCTCGAACTGTTTGAAGGCGGCGAAGGCCTTCACGAAGGTCTCCTGGACCAGGTCCTGGGCATCGGAGGGATTGCGGGTCATCCGCATGGCCGCCGCGTACAGCTGGTCGATAAAGGGCAGGGCCTGCTCTTCGAACAGGTCGCGCAGGTCGGTCGCATCAGTTGTCATCACCGACGATTCTAGTTCGTCGGCATCGAACACGTTCGGTCGCTCCAGCACCGTGGACAGCGCCATCCGTGCCTCCCTCATCCATTCATCACCGACTATTCTGATAACCGATGTTGATCTCGAGATATTCCAAGCCTGAGTTCGATCCCTACGGCGACACCTCGCCGGAGGAGACGAACGAGTGGTGGCCCGCGCCCACGGCCGACGGTCCGCTCGACGCCGGCCTCTCCCTGCCGGGGTCGAAATCCCTCACCAACCGCGAATTGGTGCTCGCTGCCCTCGCCGAGGGGCCTTCCCTTCTGCGCTCCCCGCTGCACTCCAGGGACAGCGACCTGATGGTCGCCGCCCTCCGCCAGCTCGGCACCACGATCGAGTCGGTCCCCGGCGCCGGTGAGTACGGCCCCGACCTCAGGGTCACCCCGGGAGAGCTCGTCGGCTCGACCACGATCGACTGCGGCCTGGCCGGCACGGTGATGCGGTTCCTGCCGCCGGTGGCCGCCCTCGCGCTCGGCCCCACCACCTTCGACGGCGACGCCGGCGCCCGTCGCCGGCCCATGGCGACCACGATCAGTTCCCTGCGCGCACTCGGCGCCGACATCAACGACGACGGCCGAGGCGCCCTGCCGTTCACCGTTCACGGCACCGGCACCCTGGCCGGCGGCGAGGTCACGATCGACGCGTCCACCTCCAGCCAGTTCGTCTCCGGCCTCCTGCTCGCCGGCGCCAGGCTTGAGCACGGCCTCCACCTCCGCCACTCCGGCGAGCGCCTGCCGAGCCTCCCCCATATCGAGATGACCATCGCCACCCTCGCCCGTCGCGGCGTCGTCGTGCTGAGCCCGTCGATCGGAGAATGGGTCGTCCCGCCCGGCCCGATCGCCGGCGCCGAGGTCGACATCGAACCGGATCTCTCCAATGCGGCACCGTTCCTCGCCGCGGCGCTGGTGGCCGGCGGCACCGTCACGATCACCGGCTGGCCGTCGGACACGACCCAGGTCGGCGCGGACCTCGCCGAGTTGCTCCCCCTGTTCGGAGCGCGGGTCAGCCTGGTCGGAGACCGCCTGACCGTGTCTGCGGGCGAACGACTGTCCGGGGCCGACCTCGACCTGTCCACCGGCGGGGAACTCGCGCCCGCCCTCGTCGCTCTCGCCGCGCTGGCCGATTCGCCGAGCACCATCACCGGGATCGGGCACATCCGCCACCACGAGACCGACCGGCTCGCCGCCCTGACCGCCGAGATCAACGGTCTCGGCGGTGCCGTCACCGAACTTCCCGACGGCCTGCGGATCGACCCCCGACCGCTGCACGGCGGTCACTGGCGCAGCTACGACGACCACCGGATGGCGACCGCCGGCGCCCTGATCGGCCTCGTCGTCCCCGGGGTGGAGATCGAGAACATCGGCACCACCGCGAAGACCCTCCCCCAGTTCGTCGACCTCTGGCAGACCCTCGTCGCGCCCGGGACCGCACCGGTCGTGCCGACATGACCTGGTGGGCGAGCGCCGATGACGACGACGAACCTGAGTTCGACGAATCCAGCGTGCGGCTGCGCCCGAACCGCAAGGGGAACAAACCCCGCACCAAGACCCGGCCGGACCACGAGAACGCGCTGACCGGCCGCATCCTCTCCGTCGACCGCGGCCGTTACACGGTCATGCTCGACGAGGGCCTTCCTCCCGAACGCCGGGTGACCGCGGCCAGGGCGAGCGAGCTGCGCAAGCACGCGGTCGTCACGGGCGACCGGGTCGACATCGTCGGCGACACGACTGGGGCGGAGGGGAGCCTGGCCCGCATCGTGCGGATCGTGCCGCGCGTCACCCTGCTTCGGCGCAGCGCCGACGACACGGATGCCGTCGAGCGCGTCATCGTCGCCAACGCCGACCAGATGCTCATCGTGGTCGCCGCGGCGAATCCCGAGCCGCGCATTCGCCTCGTCGACCGCTACCTGGTCGCCGCCTACGACGCGGGGGTCTCCCCGATCCTGTGCATCACCAAGACCGACCTCGCCGACCCGGCCGTCTTCCTCAGCAACTTCGCCGGCCTCGACCTGCCCGTCTTCGAGAGCCGCGACGACGCGATGCCGCTGGCCGAGATCTCCGCCGCCCTGGTCGGGCACGACACGGTCTTCGTCGGCCACTCCGGCGTGGGCAAGTCCACCCTCGTCAACGCTCTCGTGCCCGACGCTCACCGCGCCGTCGGCGTCGTCAACACGGTCACCGGCCGCGGCAGGCACACGTCGTCGTCCACGATCTCGCTTCGCCTCGAAACGGAGGCCGGGCGCGGCTGGGTGATCGACACTCCCGGCGTGCGTTCCTTCGGCCTCGGCCACATCAACACCGACAACATCCTGAGGGCGTTCACCGACCTTGCCGCGATCGCGGAGAAGTGCCCGCGAGGCTGCACCCACCTGCCGAACTCGCCGGATTGCGCGATCAACGAGGCCGTGGCGGCCGGCAAGCTCGGCGACACGGGCAAGGCCCGCCTGGATTCGCTGCAGCGCCTGCTGGCGACGTTCGCGGCGGTGCCCGCCCACTGACAGCCGGCCGGCTCGGCCCACCGTCCTCGCCCCGTCGAATTCGACGGGCAGGGTGCACGGACGCGGGGCGTGCCGAACCGGTACCGTGGAGGCATGACGGACTCCACGCGCCTCGCGGCCGGCGACACTGCCCCCAGCGTCACCCTGACGGACCAGGACGGGGCATCCGTCTCCCTGGCCGATTTCGCGGGTTCGAAGGTCGTGCTCTACTTCTACCCTGCCGCGATGACGCCCGGCTGCACGAAGGAAGCCTGCGACTTCCGGGACAACCTCGGCTCGCTCGCGGCGGCCGGGTACCGGGTGCTCGGGGTGTCCAAGGACTCCCCGGCGAAGCTGAAGTCCTTCCACGAAAACGACCATCTCACGTTCCCGCTGCTCAGCGACACCGACCTCGCCGCTCACAACGCCTACGGCGCCTGGGGCGAGAAGAATCTCTACGGCAAGACCGTCACCGGGGTGCTGCGCTCCACCTTCGTGATCGACGAGGCCGGACTGATCACGCTGGCCCTCTACAACGTGAAGGCCACCGGGCACGTGGCCGGCCTGCGGAAGAGGCTCGGCCTCGACGCCTGAGTCCGAGCCGGACCTCGACGGCCCGGCGCCGGCGCGCAACACCGGCCGTACGACGCCTCGACGCTTCCTGTGACGCCGGGTGACGTCAATCGTGCAGGCGGGCGTTCGGCACGCCCAGGGCCGCACACCGCGCGACCAGGGCTTGCCCGGGCCGCTTGCGGCTATCCGCGCTGGGTGCCGGTGGCGTCGTCCCCGCCCGGCGCGGACGTCGTCGCGGCGATCACTCGCGGCATGAACAACAGGGCCAGCACGGCCAGTGACGGCAGGAGCAGCGCCCAGCCGAGATCGGCCCGGGCGTAGAGGCCCTGAAAACAGCCCACCGCAACGGCGATCTGCACCAGCTGCCAGGTGACGGCCGCGCCGCGGATCCAGGTGCGCCGGCGCAGCGAATTGATTGCGATCGCGGTGACCCAGGCCGCGGCGATGAGCACGAGCACCAGGATCGCGAGAGCGCTCGCCAGGGAGACAGGGGTCGCCATGATCAACTCGAGCACGAGCCAGGCGGCCGCCGCCCAGAGGAGGGCAGCCTCCGCGGCGAGGAGGGTGGCGAGGAGGAGCAGCGCGCGGGGCCGAAATGACGCTCCAGGGGCGCCTTTACCGTCCGAATGGCGGTCAGAGCGTTCATTCACAGAGATATCCCATACAAAACTATTGATTTGACTCCACCATTATGCGACCATATTTGAGGCCCGGTTGACGCTCACAGGGACGTGAGCAGGTCTCATTCTGCAGATCCGTTACCTTCCTGCAACCGGCAGCCTCATCATCTTCGGCCAATCGGCCAGGCATCCCCGCAATCAAGGAGCACCCCTATGGACTGGCGCGACAAAGCTGCCTGCCTCACCGCCGACCCGGAACTCTTCTTTCCGGTTGGCAACACTGGCCCCGCTGTGGACCAGATCGAGAAGGCGAAGTCCGTGTGCGCCCGTTGTAATGTGACCGAGGTCTGCCTGCAGTACGCGCTTGAGACCGGCCAGGACTCGGGTGTCTGGGGTGGGCTCAGCGAAGACGAGCGACGCGCCCTCAAGCGTCGCGCCGCCCGCGCCCGCCGCGCCTCCTAGCAGGCACCAGCCCCAAGGCACCGGCCTTCGGGCTGCCGCCTTTCGCGAGTCCAGAAACGACGCGCAGTCACTCACTGACGGGGCGCGGACCTTCGAGGCACCAGCCGTCGGGCTGCCGCCTTTCGAGAGTTCTGACACGACGCGCAGCGTCGTGTCAGGACTCTCGCATATAGCGCAGGGGGATCTCGATCGTGACCTCGGTGCCGCTGCCCATCATGGTGTGCCAGTCTATGCTGCCGCTCAGTTCGCCCTGAATCAGGGTTCGAACGATCTGGGTGCCGAGGCCCGACCCGACCTTGCCCTCCGGCAGGCCGGAGCCGTTGTCCCGCACCCGCACGGTGAGCGTCTCCTCGTTGCGCTCGGCCTCGATTGAAACCTCGCCCTCGCGCCCGGCCAGGCCGTGTTCGACCGCATTGGTCACGAGTTCGGTCAGCGCGAGCGCGAGCGGGGTGGCGAAGGCGCTGGGGAGGATCCCGAAGCTTCCGGACGACTTCGGATGCGCCGTGGTGTTGTGGGCGGATGCGACCTCCGCGATCAGCAGCAGCACCCGGTCGAAGACGACGTCGAAGTCGACCTGCTGGTTGAGTCCTTCCGACAGCGTGTCGTGCACGACGGCGATGGCCGCGACCCGGCGCATGGCCTGGTTGAGTGCTTCCCGCGCGGTATCCGAGTGCGTGCGTCTGGCCTGGATCCGCAACAGCGACGCCACGGTCTGGAGGTTGTTCTTCACCCGGTGGTGGATCTCCCGGATGGTCGCATCCTTCGTGATCAGCTCGCGCTCCTGGTGCCGGAGCTCGGTGACGTCCCGGCAGAGCACGATCGCGCCGATCCGTTCACCCCGGTTGCGGATGGGGACGGCCCGCAGCGACACCGTCACGCCGCGCGCCTCGACGTCGGTGCGCCACGGCGCCCGGCCGGTCACGACCAGCGGCAGCGACTCGTCGACGACCATCGTTCCGGTGAGCAGGCTCGTGGTCACCTCGGCGAGCGATTCGCCCTCGAGCTCGTCGATGAATCCCATCCGGTTGAACGCCGACAGCGCGTTGGGGCTCGCGAACGTGGTCACGCCGTCCACGTCGAGCCGGATCAGGCCGTCCGAGGCGCGCGGGGCGCCGCGCCGCGGCCCCGTGGGGGCGCCCAGGTCGGGGAAGTCGCCCGACGCGATCATGGCGAACAGATCGTTGGCGCAGTCGTTGAAGGTGAGCTCCTGTCGGCTGGGCGTGCGCGCCTCACTCAGGTTGGTGTGCCGGGTGAGCACCGCCACCGGCGCGGCCGCGATCTTCGAGCCGGTGGAGCTGAGTCGCCGCATCACGGGAATGGCCCGCACCCGGGTGGGGGTTTCCTCGTACCAGTCGGGGGCCGTCGTGTCGACGATCTTCGCCGTGTCGAAGGCTTCGGTGACCTGCTGGCGCCATTCACCCTTGATCCCCTGGCCCACGAAGTCGCGGTAGAACAGTGTGGCGGCGCTCGACGGACGGGCGTGCGCGACCGCGACGAAACTGCCGGCGGTGCTGGGCACCCACACGACGATGTCGGCGAAGGCCAGGTCCGCGAGGAGCTGGGCATCCGCGACGAGCATGTGGAGCCAGTCCACATCTTCGGCACTGCTGCGGCCTTGGGCAAGTACGAGATCACTGAGCGTTGACACGGTCAACAGCCTAGGTCCCCCGCTGCCTGCCGCACTCACCAATCCAGCCGGGCGGGGCCCGGTCGATGGTGCCGGAGTGGCGATTGGGCCATGCTGTGCAGATGAGAGCAACACCAGGAAAGCCCGATCGGCCCCTCATTGTCATCCTCGGCGTCATCGCCGCCCTCGTCATCGTGGCCCTCGTCGTCGTGTTCACCCGCGGGGAGCCTGCACCGCTGGACCCCGACACGCCGGAGGGCGTGGTGCAGCTCTACGCCGCGGCCGTCCTCGCCGGCGACGAGCAGACTGCCGCCGGGTACCTCACCGAGGCCACGCTCGACAATTGCGACACGATCGACCCCGGCCCGCTGGACGGCATCCGGCTCACCCTGGTGTCGACCACCCTGCGCGAGAACTCGGCCGACGTCAGGGTTTCGATCGTCACCTCGACCGACAACGGGCCGTTCGGGACGAGCGAATACGAGAACGAGGATGTCTTCGACCTGGTCAAGGTGGACGGCCGGTGGCGCATCGACGGTGCGCCCTGGCAACTCACGATCTGCCCGAACCCGAAGGCGACGTCGTGATGGTCAGCCTGGTGCTACTGGTTGTGATCCTCATCATCGGCGGCGGGATAGCCGGCATCGTGATTGCGGCCCACAGGACGGCCGGTCCGAGTGACAGCCCGACCAGGGTCCTGCCCACCGTTCGCCGGATCATCCTGTTCACGCTCCTGTTCGCCCTGGTCGTGATCGCCGCCATCGGGTTGAGCGGGCTGCTCGGGCGACTGCTCGACGCGGGCAATGCTCTGGCCTCCAGCGATGTCACCGGCCTGGCCCGTTCGCTCGCGTTCACCCTCATCGCCGGCCCGTTCGCCACGGTGCTCTGGTGGCTGCTCTGGCGACGGATGGGGCAGGACGAACGGTCCTCGCTGGCCTGGGGCCTCTATCTGGCCGGGATGTCCACGGTCGCCCTCGTGACGGCATCCGCGACGCTGCTCACCACCGCGGCCGCCCTGGTCCGCAGCGACTGGCAGCCCCGCACCTTCGCGACCGGCGTCGTCTGGGCCGGAGTGTGGTCCTGGCACCGGTGGATGTCCCGGCACGACCGGAAGAGACCGAGCCGCCTCGTCACCGTGGCGCCCATCCTCGGCTCGGTGTTCGGTCTCGTGGTCGGGGTGGGCGGGCTCGTCACGGCGATCGGTTCCCTGGCCGACGCGGCGATCGATGGTTTCGCGCCGAGCGTCGTCGTCGGCGACCCGTGGTGGCGCCTGACCCTCCAGGCGCTCATCTGGTTCGCCGGAGGGGCGGCCGTCTGGTGGTGGCATTGGTTCGCGGACCGCGCCCGCACCCTGCGCGGTGGCCTCGCCGACGTGGCCCTGGTTGCCGCCGGGGTGGCCGGGGCGACGGTCCTGAGCCTCGGCGGGGCCGGGACGGCGTTGTTCAGCCTGCTGAAACTGGCATTCGACCGCTCCGTCCCTGTCGCCCAGATCCTGGATCCCCTGGGCGCGGCGCTGGCGGCGGCGGCGGTCGGAGCCCTGGTCTGGCGATACCACCGGGGCCTGGCGGTGACAAGGTCGGACCAGACCCGGCTGGCCGTCGGTGTCGTGACGAGCGGTGTCGGTCTCGTCGCGGCGGCTTCCGGACTCGGCGTGATCGTGAACTCGATCCTCGCCGCCACCACGGTGACGCTCGCCGGGTCGGACACCCGTTCGCTCCTGCTCGGCGGGATCAGCGCCCTCGTCGTGGGAGGCCCCGTCTGGTGGGCGGCCTGGAAGCCGACGAGGCCCGTCGACGCGGTCCAGGTCGGCGCCACCGGGCGGCGGGTCTACCTTGTCCTGGTCTTCGGCCTCAGCGCCGTGGTGGCGATCATCACCCTCCTGGTCATCGGCTATCGCCTCTTCGAGTTCGCGCTCGGCGACGCGACCGGCCAGAGCCTGGTCGACCGGGTGCGCGCGCCCCTCGGACTTCTGGTCGCGACCGGCCTCGCCGCCGGCTATCACTTCGCCGTCTGGAGGCACGACCGGTCCGCGATCACCGCGGCGCCCGGCAGGGAACGCACCATCGCTCGCGTGACCCTCGTCACCGGTGCGGACCCGGAACCGCTCACCCGGGCCGTGGCCGACGCCACCGGGGCCGCGGTCACGGTCTGGCGGCGGTCCGTCGGCGCCGAGCCGGCGGGCACCGATCCCGCCGGCCCCACCGCCCAACAGCTGGTCGACGCGCTCCATGGCGTGACCGGTAAACGGGTGCTCGTCGTGACCGGTCCCGGGTCCCGGATCGACGTGATCCCCCTGCAGGACTGAACCGGAGGACCGATCAGGAGGGAGTGCCCCCGTGCCGCGTTAGCCCGCGGTCGCCGCCCTGCGCCACCAGACCCATGGGCGACGACGGGCGGGAGCCTGGTCCGGCACGGGCAGGAGTTCCGCACGCACGAATCTGCGGATGCGCACCCGCGCCGGCGACTTCGGCGCGGCGTCGCGCAGGGTGCGCCCGGCGAGGACCGCCGCATCCGCCCCCGGCTGGTCCTGCGGCACCAGGACCGCCGATTCGATGCCGCCGAACCGCCGCAGCGCCTGCACCACCTGCCCTCCTGGGTCGAGGCCGACCGCACTGGAGCGAACCCGATTCATCACGACGCTCACCCGGTCGGTCGTGATCAAGTCGGCGAGGTCGACCCAGGCCCGCAGGAACCGGGCCATCCCGACCGGGTCAGCCAGCCCGCAGGCGATGACGTGATCGCACTCCCGCAGCCCGGTCAGGGTGGCGGCATTGCGCCGCGGCGCGAACAGGTCGCTCGAGATCTCCTCGTCGCTTTCCAGGCTGAAGCCCGTGTCGAGCACGACGTAGTCCACCCAGTGCCGGAGCGCGTCAATGGTGCGGGTGACCCGCTCGCTCGAGAGTTCCGGCCAGCGCGACGGCCTGCCGATGCCGGTGAGAACCCAGAATGCGCCGGAGGGCGAGGCGTACCGTTGCGCGATGCGCTCCAGTTCCGAGCGGGTGAGACTGTCCGAACCGGCCAGCCGGCACGCCGCCGCGAACCCCGGCGCCTCATCGAGCATCCCGAGACTGGGCGCGACCGAACCGCTGTAGGTGTCGATGTCGGCGAGCGCGACGGTGTGCCCCGCAGCGGCGATCTCCGCCGCGATGTTGATCGCCAGGGTGGTTCGGCCCGGGGATCCGGCGGGACCCCAGACGGCGATCACTGATCCGGTGCGCACTGATCCGGTGCGCACTGATCCGGTGCGCAGGGAACCGGTGCCGGAGCCGGCACGGTGAGCCCCCGCCGATGCCGGCTGGTCCCCGATCCGTGACGGGATGAGGATTGCGCCCACGATCAGCGCCTCGATCTCGGACCAGTCGGCTGAGGCGTCGAGGACCTCGAACAGGCCGAGTCCGACCGCGTGCCGACGGTCGGCATCCGTCGCGGCGAGCGCGATCAACCGGATGCCGTTGGCGTCGCAGGCCGCGATCACCCCCGCGCTCAGGGTGCCGCGGGCCGCCCCGGCGATGACGACGTCGGGAGCACCCTCGCCGAGCACGACGAGGATGTCCGGGATGGTTGCAGGGCGCGCCACGATGGCATGGCCGTGCTCGACGATGTCAGGCAGCAAACGATCTTCGGTGCGGCGTGGCAACGCCAGCGCCAGGGTGGCCACCGTCATTCCCCGAGCGGCTCGTTGACCGGGACGACGGCGATGGCGTCACCGTTCGCGATGGCCTCGAGCACCGATGCGACCCTGGACTTGGGCACGAGGACCTCCACCGACCGGCGGCCGTTCGCTGCCACGAGGCCCGTCGGCTCGACGATTCGGACGACCCCGGCCTGGCCGACGAGGACCACGGGCGGGGCGAATTTCGCATGGTCGGTCTGGCGCGCGGACCAGACGTCGACCACCGAGCCCGGTCCGATCGCCGCCGCCAGGGTGCTGGTCAGTTCGACGACCACGCTCGTCAGCTCCGCCCCGGAATTCCGCCCGACGGCCGCGGCGGGGACGAGTTCGCCTGCGGCGATGGTGCGGGTCACGATCAGGCCCCCTGCCGGGAGTCGTCTGGGCGTCAGGTACAGATCGTCGGCGCCGTCGAGGCGCACGTGCGACACGCCGAGGTCGCCGGCCTCGATGTGGTCACCGACGGTCAGCGCGGACCGAGCGGCGTAGACCGCCGTTGTCCGGTCGCTGCCCGCGACGACGAAGTAGACGCCGATGACCGCGGCGAGGACCAGCACCAGGCCGATCGCGAACCGCGGGTCGAACCAGAATCGCGGACGGGACTTGCTCGCCGGCTTGATCACGACCGGTTCCTCCGTTCTCGAGAGCCTGTCTCGTCGGTATCCATCGTCGTCGTCCCCGCCCGAGCGCGGGCGAGTTATCCACAGGCGGGCGTCGCTTGCCCTCCGCCGGGGCCGACGGCGGATAATCGGAGAATGAACGATTCCGTTCCTCCCCCCGCAGTGGGCCGTTTCCTCACCCTCGCCGACACCGCCGAGGTCCTCTCGCTCTCCGCGGCCGAGGTGTTCGACCTGGTGCGCACCGGTGAGCTCCCCGCGATCCGGCTCGGCACCACCGGAGTGTGGCGGGTCGAGCGCATTGTTCTCGAGTCCTTCATCGAAGCCAAGTACGAGGAGGCCAGGCGGATGGCGCTGTGGCAGCAGTCGGACTTCGGTAACATCCCCGAGCTTTCCGGCGGTCGCATCATCCGGCCGGAGGACTGACAGCGCTACGGGGCCGGGCTCCGGGCGCGCCGGCCCGGCTAGGACAGCCGGACCAGCTGGATCTCCGCCAGCGGCACGATCCGGTACTGGTGCACCTCCTGGGTGCGGCGCAACGTTCCCGCCGCGTGCACGGCCAGGTCAATGTGGTCGCGCCCGACCCGGTCGATCGTGCCGGTGAGGAGCCCCGTGCGCGTGTGCACTTCGAGGCTCGACCGGCGCCGGCACAAATCGCGGAGCACGAACGACAGCCCGATCCGATCCACCAGCCGGGCCGAACGGTCGGGTTCGGCCGCCAGCGACGCGGGCACCTCGGCCGCCGACACGATCACCCCTGCGATTGCAGCGAGCGGTAGCACGCACTGTGCGCCCAGGGTCGGGGCGTCGAGAAGGTCTGCTGCCAGCCAGTCCCGGCCGAAGGTCGTCGGCCGCAGGGTGATGGTCTCGCCCGAAACGAGGGCGACCCGGAGGATGCCGCTCCCCCCTGTGCCACTTCCCCCTGTGCCGCCACCCCGGACACCGCGTCCCGGAACGCCGCTTGTCTGAGCACGGCTTGTGTGAGCATCGCGTGTCTGAGCATCGCGTGTCTGAGCACCGCTTGTGTGAGCACCGCTTGTGTGAGCACCGCTTGTGTGAGCACCGCTTGTGTGAGCACCGGCGAGGCTGGTCAGCCGATCCCGCAGGGAGAGCCGGCCCAGGCGCAGCCGTTCCTCCTCGGCGCGCAGGTCGATCTCCTCGGCGTTCAGCTCGTGTTCGAGCTGTCCCTCGAGGTCGTCGAACAGGTTGTCCCAGCGCACACCCCGAAGCTAGCCTGAGCCGCCGACACAGACCGCCGGTTATCCACAGGGGATATAAGCGCTAGACACCGCAGCGCTGGAATGGTTGAGTGTCCGCCAGGGACTCCACCCCCGCTCGGGGGGTGTCAGGTGATCCACCCGAAATCCGATCCACCCGAACTCGAACTCCAGCTCCAGCTCCAGCACCAGCACCAGCACCAGCACCAGCACCACTCAAGCACCATCCGAAAGCCAGAACCACCCGGATGCCCAGGCGGACTGCGCCAGGGCAGCGGGCACACGCGCCTCGGAGGAGTCATGACCGATCCTGCTGCCGACCCGGCACCGCATCCCCGCGCCGAACGATTCCTCGACGAGGACTTCTTCGGCCACCAGCCGAGCCCGAGGGAACAACTCCCCGATCCCGAGCCGCTGCTGGTGAACCTGACCCGGTGCGTGATCGAGGTGCTGGCCGGTGCGCGGGAACTCGACCAGCTCGCGCGCTGGGTCAGCGACGACGTCTACCGGCACCTGCTCAAACGGGTGGTGTTGTCCTCCCGTGCCCGCGCCGTCAAGGGCCAGCAGGCCCAGCGCCCTGCCGTCAGCATCGGCCGGGTGACCATCACCGAACCGCGCGACGGCGTGATCGAGGCCGTGGTCATCGTGCACAGCCGCGTTCGGGTGCGCGCCGTCGCGCTCCGCCTGGAGGGCTTCGACCACCGCTGGCGGGCAAGCGCGATCAACGTCCTGTGAGTGATCACGTCGGTGGCAGATCACATCGGTGGCTGATCACATCGGTGGCTGATCAGCGTGTTCCGACTGATCGGGGTGCTGTGAGGTTTCAGACGGTGGGCTACTTCTTGCCCTGCGCGCGCCGCTCGGCACGGTTGACAGGCGCCGGACCACTCGTGTCGCGCTGGCCGAACGCCCCACGCTGGGTGGAAGGCGTTTCGGCCGCGGGTGGTCCGCCCTCCGGCGTCTCGGCCACTGCCGCGGCCCTGCGCGCCCGGTCCGTCGCGGCCTGCTGGATCTGGCCGCGCTGGTTGCGCACTTCGACCCCGCCGGAGTCGCTCGGAGCGGTGTAGCTCAGCTTCTCATCGCCCGCCGTGGGGGAGAGACCCTTCGCTGCCACCACAGGGCCGGCCACGGCGCCGGGCGCCTGGCTCACCTCGACCTCCAGGTTGAACAGGAAGCCGACGGTCTCCTCACGGATTTGTCCCATCATCTGCTGGAACATCGCGAAGCCCTCGCGCTGGTATTCGACGAGCGGATCGCGCTGTGCCATGGCGCGCAGGCCGATGCCGTCCTTCAGGTAGTCCATCTCGTAGAGGTGCTCGCGCCAACGGCGGTCGATCACCGAGAGCACGACCCGGCGCTCGAGCTCGCGCATGGCCGGGGAGCCGAGGGATTCCTCCCTGCGCTGGTAGGCGAGTTTGGCATCCGAGATGATCTCGCGGCGCATGAAGTCGCGGTTGATCTTGCCCTTGTTCCCGGCCTCGGCAACGACCTCGTCGATGGTGAGGCCGACGGGGTAGAGCGTCTTCAGTTCCGTCCACAGGGCATCGAAGTCCCAGTCGTCACCGTTTCCCTCACCGGTGTGCACGTCCAGAACCTCGTCGATGACATCCTCGAGGAACCGCTGGGTGCGTTCGTGCAGGTCGTCGCCCTCGAGGATGTGGCGGCGGTCGCCGTAGATCGCTTCGCGCTGCCGGTTGAGCACGTCGTCGTACTTGAGCACGTTCTTGCGGATTTCCGCGTTGCGGCCCTCGACCTGCGCCTGGGCGCTGCGGATGGCGCGACTGACAACCTTGGATTCGATGGCCATGTCGTCCGGCACACCCTGTCGGCCCATCAGGCTCTCGGCGGCGCCGGCGTTGAAGAGACGCATCAGGTCGTCGGTGAGCGACAGGTAGAACCTGCTCTCCCCCGGGTCGCCCTGCCGGCCGCTGCGGCCTCGGAGCTGATTGTCGATCCGCCGCGACTCGTGCCGTTCGGTGCCGAGCACGTAGAGTCCGCCGGCAGCGATGACCTTCTCGGCTTCTTCGGACACCTCGGCCTTGACGGCGGCGAACACGTCGTCCCAGGCGTCCTCGTAGTCGTCGGGGGTTTCGACCGGGCTCAGTCCCTTGGCGTTCATCTGGGCGACGGCGAGGAACTCCGCGTTGCCGCCGAGCATCACGTCCGTTCCACGGCCGGCCATGTTGGTCGCGACCGTGACGGACCCGAGCCGGCCGGCCTGGGCGACGATGGCCGCCTCACGCGCGTGGTTCTTGGCGTTCAGGACCTCGTGGCGCACGCCCTTCTTGGCGAGCAGGCGCGACAGGTACTCGCTCTTCTCGACGCTGGTCGTTCCGACCAGGACCGGCTGTCCCTTCTCGTGCCGGACGACGATGTCCTCGACGACCTGGCCGAACTTCGCTTCTTCATTCTTGTAGACCAGGTCGGACTGGTCCAGGCGCCGCATCGGCTTGTTGGTGGGGATGGAGACCACACCGAGCCTGTAGGTGCTCATGAACTCCGCGGCTTCGGTCTCGGCCGTTCCGGTCATCCCGGACAGCTTCGAGTAGAGTCGGAAGTAGTTCTGCAGGGTGACCGTGGCGAGGGTCTGGTTCTCGGCCTTGACCGCCACACCCTCCTTGGCCTCGATCGCCTGGTGGATTCCCTCGTTGTAGCGACGGCCCATCAGGATGCGCCCGGTGTGCTCGTCGACGATCAACACCTCGCCGTTCATCACGACGTAGTCCTTGTCCTTCTTGAACAGGGCGTTCGCCTTGATCGCGTTGTTCAGGAATGAGATCAGCGGGGTGTTCGCCGACTCGTAGAGGTTGTCGATGCCGAGGTAGTCCTCGACCTTCTCGATGCCGGGCTCCAGTACGCCGACGGTGCGCTTCTTCTCGTCGACCTCGAAGTCCACGTCGGGAATGAGCCGCTTGGAGAGGCTCGCGAATTCGGTGAACCAGCGGTTGGCCTCGCCGGATGCCGGGCCGGAAATGATCAGCGGGGTCCTGGCCTCGTCGATCAGGATCGAGTCGACCTCGTCGACGATCGCGTAGTAGTGCCCGCGCTGCACCATGTCGGAGGCCTGCCAGGCCATGTTGTCGCGCAGGTAGTCGAAGCCGAATTCGTTGTTCGTGCCGTAGGTGATGTCGGCCATGTACATCTCGTGGCGCTGCTCGGGCGTCTGGCCGGACAGGATGCACCCCGTGGTCATGCCCAGGGCGCGGAACACGCGGCCCATCAATTCGCTCTGGTAGCTCGCCAGGTAGTCGTTCACGGTGATGATGTGAACTCCGCGGCTGGTGATCGCGTTGAGGTACGCGGCGGTGGTCGCGACGAGGGTCTTGCCCTCACCGGTCTTCATCTCCGCGATATTGCCCAGGTGCAGGGCAGCGCCGCCCATCAGCTGCACGTCGAAGTGACGCAGGCCAAGCGTTCGGGTGGATGCCTCGCGCACCGCCGCGAACGCCTCGGGCAACAAGTCGTCCAACGACTCACCGCCCGAGTAGCGCTCGCGCAGCAACACGGTCTCGTTCTTCAGTTCCTCATCGGTGAGGTGGCTGAAGTCCTCTTCCAGCGCATTGATGGCCTTCGCGTAGTGCTCGAGACGACGCAGGACGCGCCCTTCACCGACACGAAGAACCTTTTCCAGAATTGAGGCCACGAATGCACTCCATATAGTCGTCATGGCGCATACTCACGCCTGTCGTCCGGCCGGACGCATGTATTCCGGCGCAGCGCGCCGACACAGCGGCAACTATAACAATGCTAGTTGGTCAGTTGCTGCGCTTCGTGGCCGACGGCACGACCTCCCGGAGTTCGTCACTGTTCTCGTCCAGCTCGATCACACCGTAGTCCCAGCCCTTGCGCCGGTAGACGACGCTCGGCCGTCTGGTCTCCGCGTCCTGGAACAGGTAGAAGTCGTGGCCGACCAGCTCCATGAAATAGAGCGCGTCGTCCACGGTCATCGGGGCCGCGGAGAAGACCTTGCGGCGGATGACGACCGGGGAGTAGGTCTCCTCCGGCTCCTCGACCGTGGCCTCCGGGTTCACGACCTGGATCGCTCCCGTGCGCACGCGCTCGAGGGTCTCCGCGTCGGCCGGGGTGATGTCGACGACGCTGAAGTCCACCGAGGCCGCGTCGTGCAGCGAGGTCGGCCGGTGGGCGCCGCCACGGTGCAGCTTCTGGCGGTCCTTCGCCCGGCGTACGCGCTCGAGCAGCCGGCCGAGCGCCACGTCGAACGCCGCGTACTTGTCCGAGCCGTCGGCCTCGGCCCGCACGACGGGCCCCTTGCCGATCAGCGTCAGTTCGACGCGGTCGTTGCCCGTCGCCCCGTTCTTTTCACGGTGGCGGCTGAGCTTGATTTCCAGGGCGAGCGCCTTGTCGGCGAGACCGGCGACCTTCTCGGCCTTCTCCGTGGCATACTCCCGGAAACGATCAGTGATCCCCAGGTTTCGTCCAACGATGTTTGTTTCCATGACGACCTCCAGATCTGGCGAACCGCCCATATATCTGGGCGATTAGTACGCGCCTTTAGCTCCACCGTAGTGCCGTCCACCGGATAAGTCATGGCTTTTGTCAACGAGTTTCCGATGAACGATCGGTGGCGGGGAAACGACGCCGTGTTTCCGCCAGAGTGGCCACACCGACCACCTCGCCTCCTGCCTCGAGCACGGCGCGACGGGCCTCGAGCACCGTCGCGCCGGTGGTGACGATGTCGTCGACCACCAGTGCGCGAAATCCGTCCAGGGCCCGGTCGGCGACCAGTGAGCCTTCCCGGTTCGCTCCGCGTTCCGCACTGCCGAGGCCGACCTGGTCCGTTGTCTCGCGAACCGCGCGCAGCACCCGCGTCGGCACCAGCCCGCACCGGCCGAGCAGCAGGTCGACCGGGTGAAAGCCCCGCTGCCGCCAGGCCCGTCGCGACGACGGCACGGTGACCAGGTGGATGCCGGGCCCTCCGCTCCCCCTGGCGTCCGGCGCCGCGGCGAGCGCGGCGACGACGGCGCAGCGGAGGGACGCGGAGAGGGCGCCCGCGGCATCCGTGCGCCCGCCGTCCTTGTACGCGCCGATCACCTGCCGGGCCACGCCCGCGTAGTCGAGCGCAGACCACACCGGCACACCGCGACGTTCCGCGCAGTGCACGGCGGGCAGCAACGCCGCCCGGCAGGCCGGGCAGAGCCCCCGGTCGGGGCTGCCGCACCCGCTGCAGTCCGTGGGCATGACGACCGCCCACGCGTCGAGCAGTGCCTCCCCGACGCCTCGCGACCGCCTCATCCGCCCATCCTGCGGCCGTGAGATTGCGACCGGGCGCCGCTCACGCACCCGGTGGAGGAACACGCGCGGCGGCGCCGGGGAGGGACTAGCCGCCGATCCCCTGTTGGGTGGCCAGGAGCGTGACCGCGTCGACGCGCTGCTGCCAGCCGACGCCACGTTGCACCAGGAGTGCGCCGGTCGAGGAGAGGGCGCGGAGGTCGCGCAGGTTGTTGCTGCCGACGATGGCGACGCTGTCCGGCGCGGACTCGAGGATCGAACTGACACCCCCGATTTGCTGGGCGACGATCCGCTCGGCACCGCCGGGGACCACGGTCAGGTAGGCCACCGTGAGGTCATCGATCCAGGTGGCGTCGACAGGATCCCCGACCTCGGAGGCCAACTGTACCTCGTCGCCGAGGGCGACGGGCAGGTTCTTTTCCCGCTTGATCGACACGACGACGAACCGGGTCTCCGTCCCCGCCCGCAGCAGCGCGATCAACCTGGTGCCGTCGCGTGAGACCCGGAGGGACTGGATCGCCGAGGCTTCCGGCCACGGCGTCGGCACCGCGGTCGCGTCCCCGGCCGGGCTGTAGACGAAGAGTTCTCCCGGGCGCTGCGCCGGCACCGACCAGACATACCCGTGGTTGTCGACCGCGGGCGCGATCAGGCTCTGCCGGGGATCGAGCAGCTTCGGGTCGTCGCCCACCCGCACCCCGTAGACGCCTGTGGCGGTCAGTGCGGCGGCGACCGTCTGGCCGGGCGAGAGCGTGACGGCGCTCGGAGAGAGGGCGACGATGCGGTCGGAGAGACCGGGGATCGGCGTTGTCGTCTTCCCCGTCGCCGCGAGGAAGCCGAACTCGCCGTCGCGGAGCACCAGCGCCCTGGCGTCCACCCGGGGGTTCACTGCCGGAGCGTTCGCACCCAGGTCGCCGATGTCCTGGGAGTTCTGGTTGATCGTGATGGTCACGGTCAACCCGGCGGGGAGGCTGCTGCTCAGCTGGGCACGCATCCGTTGCAACGTGACCCGGTCGGCGTTCAGGGCTTCGCTGTTCAGGTCGACCTTGGCATCCCTGGCGACGACCTGCACCGCGTCAGCGGTGAGCTTGGTCCCGCCGGGGAACGCGGTCACCACCGAGCCTGCCAGCCAGGGGCTGGGGCCGGCGAGCATCCCGTTGACGATCTTGGTCAGCGTGGCCGCGCCACGCGGGAACCAGCGCAGGTCGGGCACCAGAAAGTTGAAGTCGGGGTCGAAGAAGTAGAGCGCCTGGGCGCTGAACACGTCCCGGAAGGTGGACTGGTCGATCACCGTGCCGTTGGGTGCCGCGGCGATCCGCCATTGGCCGCCGACCTGCACGAACTGGTAACGCAGCGGCACCGCCGCCGAGGATTCGACCTCGTGGTACTCGCCGATCTCGTTGACCTCGGCGACCGGGTTGACCGAGAACACCATCGTGCGCTCGTCGGCGGCCACGATGCTCCGGCCTCCGCCGTCGTCGACGGTCACGCCGGACTCCGGGCTCCAGGAGCCGCTGTAACTCGGGGCCAGGAACTCCCGCGCGATCTCGTAATCGTTTTCGGGGCTGGTCGCCGCGTCGATGAAGCCGCGGAGGATGCCCTCCTGGCTGGCGTCCTTCTGGGGCCGGGACGGCAGGAACACCGGGGCGGGGGTGTCCCCGGGTTGTGCCGCCTGCCCTGCCCGGACGCTGCCGTCCCTCGGGATGCCGGAGCACCCCGTCAGGCACAGCGCCAGCGCGAGCATCCCGGCCAGGGCGCCGAACGGTCTACGCATGGTGTCCTCCCGTGACGATGCGGGCGGCGCCCGTGTCCCGCGTGTCGATCCCGGCGTCGTCCGGCGGCAGGGGGCTCGGCGAGGCGGTCAGGGCGCCGTGTGCCGTGCGCGGCAGGGTCAGCCGGAAGCAGGAACCCTTGCCGGGGCTCGACCAGACCTGCAGCCAGCCGCCGTGCACCGCGGCATCCTCGAGCGCGATCGAGAGGCCGAGGCCGGTGCCGCCGATGGTGCGTTTGCGGGAGGGGTCGGCCCGCCAGAACCGGTCGAAGACGTGGCCGATGTCGGTCTGGCTCATGCCCAGGCCGTAGTCCCTGACCGACAGGGCGACGGCGGTCGCGTTGCTGTCGACCGAGACGACGATGGGTTTGCCTTCCCCATGCTCGATGGCATTGCCGATCAGGTTGTGCATGATCCGGCGGATGCGACGCGGGTCGACTTCCGCGTCCAGGTGCCCGCCGGGAGCCACGAGGTCCAGTTGCGTCCCCTTGGACTCGGCGAGGGAACGCAGCCCGTCGATGGCATCCTCGGCCAGGTGGACCAGGTTCGTCGGCTCCGTCTCCAGGTCCACGGACCCGGCATCGTATTTGCTGATCTCGAGGAGGTCGCTGAGCAGCAGCTCGAAGCGTTCGACCTGGGTGTGCAGGAGTTCGGCGGTGCGCCCGGTGGCCGGGGGGAACGTGGCGCGCTGGTCGTACAGGAGGTCCCCGGCCAGCCGGATGGTGGTGAGCGGGGTGCGGAGCTCGTGTGAAACGTCCGAGACGAAACGCTGCTGCACCTCGGACAGGTCCGCTAGCTCCTTGATCTGGCTCTGCAGGCTGTCCGCCATCCCATTGAACGATTTCGCCAGGGTGGCGATGACGTCCGCGCCTTTCTCAGGGATGCGCACGCCGAGGTCGCCGGACGCCAGCCGCTGGCTCGTCTCCGCGGCGACCCGGATCGGCGTGACCACGAACCGCACCACGATCCAGGTCACGGCTCCGATCAACAGGATCAGGATGAGGCCGGCGAACAGGAGTGTGCGCTGCACGAAGAACAGGGTGGCCTCGGCTTCGCCGAGGTTGTACCCGATGTACAACTCGTAGCGTCCGGCGACCGGGACGGTGAGCTGGGAACCGACGACGATTCCGGGCACCTCACCCCCGTCGTCGGTGGCCAGTGTCACGGACTGCCAGAACTGCTTTCCCGGCTCACCCTGCACCGAGCCGCGGAGCTCGTCCGAGATGACCGACGTCGATTCCCCGAAGGTCGAGAAGTCCTGCGGCGCCGCCGTCGACGGGTCCTGGCCCGGAACCCGGAAGACGGCGATGATCCGGCTCGACGACGCGGCCGAGATGGAGCTGCGGGCGGAGCCGAGCAGGCTCTGCACCTGCACCCGGTCGGAGGCGTCGGAGGCGTCAAGGATGCCCTGGGCTGCCGCCGTTGCCCGGTTCGAGTCCAGTTCGACCTGGCCCAGCCTGGACTGGAACAGGTCGTTGCCGACGCTGACCGACACATAGACGCCGACGAGGGCGATGGCGAAACCGGACAACGCCACGGTGATCGTCACGGTGCGGAATTGCAGCGAAGATCGCCACAGCCGGGTGATCCTGGCCGGCCAGGACCGCCAATCCCGCCAGTCGATGCGGGCGAATCCGGTGCGGACGGCCACGGGAACTAGCCGGCCGAGCCGGCCCGGTAGCCGACTCCGCGCACGGTCATGACGATGCGCGGGTTGTCCGGATCGTCCTCGACCTTCGCGCGCAGGCGCTGCACATGCACATTGACGAGCCGGGTGTCGGCCTTGTAGTGGTAGCCCCAGACCTGTTCGAGCAACATCTCCCTGGTGAAAACCTGTTGCGGCTTCGACGCGAGGGCGAGCAGGAGATCGAACTCGAGCGGGGTGAGGTTGATCTGCCGCTCGCCGCGACGCACCTCGTGGCCGGCGGCATCCACGACGAGGTCGCCGATCTGCAGACTGGCGGGGGCGTCGTTGGAGACGGGGCGCAGGCGCGTCCTGATCCGCGCGACGAGCTCCTTCGGGTTGAACGGTTTGACCATGTAGTCGTCCGCCCCGGATTCGAGGCCCTTGACGACGTCGGTGGTGTCCGTTCTCGCCGTCAGCATGATGATCGGCGTCCCGGACTCGGCACGGATGAGGCTGCACACCTCAATGCCGTCGAGGCCGGGCAGCATGAGGTCGAGCAGGATGAGGTCGGGTTTGGCCTGGCGGAACGCCTCCAACGCCAGCGCTCCGTCCGCGCAGAAGAATGGTTCGAACCCTTCGCCGTGCAAGACGATGCCGATCATTTCTGCCAGCGCGGTGTCGTCATCGACGACCAGAATGAGTGCGTTCATACGTCCGTTTTCAGCTCAGTCACCCTGGAATTCCCCCCGGTGAGTAGTGCAATCCTTGGGTCAAGAGTAGTCGAGTGTGCGGTGTGATGTCCGAACCTCCCTGTTCACGTGCCGGGGTGTGCCAGCATTGGTCTCGTGACGGACCCGCAGAACTGGCAGTCCCCGACGAATGACGGGCAGAATCGGCCGCGCTACGGCGAGCAGGTGCCGCCGCCCGCGCGGCCCGGCGGGGACCGGCAGCCCGGCTGGGGTGCCCCTTCCGGCTGGGCTCCACCGCCACGCCCCGGGCTGATTCCCCTGCGCCCGCTCGGCTTCGGCACCCTGCTGTGGGCCCCGTACCAGGTGCTCCGCCGCAACCCGAAAGCCACGTTCGGCAGCGCCCTTCTCATCCAGGCCGTGGTCACGCTGGTGACCCTCGTCGTCGTCGGCTCGGTGACGTATTTCGCCCTCAGCCGGGTGGACAGCGCACCACTCGCCGAGCGCGACGCCGTGCAGGCCGGATCCTGGGTCGGCATCGCCCTGTCCGCGCTGATCCCGATCGCCCTCTCACTCGTCGCCGGCGCCCTGCTGCAGGGCGTCATCGTCCTGGAGGTCGCCCGGGCCACCCTCGGCGACAAGCTCCGACTCGGACAACTCTGGCGGATGGTCGGCCGCCGGCTGTGGCCCCTGGTGCTGTGGACGCTCCTGCTCAGCGCCGTCGCCATCGTCGCGCTCGGCCTCGTCGCAGGGGCCGTCGTGCTCTTCGTGACTCTCGGTGGGGCGTGGGTCGCCCTCGCAGTCATCCTCGGCATCCTCGGCGTCCTGCTGTTCATCGCGGGCGCCGCGTGGCTCGGCACCAGGCTGTCCCTCGTGCCGTGCCTGATCGTGCTGGAGCGACTGGGCATCCGCCGGTCGGTTCGGCGGTCGTGGTCGTTGACCACCGGCTATTTCTGGCGCACCCTCGGGGTGCAGATGCTCGTCGCCGTGATCATCAACGTCGTCAGCCAGGTCGTGGTCACGCCCGTGTCGGTCCTGTTCTCGGTTGCCACATCGCTCGTCGATCCCAACGCCAGCTTCGACGCCTACCTTCCCTCGATCGTCCTGTATGTGCTGGTGCTGTTCGTCAGCCTCGTGCTCGGAGCGGTCGCGACCGTCGTCCAGTCCGCCACCGTCGCGTTGATCTACATCGACCTGCGGATGCGCAAGGAGGGCCTCGACCTCGAACTGGCCCGGTTCGTCGAGTCCGCGCCCGGCAGCGGCGCCACGGACCCGTATCTGGTGGGCGCCGCCCGCACGGAGGCCCCACGGGCATGATCGGCGGGTGGGGGCTCGGAACGAAGGTGCTGACCGGCATCCCGGTCGACCCCGACGCGCCCGAAGCCCGCCGCTGGCTCCGCGAGGAACTGGCGAAGGCGCCGTACCAGGCGGCCCGGCCGACCTGGTTCGACCGGTTGTCCCAGGCGGTCCTCGACTGGTTCGGTTCCCTGGTCGCGCCGTCGGGCGAGGGTCTGGCCGGCTGGGTGCCGTTGATCGTGACCGTCATCGTCGCCGCGGTGCTCACGGCGCTGTTCCTCCTCTTCGGCGTTCCGCGGCTGAACCGGCGCAGCACACTGGCCGCCGACCTCTTCGGAGTCAACGACCGCCGCTCGGCCGCGGCCCTGCGCACGGCCGCCCTGGCGGCCGCCTCGCACCGGGACTGGAACCTGGCCGGGGAGGAAATGTTCCGGGCCCTGGCCCGCGGCCTGTTCGAACGCACCATCCTGATGACGACGCCGGGCACCACCGCCCACGCCTTCGCCGAACGGGCCGCCGAGGCCTTCCCCGGGGACAGAGTGCGCCTGGCCGCCGCCGCCGACGTGTTCGACGGCCTCCGCTACCTGGGGCAGGTGGGCACCGAGGACGGGTTCCTCGCCGTGGCCGCCCTTGAAAGCGACCTCAGACGGGCCACCCCGGTGCGACGGGAAGACCCTGCCCCGGCGGTCCTGCCATGATGACCCGGGTGCCGGGGACGACGACCGGGCCCGCCCCTGCCCAGGCAACGGATGCGACCACCCCGCAGGCGGCGCTGGACGCGGTGTCGGCGACACCGACCCTGCGCGTGGCGTTCCGCCGGTCCGGGTTCTGGGTTGCCGCCGGCGTCGGCGCCCTGCTGGTCGCGATCATCGCCAGCGCCGTCGCCGGCGGCAGAGCGTCCGCCGGGCCGCCCCTGGCCGCGGACAACGCCGCCCAGTCCGGCGCCATGGCCCTGGTCGAGGTGCTGAGGGACCGGGGGGTCACCGTGACCCTGGCCGACACGCTGAAGGAGGCCACGGCCGCCGCGGCCGGATCGGCGGACCCGACGCTGTTCTACTTCGACGCCGAGGGGTACCTGACTCGCGACCAGGTCACGACGATGGCGGGGCTGGCCTCCCGCACCGTCGTCGCGGATCCGGACTTCGACACCCTGCAGGCGCTCGCCCCCGGTGTGGGCTTCGGCGGACTGGCCGCCTCCGGCTCCCCGGGTGCGGGCTGCGACATCCCGGCGGCGGTGCAGGCCGACAGTCTCTCCCCCGGTGGAAAGACCCTCACGATCGCCGTGGGCGCCGCCGGGCTGACCGGATGCTTCCCGACCGGGCAGAACGCCTTCGCCATGGTCGCACGCGGCGACGCGGACCGCACCGTCACCCTCGTGGCCGACACCGCCGTGTTCAGCAACGACACGGTCACCCGCGGCGGGAACGCCGCGCTCGCCCTCAACCTGCTGGGAGCAGGCGGCGACCTGGTCTGGTACCTGCCGACGTTCGCTGACGTCGCCCGCACCGGGCCCCCGTCGCTCGGCGAGCTGACGCCGGGCTGGGTCACCCCGACGCTCGTCCTGCTCGTGCTCGTCGCCCTGGCAGCCGCGGTCTGGCGCGGACGCCGATTCGGACCGCTCGTCGCGGAGAACCTGCCCGTCACCGTGCGCGCCAGTGAAACCATGGAGGGCCGGGCCCGGCTGTACGCCCGCGGCAACGCCCGGCTGCGCGCCCTCGACGCCCTGCGGGTCGGTTCCCTCCAGCGCCTGGCCGAGAAGGCCGGCCTCTCGAGGCTGGCCGGCCTCGACGAGGTG
This sequence comes from Cryobacterium fucosi, assembly GCF_004403515.1. Taxonomy (GTDB): domain Bacteria; phylum Actinomycetota; class Actinomycetes; order Actinomycetales; family Microbacteriaceae; genus Cryobacterium; species Cryobacterium fucosi. The sequence goes on along the minus strand of NZ_SOHH01000065.1, from coordinate 5,196 downwards.
GTCCTCGCCGTGGCAGCGGCCACCGGCCGGCCCCCCGGCGCCGTGCGCTCCACGCTCGTCGACGCCGTGCCGGCGAACGACCGCGATCTCGTCGCCCTCTCAGACCAGATCCAGGATCTCGAGCGGGCCACGGCCCGCGCGACCACCTCACCGCCACCCGGAAGAATGGACCCATGAGCACCCACACCGCTGCCGCCGACACCCTCCGAGATTCACTCGTCCAGGTGCGCACCGAGGTCGGCAAGGCAGTCGTCGGCCAGGACGGCGCGGTGACGGGGTTGATCATCGCCTTGCTGGCCCGGGGACATGTGCTGCTCGAGGGGGTGCCGGGCGTCGCGAAGACGCTGCTGGTGCGTTCACTCAGCCACGCCCTCAGCCTGGAGACCAAGCGGGTGCAATTCACACCCGACCTCATGCCGGGGGACGTGACCGGCTCCCTCGTCTACGACGCCAAGGTCGGCGAGTTCGAGTTCCGCAAGGGACCGGTCTTCACGAACATCCTGCTGGCCGACGAAATCAACCGCACTCCGCCGAAGACGCAGTCTTCACTGCTCGAGGCGATGGAGGAACGCCAGGTCAGCGTCGACGGCGTGTCCCTGGCCCTGCCGGATCCGTTCATCGTCGCCGCCACCATGAACCCGATCGAGTACGAGGGGACCTACACTCTGCCGGAGGCGCAGCTCGACCGGTTCCTGCTCAAGCTCGTGCTCGACATCCCGGAGCGGGACGCGGAGTACGAGGTGCTCCGTCGGCACGCCGACGGTTTCAACCCGCGCGACCTGGCCGGCGCCGGGGTCACCGCCGTGCTCGGCGCGGAGGAACTGCGCGCGGCGCAGGCGGCCGTGGCATCCGTCGGTTCCAGCCCGGATGTGCTCGCGTACATCGTCGACCTGGCCAGGGCGACCAGGCGCAGCCCCTCGGTGAAGCTGGGCGTGAGCCCCCGGGGCAGCACGGCCCTGCTCGCGTCGGCCAAGGGCTGGGCCTGGCTGAGCGGCTATGACTCGATCACCCCCGACCACGTCCAGGCGATGGTGCTGCCGTGCTGGCGGCACCGGATCCAGTTGCGCCCGGAAGCCGAACTCGAGGGCGTTGCCGTGGATGCGATCCTGCGCGCGGTCATGGCGCAGGTCCAGGTGCCGATCTAACGTGAGCGTCACCGGTCGTTTCGTCGCGCTCGTCGCCCTCGGCGTCGTGCCGATCATCGCGTTCGGCCGCACCCCGGGCACGGCCGGCACGGTGCTCGGCCTGTGGCTGCTGCTCGTGCTCGGCGCGGGAACGCTCGACCTCACGCTGGCCGGGTCGCCGCGGAGCCTCTCGCTCACGCGCAGCCTGCCGGCCAGGGTGCGCCTGGGCGAAACGGTCACGAGTGACCTCTACCTGACCAACACCGGGTCGAGGCGCCTGCGGGCGATCGTTCGGGACGGCTGGCAGCCGTCGGCCGGAGCCGGCAACAACCGCACCCCGGTTCTCATCCCGCCGGGAGAACGGCGCCTCGTCTCCCTGCGCCTGGCGCCGTCCCGCCGCGGAGAGCGCCGAGTGAACCAGGTGACGGTGCGGTCGAACGGTCCGCTGGGATTGTGGGCCAGGCAGGCCACCCTCGAATGCCCGGGGCGCCTGAGGGTGCTGCCCCCGTTCAACGCCCGCAAACACCTGCCATCCCGGATCACGCGGCTCAAGGAGCTCGACGGCCGAACCAGCCTCCTGGTGCGCGGGCAGGGCACCGAGTTCGATTCCCTGAGGGAATACGTGCGCGGCGATGACGTCCGCTCCATCGATTGGCGCGCCACCGCCCGGCGGGATGACGTCATGGTGCGCACCTGGCGCCCCGAACGCGACCGGCGGGTCGTGATCCTGATCGACAGCGGACGCACCTCCGCCGCCCGCATCGACGACGAACCGCGACTCGACACCGCGTTCGAGGCCTCGCTCCTGCTCGCCGCCCTCGCATCCCGGGCGGGCGACCACGTCGACTTCATCGCCTACGACCGCAGGGTGCGTGGGAGGGTGCAGGGGGCACAGGGCGCGGAGCTCCTGTCGCGGATGGTCGACGCCATGGCGGTGATCGACTCCGAACTGATCGAGATGGACTGGTCGGCCGTGCCCGGCCAGGTTCGCGCCGTGACCAGCCAGCGGGCGCTGGTCGTGCTGGTCACCTCGATCGACGCCGCCGGCGCCTCCACGGCCCTGCTGTCGATGCTGCCCCAGCTGACCCGGCGGCACACCGTGGTGGTGGCATCCGTGACCGATCCGACCACCCTGCTGGCCAGCTGGCAGCGCGGCAACCGGGAAGAGATCTACCGCGCGGCGGCCGCCGAACGGGCCATGCTCGACGTCGCCCGGGTGTCCGCCGCCATCCGTCTGCAGGGAGCGGATGTCGTCACCGCCTCCCCAGCGGACCTGCCGCCGGCCCTCGCCGACCGGTACATCGCGCTCAAGGCCGCCGGGCTGCTCTGACTGCGCTTCTCGTCCGGTGGTCGCACTCGTCCGGTGGTCGAGCTTGTCGAGACCAGGTCACACGATCTCGACAAGCTCGATCACCGCGCGCTCGATCACCGCGCGACCCGAACGCGGGAACGGTCAGGCCGCATAGATGCGGGTGGCTCCTGCCTCGAACTCGGCCAGGTCGCCCGTCTCGCCTGCCCGCGCGGCGCGGCCGCCGAGAACGAGCATGTAGGCGAGGAAACCGAGGAGCGCAACGGCCCCGATGCCGATCTTCACCGGCCACGGCCAGGGAGCCGGGGTGACGAACCCCTCGATGACGCCGGAGACGAAGAGCACCAGCACGAGCCCGATGGCGACCGTCGACAGGGCGCGGGCGTCCTCGGCCAGCGCCTGTGCCCGGGTGCGCCCCCCTGGTGCGATCCACGACCAGAAGATCCGCAGCCCGCCTGCCGCGGCCACGAAGATGGCGGTCAGTTCGAGCATGCCGTGCGGGGCGATGTAGAGAAGGAACACATCGCCCTTCCCGTAGGCGAACATGACGCCCGCGGCAACGCCGATGTTCTGCGCGTTCTGCAGCACGATGTAGGGCACGTAGACCCCGAGGATCCCGAATGCGATGCACTGCGCGGCGATCCAGGCGTTGTTGGTCCAGACCTGCCCGGCGAAGGATGCCGCCGGGTTCTCCGAGTAGTAGTTGACGAAGTCCTCGTTCGCCAGTTTCTGCAGCTGCGCGTCCGAACCGAAGTTCGCGAGGACCTGCGGGTTCCCGGTCGCCCACACCGCGTAGAGTCCGGCCACGACAGCCGTGACGACCGCGACCGCGAGGGTGAGCCAGCGCAGGCGGTACAGGGCCGCCGGCAGCTGGAGCACGAAGAATCGAGGCAACTGGGACAGCACGTTCGCGCTCGCACCGGTGAACCGCAGACGGGCACGGGACAACGCCACCGACAGACGGTCGCCCGGAAGGGTGGACCCGGCCGTGGTCTTGATGAAGGAAAGCTCGGTGGCTCCCGCCTGGTACCGTTCGATCAGTTCGTCGGACTGCGCGCCGGACAGCCGCCGCTGCGAGCCGAGCTCGGCCAGCCGGTCCCATTCGGCGCGGTGCGCCGCTGAATACGCGTCGAGGTCCATCTGCTCTAATAGTAGACATGGCGGAGCACGGGATTGTGGCCGGTCACGGCGAGTATTCTCGGAACGAGTTCGAACTCGTCACCGGTGAAGCGGTCGCACTCGACGTGCGCCCGGCCAGCGTGATCCTGCGGGCCGCGGGCACGATCATCGATTGGCTCGTCTACCTCCTCTTGTTCGTCGTGATGGCCTTCGTGGTCATCTGGTTGATGGGCGATTCGCTTGATGAGGCACTGGCGAGGGCGCTCGGCGTCTCGGGGCTGGTCTTCTCAATCCTGATCGTGCCGATGACGGTGGAGACGCTCAGCGGGGGCCGCAGCCTCGGCAAGCTGGCGATCGGCGCCCGGATCGTGCGGGACGACGGCGGAGCGATCCAGCTGCGCCATGCGTTCATCCGCGCCTTGGTCGGCGTGATGGAGTTGTATTTCACCTTCGGCGGGCTCGCCGCGATGACAGCCCTTCTCAACGGCAGGTCCAAGCGGCTGGGCGACTTGCTCGCCGGAACCTACAGCCAGCATGAGCGGGTCCCGACAGACAACGCGCCGCTGCGAGGCCTTCCACTCGAGCTCGAGGCGTGGGCTCAGACGGTCGACATCGTGCGGCTCCCTGACCAGCTTTCCCGGCGGATCGGGCAGTTCCTGCGGCACGCGTCCCGGCTGACACCGGTATCCCGGGTGAGGCTGGCCGCCGGCCTTGCCGATGAGGCCTCTGCCTTCGTATCGCCGCTCCCGGCGGTACCGGCGGAGGTCTTCCTCCTGGGGGTTGCGGCAGTGCGCCGCGACCGCGAGTACGCCGCGCTGATGCTGGAGCGCACCCGCCTGGAGCGACTCCACCCCGTGCTCGACAACCTCCCGCACGGTTTCCCGAACCGGTAGTCCGCGAGAGCCCTTCGCGCCGGTGGCCCGGTGGCCCGGTGGCCCGGTGGTCCGGTGGTCGAGCCTGTCGAGACCCCGCCCGGTGGTCGAGCCTGTCGAGACCCCGCCCGGTGATTGAGCCGCCCGCTGGTCGAGCCCGTCCGGTGATTGAGCCTGTCGAAATCAGCGTCCGAGCGGGGGTCTCGACAGGCTCGACCACCGGGGGCGGGGGTCTCGACAGGCTCGACCACCGGGGGCGGGGGTCTCGACAGGCTCGACCACCGGGGTCGGGGGTCTCGACAGGCTCGACCACCGGGGGCGGGGGTTTCGACAGGCTCGACCACCGACAGGCTCGACCACCGACAGGCTCGACCACCGGCGGGCTCGACCACCGACAGGCTCGACCGCGGGGGCCTCGGCCGCCGTTGCGGGCGTTAACGCAGGAAAGCCACCCCGTGGGGTGGCTTTCCTGGTGTTGCTACGTTAAGTCCGGCGGTGTCCTACTCTCCCACAGGGTCCCCCCTGCAGTACCATCGGCGCTGAGAGTCTTAGCTTCCGGGTTCGGAATGTGACCGGGCGTTTCCCTCTCGCTATAGCCGCCGAAACACTTCGTGATGCGTGTTTCGAACCTATATTTTTTAGTTATAGAGCCCTCACCCGTTGTTGAGCCGGTGAGGGCGTTGTTCTCGACCGTACATCGAGAACCACATAGTGGACGCTTGCAGCTTATTCAAACTGGTGTGTTATCAAATTGTTGGCTTATTAGTACCGG
>NZ_SOHH01000026.1 GCF_004403515.1 Cryobacterium fucosi | reverse complement strand
CGGCGACACCGGGCTGCCGGTCGTGCTGGGCGACCCGCTCGACCCGGCGGCCATCGCCATCCAGGCCGTCGCCGACCGGCTCGCGACCCGCGCGCGCGGGCTGTCCGGCCGCAGCCTGGGCATCTCGCCGAGGTGACCCCGTGCGAGAGCGCCGGGCTCTACGCCCGGATCGCCGACCGCTGCGGCCACTGAACCGGTCGGCCTAGACTGGCCCGATGCCCGCCTCCCCGCTGTCCCCGTCGTTCATCGCCGCCGCCCACCGCGACGTCAGCGCCACCACCGGAACCACCGTGCCGGTGACCCTGCCGTTCACCGGCGAGGTCCTGCACGAGCTGCCACGGAGCAGCACCGAGGACGTGCAGGATGCCTACTCCCGCTCCCGGCTGGCCCAGCTCGCCTGGGCGCGCGCCGGGTTCGCCCACCGCCGCCGGGTCCTGCTCCGCGCCCACGACCTGCTCCTCGACCGTGCCGCGCTACTCCAGGACGCGGTGCAGTCCGAGACCGGAAAGACCCGCGGCCAGGCGTTCGAGGAAGTCTTCCAGGCCGCCGGGGTCACCCGGTTCAACGCCCTCGCCGCCCGCGGGGCGCTCCGCGGAGGCCGTCGCCACTCGGCCCTGCCCCTCGTGGTAACCACCAGGGTGCGCTACCGGCCGAAGGGGGTTGCCGGCGTGATCACGCCGTGGAACTACCCGCTCAGCCTCGCCGCAATGGACGTCGTCGCCGCCCTCGCCGCCGGCTGCGGCGTGGTGCAGAAGGCCGACGACCAGGGCGCGCTGAGCATCCTCGCCCTCCGCCGCGCGTTCATCGACGCCGGTGTCCCTGCCGAGCTCTGGGCTGTCGTCACCGGCGAGGGCGGCATCATCGGCGCCGCCGTCACCGAGGAGGCCGACTACGTCTGCTTCACCGGGTCGACCGCGACCGGTCGCCGGGTCGCCGTGCAAGCGGCCCGCAACCTGACCGGGGTGTCGCTCGAACTCGGCGGCAAGAACCCGCTGATCGTGCTCGACGACGTCGGCCCGGCCCGCGCCGCGGCCGACGCGGCCAACGCCTGCTTCTCGGCGATGGGGCAGCTCTGCGTGTCGATCGAGCGCATCTACGTGCAACGCGGCGTCGCCGCGGAGTTCCTGCGCGAGTTCGGCCGGGTCACCGGCGGGCTCCGCCTCGGCGCCGGTTTCGACCATTCCGCGGATGTCGGATCGCTCACCTCCCCGGCCCAGCTGGATCGCGTGCGCGCCCACGTCGAGGATGCCGTCGCCAAGGGGGCGACGATCGAGGCCGGCGGGCGGGCGCGCCCCGACCTCGGCCCGTTCTTCTTCGAACCGACCGTGCTCACCGGCGTCACCGCGGCGATGGACTGCTTCGCCGCCGAGACGTTCGGCCCGGTGGTCGCGGTCTCCGTCTTCGACACGGAGCAGGAGGCGATCCTCGCAGCCAACGACAGCGAGTTCGGGCTCAACGCCTCGGTATTCGCCGGCTCGGCCCGGCGCGGCCTGCGGCTGGCCGGGGCGATCGAGGCCGGCAGCGTGAACGTCAACGAGGGCTACCGCGGGTCGTTCTCCTCCGTCGCAGCGCCGATGGGCGGGCTGAAGCAGTCCGGCCTCGGCCGGCGCAACGGTCCGGAGGGTCTGCTCAGGTTCGTCGACGCCATCACCATCTCCCGGGCGACGGGCCTGATCCAGTTGCCTCGGACCGGTCGCGAGTTCGAGGCACTGACCCGTCCGATGCTGCTCCTGGCCCGCGTCCTGAAGACTCTCCGCCGGCGTTAGGGCGTCAAGACCTTCGAGTCTTCCGAGTCCTCCGAGTCCTTCGGGGGCTTCGGGAGCTTCGGCTGCCCGGCCGGCTTCGGCTGCCCGGCGGCGACGGCGACCTCCGCCGCATGGTCGAGCACCGGGCGGTTCAGCTCCCGCGGCGGCCGCTCGTAGTCCGACCCGCCGGGCCGGTGCGGGATCTTCACGGCCGGCGGCTCGCGGTGCTCGTACGGCACGATCGACAAAAGATGGCTGATCATGTTCAGGCGCGCTACGCGCTTGTCGTCGCTCTCGATCACCCACCACGGCGCCTCGGAGATGTCGGTGTGCACGAACATCTCGTCCTTCGCCTTCGAGTAGTCGACCCATTTCGTGATCGACAGCAGGTCGGTCTCGGACAGCTTCCACCGGCGCATCGGGTCCTTCTGCCGCGACCGGAACCGCGCCTCCTGCTCGCGGTCGGACACCGAGAACCAGTACTTGACCAGGAGGATGCCGTCTTCGACCAGCATCCGTTCGAAGAGCGGAGCCTGGTGCAGGAACCGGCGGTACTCGTCGGGAGTGCAGTAGCCCATCACCCGTTCGACTCCGGCACGGTTGTACCAGGATCGGTCCATCAGCACGATCTCGCCCGTGGTCGGCAGGTGCTCCACGTACCGTTGGAAGTACCACTGGCCGCGCTCCCGCTCGGTCGGGATCGGCAGGGCCACGATCCGGGCGCTGCGGGGGTTGAGGTACTCGGTGACCCGCTTGATCGCGGAACCCTTGCCCGCCGCGTCCCTGCCCTCGAAGATCACCACGACCCGCGCCCCTGATTCCTTCACCCACTGCTGCATCGACACCAGGTCCGTCTGCAACCGGCGCAGTTCCGCCTCGTAGAGCGCCTTGTTCATGCGCTTGATCTTCACGGGTTTGTTCGTCATGAGCACCTTCCCTGGCTTCAGCGTAGCGCCCGGGAACGCGCCGCGGCGAAGGTTCGCACCGTCATCCGGGCGGCGGCCCCGACGGGTTCACGCCATCGCAACCCCTATCCGGTTCGGGACCGCCTGTCTATCCTGTTCCGAATAGCCAGCCGTGCGGGAGCCCAATGCCCCAGGATCGCCAGACCCTCATCTCGTCGGTGCAGCGCGCCCTCAAACTGGTGGACATCGTCGCCACCGCCGCTCGGCCGCTGCCGGTCAAGGCCATCGCGAACGCGGCGGGCCTCAGCCTCGGCACGGCCTACAACCTCACCCGCACCCTGGTTCACGAGGGCTATCTGGCCGCGGAGCCCGACGGGCTGGTGCTCGGCGATCGCTTCCCGAGCCTGCGCGGCACCGACCATGCCGGGGTCTTCCTCGCGAGGGTGCGGCAGACCCTGCGGCGCGTCGCGGAGGAGCAGGATGCGACGGCGTACCTGGCCAGGTTCAGCGCCGGCGAGGTGCGGCTGATCGACATCGTCGACCAGACCGGGGTTCCCCGACCGGAACTCTGGTCCGCGCTGGCCGACGGCGCCCACGCCACCGCCCTCGGCAAGCAGATCCTGGCCCAGCTGAGCCGCGAGCAGCGAGCGGAGTATCTCACTCGGCACCCACAGGTGCGGTTCACTCCGCGCATGACCACCAGCCGGCGCGCCGTTCTCAACCACCTGCAGCGCGGGGCCGAATCCACCGCCGACCGGGAAGTGTACCGGCTCGGGCACTCCTGCGTCGCGGTGCCGGTGCGGGCGCCCGGCGTGATGGCAGCCCTGGCCGTCACGGTGCCGGGCGACCGGTTCGACTCTGGGCTGGAAGGGATCACCCACCAGCTGCGGGCGGCCGCCGCGACCCTCGCGCACCAGCTCGGCGCGGAAGCCCGAGCCCGGTTCAGCATCTAGGACCTCTCTCCTCCCCTGGCTCGCGCCCGNCGGTTCAGCATCTAGGACCTCTCTCCTCCCCTGGCTCGCGCCCGTCGAGACCAGTCCGTGGTCGGTGAACGTGTGCGGTGATCGAGCCTGTCGAGATCAGTTGACCCGACGAGCGCGGTCTCGACAAGCTCGACCACCGGGGCCCGACCACCGGGCTCGACCGCAGTCGATGAACGGGTGCGGTGATCGAGCCTGTCGAGATCAGTTGACCCGACGAGCGCGGTCTCGACAAGCTCGACCACCGGGGCTCGACCACCGGGGCCCGACGGGCGGGGTCTCGACAAGCTCGACCACCGGGGCTCGACCACGGGGGCTCGACCACCGGGAGCAGGTCAGGTGGCTTCCGAGTCGAACGGGGCCGGCGCGGCGAGGGCGTCCTCGCGGGCGCGCTTGCGCTGAAGGTACGCGCCGTCGGGGTTCGGGGTGGCCCGGGACACCGTCGCCGACTGGTCCTTCACCGCGCCGTCGTCATCGATCAGCGCCTCACGGATGATGCGGCGCGGGTCGTACTGGCGCGGGTCGAGCTTCTTCCAGTCGACGTCGTCGAACTCGGGGCCCATCTCGTCCCGCATGCGGTCCTTGGCCCCGTTCGCCATCTCCCGGAGCTGCCTCACCAGGCGCGCAAGCTGGGCCGCGTAGTGCGGAAGTTTCTCCGGTCCGAGCAGGAAGACGGCGACGAGCCCGATCAGGAGGATCTTCTCGAACGTCAGACCAAACATCCCCTCAGAATAACGCCCGGCGAGGCCTCCCCCGACCAGAGCGGCCCCGGCCCTAGGCTGGACCCAATCATCAACTGGAGTTGCGCTTGTCTGACAAAGATCTGAACTGGAAGTTCTCCGACGATTCCGTCGTCGAGTCCGACGCCGTGGCCAGGGCCAGGCAGCAGTCCCTCGAGCTGGGAATCGATGCGATCTCCCCGGCGGTTGGCGCGCAATCAGCCGTGATCGCGGCCGCGACCGGGGCTCACAGCATCCTCGAGGTCGGCACCGGGGCCGGCGTCTCCGGGATCTGGCTGCTCACCGGCGCGCCCGGCGCCACCCTCACCTCGATCGACACAGAGGTCGACCACCAGCAGCACGCGCGGGCGAGCTTCGCCGAGGCCGGCATCCGCTCGAATCGGGTGCGCCTGATCACCGGCAAGGCCGCCGACGTGCTGCCGCGGATGAACGAGAATTCCTACGACATCGTCTTCGTCGACGCCGACCCGCAATCGGTGATCGAATACGTCGAGCATGGCCTGCGCCTGGCCCGCCCGGGCGGAACGGTGCTCGTCGCCCACGCCCTCTGGCGCGGACGTGTCGCCAATCCGGCGCAGCGCGACGATGTCGCCACCGGCTTCCGCACCCTCCTGGCCGAGATCGCCGGCTCAACCGCCGTGATCAGCGCCCTGTCGCCCGTCGGGGACGGCCTGCTCCAGATCACCAAGCTCAGGGCCTGACTGCCCCGTCCCGGCGAACTCGCCCGGGCGACCGCGTCCGGGCAAAAAAATCGGCCGCGCAGCAGTGCTGCGCGGCCGATCGTCACGGCTATACGGTCGACTGGACTACGCCGGCGAGTGCATCGTGAAGCTCCTTGGCCTCGGCGTCGTTCACAGAGACGACGAGTCGGCCTCCACCCTCGAGCGGAACACGCACGATGATGAGGCGCCCCTCCTTTACAGCCTCCATTGGCCCGTCTCCGGTCCGTGGCTTCATGGCCGCCATGAACTCCCCTTCCATTCATTCGTCTGAACTTCCATTATCGACCATTACCGCCCCAGACAGTAATTAGGGGGGTGTCCAGTCCGCTCCGTCGACCCCCCAGCAGAGCAGGAGCCAGCCCCACTGGCCCGCAACACCGAGCAGCACGACCGCAACCCGGTAGACCGGGTTCTTCGGCACGGCGACGGCGCCGAGCAGGGGGAACAGCGGCATCAACAGCCGGAACGTGCTCGATTGCGGGAAGAACACCGCGAGCAGGTACAGCGCGTAGGCGGCAAGCCAGAACCTGAGGTCGACGCCCAGGCGGCGCACCGGCGGCGAGAAGAGCAGCGCCGCGAAGCCGAGAATCAGGGCGACGACGACGATGATGCCCAGCGGCATCCCCAGCCACCACACGCCGCTCTGGAACCAGGCGGTGAACGGCACCAGTTCCTGGTAGCCGATGTACGCCGACCGCCAGGCCAGTTCGGTGTCGGTGTACGCCGTCAGCGACCCCGTCGCCGCCCAGGCGATGAGGGGCCAGGCCAGCCCGCAGGCCGCGCTGAACCCGGCGACGGATGCCGCGACCACCCGCTCCACGATCGGGAAGGGGTCCGTCCCCCTGCAGAGCCAGCGCTGCACCAGGTGCAGCCCCATGGCCAGGGCGAAGGCGAGTCCGCTCGGCCGGGTGAACGCCATCACGAGGATCACCGGGAAGAGCAGGACGTACCGCCGCTCGAGCAGCAGGAGCAGAGCGAGGGTGAGGAAGAACAGGTACATCGACTCGGCGTAGCCGAACTGCAGGATCGGCGACAACGGCGCAACGCAGAACAGCACGACGGCGAACAGCGCCGCCGGCTCGCCGAGTGCACGCAGCATCAGCCGGTAGAAGAGCAGGGCGCTGCCGAGGCTGAAGGCGAGCGAGACGAGCACCGCCATCGGCGCCCACGGCTGGTCGAGCACGATCATCAGCAGGCGCACCACGGCCGGGTAGCCCGGCATGAACGCCCAGGCGTTCTCCGCGACGTGCCCGTCGACCGTGACCGGGATCACGGACGGGTAGCCGGCGACGGCCACGATGTTGTACCAGCGTCCGTCCCAGATGTTCGCGAAGTCGGCGTAACCCGGGCTCGCGGCGGTCCAGGGGTTCGCCCCCTGCACCCGGGCGAGGAGCAGCACGAGCGTCGTCGTCACGACCCGGGAAACCGCCCAGACCATCGCGACCCTGGCCCACCACGGGGCCAGGCGGTACCAGGCCGGCCGACGGTCGGGCCGGACCGGGGCGCCGGGGCTCAGCCGGCGGATGCGGTCAGCCACGAACGGAGACCGTCCTCGCACTCCGTGATCTGGTGCAGGGCGACGCGCTCGTCGTCCGCGTGTGCCTTGAGCGGGTCGCCGGGGCCGTAGTTCACGGCGGGGATTCCGAGCGCGGAGAAGCGCGCGACATCCGTCCAGCCGTACTTGGGGCGGGCCGTCCCGCCGACGGCGACGAGGAATTCCTGGGCCAGGACCGCGTCGAGGCCCGGGCGGGCGCCCTCGGCCAGGTCGACGACGGTGATCTCGAAGTCGCCGAACAGCTCGGTGAGGTGCGCGACGGCTTCGGCTCCCGACCGGTTGGGCGCGAACCGGTAGTTGACGTGCACCATGCACTCGTCGGGGATGATGTTGCCGGCGATGCCGCCGGTGATGCCGACGGCGTTCAGCCCCTCGCGGTAGACCAGACCCTCGACCTCGACCTCGCGGGCCTGGTAGTCGGCCAGCACGTCGAGGATCGGCGCGACCTTGTGGATGGCGTTGTCGCCCACCCAGCTGCGAGCCGAATGCGAGCGCAGCCCGAAGGTGCGGATCTCGATCCGCACATTGCCGTTGCAACCGCCTTCGACCTGGCTGTTGGTCGGTTCGCCGAGGATGGCGAAGTCGCCGACGAACAGGTCGGGGCGGTTCCGGGCGAGCCGGCCGAGGCCGTTGAGGTCGTCGGAGACCTCCTCGTGGTCGTACCACATCCAGGTCACGTCGACGGCAGGGTCGGTGAGCTCGGCGGCCAGTTTGAGCTGCACGGCGACGCCGGCCTTCATGTCGACCGTGCCGCGGCCCCAGAGGTAGTCCACCCCGTCGAGGGTCTCGAACCGGGTCGGCAGGTTCCCGTTCAGCGGGACGGTGTCGATGTGGCCGGCGATGACCACCCGCTGCGCCCGGCCCAGGTTGGTGCGGGCCACGACGGTGTCACCGTCGCGGATGACCTCGAGGTGGCCCCGCCCCGCGAGGGCGTGTTCGATGGCGTCGGCCAGCACCGTCTCATTGCCGGAGACCGACTCGATGTCGCAGATCGCCCTGGTGAGGTCGATCGAGGAGGCGGAGAGGTCCAGAGTCACAAGGTTGAGGGGCACCCTACTAATCTAGAGCCATGATCACCGCAGTGTCCCCGCAGTCCACCGTCCCCGCCAACGCCTGGGGGTACGGCCTGGCCACCGTCGCCGGCGACGGCACGGTGTTGGACACCTGGTTCCCGGCCCCCGCGCTCGGCACGCTACCGCCGGGCCGCGACCGCTGGATTGTGCCGTCCGAGCTGGAGGAGTTCGCCGGGGACGACCCCCGCCGGGCCGTGCGGGTCGAGGCCGTCACCGTCGAGATCGACCTGGCCGCCGCCCCGGCAGGCACCCCGGATGCCTACCTCCGCCTGCACCTGCTGTCCCACCTCCTCGTGCGCCCGAACAGCATCAACCTGGACGGCATCTTCGGCCACCTCCCCGCCGTGGCCTGGACCAACGCCGGGCCGATGCTGCCCGCCGACTTCGCCAGGCTCCGTCCCGCACTGCAGCGCGCCGGCATCCAGGCCACCGGGATCGACAAGTTCCCGCCGCTGCTGAACTACGTCACCCCTGACCGGGTGCGGATCGCGGACGCCTCCCGGGTGCGCCTGGGCGCCTACCTCTCCCCCGGCACCACGGTCATGCACGAGGGCTTCGTCAATTTCAACGCCGGCACGCTCGGCACCTCGATGGTCGAGGGCCGGATCTCCCAGGGCGTCGTCGTCGGCGACGGCGCCGACATCGGCGGCGGGGCGTCGATCATGGGCACACTGTCCGGCGGCGGCACCGAACGGGTGGCGATCGGAGCCCGCGCGCTGCTCGGCGCCAACTCCGGCGTCGGCATCTCGATCGGAGACGACACCGTGGTCGAGGCCGGGCTGTACGTGACCGCGGGCACCAAGGTCACCCTGCCCGACCAGCCGCGCACCGCGGACGGCAAGGCCCGCACGATGAAGGCCGTCGAACTGTCCGGGGTGCCGAACCTGCTCTTCCGCCGCAACTCGGTCTCCGGGGCGGTCGAGGTGCTGCAGCGCAGCGGCACCGGCATCCTGCTCAACGAGCAACTGCACGCGTAGCGGCTCCCCGCCCCGGGAGTACGCTGCCAGTCACAAGGGAGTGACGTGGGAACCGACGCACCGCGCACCAGGCGCCACCGCAGGATCAGGTCCGCCCTCTCCGTGCTCGCGGTCGTGCTCAGCCTCGTCCTGGTCGCCACCGGACTGGGCGTCTGGACGGTCACCCGTTCCTTTCCCACCCTCTCCGGGCAGGCGACGCTGCCGGGGCTCGACGCCGACGTGACCGTGTACCGCGACCAGGCCGGCATCCCGCAGATCCTCGCCCGCACCGCCGGCGACCTGTTCAAGGCGGAGGGCTACGTGCACGCCCAGGACCGGTTCTGGGAGATGGATTTCCGCCGGCACGTGACGAGCGGGCGGCTCTCCGAACTGTTCGGCAAGAGCCAGGTCGGCACCGACACCTTCATCCGCACCCTCGGCTGGCGGGCGGTGGCCGAGCAGGAGGTGGCCCTGCTCGACCCGGTCACCCTCGGCTATTACCAGTCGTACGCGGACGGGGTGAACGCCTACCTCGCGGGGCACAGCGGCGCGGACCTCTCCCTCGAATACGCGGTGCTCGCCCTGCAGAACCCGGGCTACGAGCCGGAGCCATGGACCCCGGCCGACTCGGTGGCCTGGCTGAAGGCGATGGCCTGGGACCTGCGATCCAACCTCGACGACGAGATCGACCGGGCCCAGTTGGCCGGCAGCCTGAACCCCGTGGAGGTCGCCCAGCTGCATCCGGACTACCCCTACGCCGCGCACCCGACCATCGTCGGCGGGATGCCGGCGGGCGCCGCGCTGTCCGGTGCCGCCCTGGCCGGTGCGGCATCCGTGACGGCACCCGCGACACCGCCGGCCGTTCCGGCCGTGCCGGCCGTCGCGGAGACCGCGCTGGCGTCGTCGCTGAACAGCCTGCACGACACGCTGTCTGCCGTTCCGGAACTGCTCGGCCCGGCCGGCGGGGAGATCGGCTCCAACTCCTGGGTCGTCTCCGGGGCGCACACCGCGACCGGCAAGCCGATCCTGGCCAACGACCCGCACCTGGGCGCGGTGATGCCGTCGGTCTGGTACCAGGTGGGATTGCGCTGCGAGGCGGTCACCGCGGACTGCCCGTTCGACCTGGCCGGCTACGGATTCTCGGGGCTGCCCGGGATCATCATCGGCCACAACGCGCGGATCGCCTGGGGCTTCACCAACCTGGGACCGGATGTCGCCGACCTCTACCTCGAGAAGGTCACCGGGGACAGCTACGAGTACGACGGGGTGGCCAGGCCGATCCAGGTGCGCAGCGAGGAGATCAGGGTCGCCGGCGGCCCGCCGGTGACGATCGAGATCCGCTCGACCGAACACGGGCCGATCGTGAGCGGGCTGGAGGGCAGCGCGTTCCCCGCCATCGCCGCCGACTACCCGGAGGCGACCGACCTTCCGCCTGCCACCGCGGAGACCGGCTACCAGTTGTCGCTGCAGTGGACGGCCCTGACGCCCGGCCACACCGCGACCGCGATCTTCGCGCTCGGCGCGGCCACCGACTGGGCCGGCTTCCGGCAGGCGGCGTCCCTGTTCGACGTGCCCTCGCAGAACCTGGTCTACGCCGACGTCGACGGCAACATCGGCTACCAGGCGCCCGGCCTCATCCCGATCCGCCGGGCCGGTGACGGCACGGTCCCGGTGCCCGGCTGGACGAGCCAGTACGGCTGGGACGGGTACATCCCGTTCGACGCGCTGCCGCAGTCGCTGAACCCGGCCAGCGGCTTCATCGTGACGGCCAACAACGCCCCGGTCGGACCCGACTATCCGTACCTGATCACCAGGGACTGGGACCACGGCTACCGGGCGGCCGAGATCACCGCCCGGCTGCAGGCGCTGATCGACGCGGGAACGCCGATGACCACGGCCATGATGAGCGAGATCCAGGCCGACACGTTCAGCCCACTCGCCGCCCGGCTCGTGCCGGTGCTGCAGGCGATCAAGCCGACCGAGCAGACCCGCGCCGCCCTGGCCCTGTTCGACGGCTGGGACTACCGGTTGGAGAGCGACAGTGCCGCCGCCGCCTACTTCAACATCGTCTGGCGCAACCTCCTGGTCGACCTGTTCGGCACGAAACTCCCCGAGTCCACCTGGCTCACCGGCGGCGACCGCGCCTACGCGGTCGTGATCGCCCTGCTCGACGAGCCGGACTCGCCGTGGTGGAAGAACACGAGGGTCGGCTCGGCCGGCCGGGACAGCATGCTCCAGCGGGTGCTCCAGCAGGCCGCGGTCGAGGGCGAGCGGCTGATGGGGCCGGATGCGTCCACCTGGCGCTGGGGCAGCATCCACACGCTCGAGGTCACCAACGCCAGCTTCGGCAAGTCCGGCGTTGCCCCGCTGGAGTGGCTGTTCAACCGGGGGCCCTACGAACTGGCCGGCGGGTCATCCGTCATCGACGCCGTCGGCTGGGACGCCACGGCCGGGTACACGGTCGACTGGGTGCCCTCGATGCGCGAGGTGGTCAGCCTGGCCGACTGGGACGACTCGACCTGGCTGAACCTGACCGGCAACTCGGGTCACGCGTTCCACCCGAACTACTCCGACCAGACGGCGCTGTGGCAGGACCAGGAGACCAGGCCCTGGCCGTTCTCCCTCGCCGCCGTTCGCGCGGCCGCGACCGACACCCTGCGGCTCCGGGCGGGTCCGTAGGCTTCGCCCGGACCGCCCGGACCGCCTTAGCGGTTCGGGAAGTCGCGCTCGGGCGAGCCGATGTACAGCTGCTGGGGACGGCCGATCTTGGTCGTCGGGTCCTCGTTCATCTCACGCCAGTGCGCGACCCAACCGGGCAGGCGCCCGATGGCGAAGAGCACGGTGAACATGCTCGTCGGGAAGCCCATCGCCTTGTAGATGACGCCGGTGTAGAAGTCCACGTTCGGGTACAGCTTGCGTTCCCGGAAGTAGTCGTCGTTCAACGCGATGTGCTCGAGCTCCTTGGCGATGTCGAGCAGGTCGTCCTTGACGCCCAGCGCGGCGAGGACCTCGTCGGCGCTCTCCTTCACGAGGGTCGCCCGCGGGTCGTAGTTCTTGTAGACCCGGTGGCCGAAGCCCATCAGGCGCACGCCCTGTTCCTTGTTCTTGACCCGTTCGACGAACTTCTCCACGCCCTCGCCGGACGCCTTGATCTCGCCGAGCATCTTGAGCACGGCCTCGTTCGCGCCGCCGTGCAGCGGCCCGGAGAGGGCGTTGATCCCGGCGGACACCGACGCGAACAGGTTCGCCTCCGTCGATCCGACGAGGCGGACGGTCGAGGTCGACGCGTTCTGCTCGTGGTCTTCGTGCAGCATCAGGAGGCGCTCGAGTGCCTTACTCACGACCGGGTTCACCTCGTACGGCTCGGCCAGGGTGCCGAAGATCAGCCGGAGGAAGTTGTCGACGTAGCCGAGCGAGTTGTCCGGGTAGAGGAACGCCTGCCCGATGCTCTTCTTGTAGGCGTAGGCCGCCATCACCGGAAGCTTGGCCAGCAGGTGCACAGTGGCCAGCTCGACCTGGATCGGGTCCTTCGGGTCGAGCGCGTCCTGGTAGTACGCGGCCAGGGCCGAGGTGCCCGACGACAGCACCGACATCGGGTGCGCGTTGTACGGCAGCACGTCGAAGAGGCGCCGCAGGTCTTCGTGCAGCAGGGTGTGCCGGCGGATCCGCTGGTCGAAGGCGCCGAGTTCGCTCGCGTTGGGCAGCGAGCCGTAGATCAGCAGCCACGCCGTTTCGAGGAAGTTGGAGTTCTGGGCGATCTGCTCGATCGGGTAGCCGCGATAGCGGAGGATGCCCTTCTCGCCGTCGATGAAGGTGATCGCCGAACGCGTGGCCGCGGTGTTCACGAACCCGGAATCGAGGGTGATCAGGCCGGTCTGGCGGGTGAAGCTCGAGATGTCCAGGCTGGACGCGCCGGCCGTGCCGCGCACGATCGGGAATTCCGCCGACCCGCCGGGGAAGGTCAGTCTGGCCTTTTGCGGATCGATGGACGGTGTTCGCTGCGCGGTCTCGCTCACGGCGGCTCCCTGGGTATCACTGAGTGTCACTGAGTATCACTGCCTCTCGGCGCGCGGTCTTCTACGCAGCACACCGGTGTGGCTGGAGACGTCAACGCTGATACAGCCTAATCGGCCCGACCGCCTACTGTTGCATCCGCCAAGGCTTCGACGATTCGCTTGGAGGTAACCCACAGTAAGGACGATCACCCAGCGCGGTCTCGACAGGCTCGACCACCGAACCCTCACCCGGCACAGTCCCGACAGGCTCGACCACCGGTGGTCGAGCCTGTCGAGACCCCGTCACCCGGCGCCGAGGCGGCTCGCGGCCGCGTCGATGCGTTCGTCCGTCGCGGTCAGCGAGAAGCGCACGTGCTCGGGGTGCGCGTCGCCGTAGAACGGGCCGGGGCCGGCCAGGATGCCGAGGTCGGCCAGTCGCCCGATCGAGTCCCAGGCACCCCGCCCCTCGGTCGCCCAGAGGTACAGCCCGGCCTCGCTGCGGCTGATCCGGAAGCCGGCGGCCTCGAGGGCCGGACGCAACAGCATCCGTCGTGCCCGGTACCGTTCCTTCTGCTCGGCCACGTGGGCGTCGTCGCCGAGGGCGGCGACCATGGCCGCCTGCAGCGGCGCAGGGAGCATCAGGCCCGCGTGCTTGCGCACCGTGAGCAGCCGCCCCAGCACCGTGGCGCAGCCGGCCGCGAACGCGCCGCGGTAGCCGGCCATGTTCGACTGCTTGCTCAGGGAATAGATGGCGAGGACGTCCCGGCGGTCGGCGCCGATCACCCGGGGGTCGAGGATGCTCGGGATCGGCTCGGTCGCCCACTGCCCGGCCCAGCCCAGTTCGGCGTAGCACTCGTCCGACACGATCACCGCGCCGAGCGTCCTGGCCCGGTCGACCGCCAGGCGCAGTTCGGCGACCGTGAGCACCCGCCCGTCGGGGTTGCCCGGGCTGTTCAGCCAGACCAGCTTCGTCGTGGCCGGCCAGTCGGCCGGGTCGTCGGAGGCCACGGCATCCGCCCCGGCCATGGCCGCGCCGATCGCGTAGGTCGGGTAGGCGGCGACCGGGTGCACGACGGTGTCCCCCTCGCCGAGGCCGAGCATGAACGGCAGCAGGGCCACCAGTTCCTTAGACCCGATGGTCGGCAGCACATTGGCCTCGGTGAGCCCTGTCACGCCGCGGCGGCGGGCGTACCAGTCGACGATCGCCCGCTGCAGCTGCGGGGTGCCAGCCGTCTGCGGGTAGGCGTGCGCGTCGGTGGCGTCGGCCAGGGCCTGCCGGATGATCCTGGGCGTCGGGTCGACCGGCGAACCGATCGACAGGTCGACGATGCCGTCCGGGTGGGAGCGGGCCAGCTCGGCGAAGGGGACCATCTGGTCCCACGGGTAATCGGGCAGCCGCCTGAGCACGGGCGGGTCAGACCTGCGGGGGAAGGACGGCGATGATCGGGTGGTCCTTGTGGATCACACCGACCTTGGCCGCTCCGCCGGGAGATCCGACATCGTCGAAGAACTCGACGTTCGCCTTGTAGTACTCGGCCCATTGTTCGGGCACGTCGTCTTCGTAGTAGATCGCTTCGACCGGGCAGACCGGTTCGCAGGCGCCGCAGTCGACGCATTCGTCGGGGTGGATGTAGAGCGAGCGGTCGCCCTCGTAGATGCAGTCGACGGGGCATTCGTCCACGCAGGCGCGGTCCTTGACGTCGACGCACGGTAGGGCAATGACGTAGGTCACGGGTGACGAGCTCCCTTCACGAGCGGAACTGCAATTCTATGCCGAACCGCGGCGGCCCGGAATTCGCGGCCAGGCGAGCACTACGGTCGCGATCAGGGTCGGCCCCACCGTCCAGAGCGTGCCGGGCAGCCCCTGCGGCACGAGCACGGAGCCGCCCTCGCTGCGCAGCGACAGCAGGAAGATCGTGCCGAGCAGGCCGATCGTGGCGAGCAGCACCACCAGCCGGTCCCCCACGACCAGGCGCAGGCCCGCCAGCAGGGCGGTCACCCCGGCGAGGGCGAGGACCAGGCCGATCGGGATGGTGACGGGGCCGAGCACGATCGTCGCCTGGTGCGCGATCGTGCCGAGGACGCCGAATGCGGCCCCCACCACGAATGCGAGCAGGCCGGCCAGGGCCCGGGCGCCCGGGCCGGGAGGGATCTCCGCGATCTGCTGCGCCTGGGGCGGGGGAAGGCGCACGAAGGTTTCGGTTCCGCCGACGACCGTGCCGGCACCCATGCCTGCACCCGGGCCGGCCGTGCTGCCGCCTAGCGGTTCCACCGGGGCGACGGTGTGGCCGGCCACGCTCCAGCGCCCGGCGTAGGCGGCGACGGCAGCGAGCTTCCGCTCGACCTGGTCGCTCACGTCGATCGCGATCAGGCGCTGGCCGATCGCCCCGGAGACGTGCTTGCTCTGGAAGACGGGAATGCCCGCCGCGTGGGCGGCCTCGGTCGCCGCGGCCTGCAGCCGGGCATCGTCGGTGCCGAGCACGAGCGCGGTCGCGTCCACCTCGAGCAGCACGTCGGCCACGTGGGCGGCCAGGGCGTGGCCGTCGGCGCCGGTTCCGGTGGCGGGCGCGGACAGCATCCGCCAGTCGCTCACACCCAGCCCGCCCATGGCGGCGCGCACATCGGCGCTATCGGCGGTGTCCTCGCCGGTGTCCCCGTGGGTCCTGGCACCGAACAGCACCACGACGCCGGCGCCGTCGGCGCGGAGCCGGGCGATGGTGCCGCCGGTGAGCAGCGCCTCGTCACCGGGGCGGTCGTGCACGAAGACGACGCTCTCTCCGCTGCCGGACATGACCATGGCTGGGCTCCCCTGGATAGGCGATGGGCAGACGCCCGCTGAAGAACACTAGCTGGACAGGGCCGTCCCGGCGAAGTTAGACCCACCTTACGTAGGTCAGCCTTACCATTTCTTGCCTGCTGCTCCCCGACCCCGACCAGGAAGTCCCGTGGGGCTACAACTTCGTCGACGGCAACGACGCGCTCGGCCGGCTCGACGCCGGACTGTTCTTCATCAGCTTCCAGCGCTCACCGGAGCAGTTCAGCCGGGTGCAACTCACCCTGGCCCGCCATGACGCCCTGAATGAGTACACCCGCCACGTCGGCAGCGCGCTCTTCGCCGTGCCGCCGGGCGCCCGCCGCGGCAGCTACATCGGAGCCCCCCTCTTCGCCTGATCCGACCGTCCCTGCCGCGAGACCTGGCGGGCGCGGTTAGGCGAGCGGGGTGACCGTGTAGAGGAGGCCGTCGGTGTTGCCGACGACGACCACGGCGAAGTTCGCGTTCTTCATGGCGACCACGCCGGCGGTGCCGACGGATGCCGACGGTGACTCGTCGAGCACGAACCCCGCATCCGTCAGCGTCGCCTTCACCTCGGCCAGCGGGTCGGCGGCGTCGGACTTGACCGTGACCACCCAGGTGCGCTTGCCGCCCTCGGTCTTCGTGGCACCGAAGAACAGCCTGCCGTCGACCACCGGCACCTCCTCCGGCCAGCCGGACGGCAGTTGACCAGCGAGGCTCACGTCGCCGCCGGTCGCACCCTGCACGGCGCCGTTGACGGCGCCACCGACCGCGTCGGCCGAGCAGCCGGCCAGCAGCGGCCCGGCGAGCAGGGCGGCAACCACCACCGCGATGATTCGGATGCGAGAAGAGAACGGTGTCGGTGCGGTACCCATGCTCAGATGGTACGTCAGTCCGGCCGTCGAGGCGTCCTCCGGTGGCGGGAGTCGGGTCGCGGTGCCCCGGGCGCGGAAACGCCGGTGGCGCCGGCCCGGACGAATCCAGGACGACGCCACCGGCGGCGACACGCAGCAGTCGGGAGGTTAGCTCGCGTCCTGCTTCTTCAGGCGCGAGGTCTGGCGCTGGCGCGCGGATGCCGCGAGCTCGACCTTGCGGATGCGCACCATGGCCGGGGTGACCTCGACGCACTCGTCTTCGCGGGCGAATTCGAGGCATTCCTCGAGCGTCATCTGCTTGGACGGGGTCATCGACTCGAAGGTGTCGGAGGTGGACTGACGCATATTGGTCAGTTTCTTTTCCTTGGTGATGTTCACGTCCATGTCGTCGGCGCGGGAGTTCTCGCCGATGACCATGCCCTCGTAGACCTCTTCGGTCGGGTTGACGAAGAACGACATCCGCTCCTGCAGGGCGATGATGGCGAACGGGGTGACCACGCCGGAGCGGTCGGCGACGATCGAGCCGTTGTTGCGGGTGACGATGTTGCCGGCCCAGGCCTCGTAGCCGTGGAAGATGGCGTTGGCGATACCGGTGCCGCGCGTGTCGGTGAGGAACTGGGTGCGGAAGCCGATCAGGCCGCGCGACGGAACGATGAATTCCATCCGGACCCAGCCGGTGCCGTGGTTCGCCATGTTCTCCATCCGGCCCTTGCGAGCGGCCAGGAGCTGGGTGATCGCGCCGAGGTACTCTTCGGGCGAGTCGATGGTGAGGTGCTCGTACGGCTCGTGGATCTTGCCGTCGACGCGGCGGACGACGACCTGCGGCTTGCCGACGGTGAGCTCGAAGCCTTCGCGGCGCATCTGCTCGACCAGGATGGCGAGGGCGAGTTCGCCACGGCCCTGGACCTCCCAGGCGTCGGGGCGTCCGATGTCGACGACCTTGAGCGAGACGTTACCGACGAGCTCGCGGTCCAGGCGGTCCTTGACCATGCGGGCGGTGAGCTTGTGGCCCTTGACCTTGCCCATGATGGGAGAGGTGTTGGTGCCGATCGTCATCGAGATGGCGGGCTCGTCGACCGTGATGGTCGGCAGCGCGCGGGGGTCGTCGGGGTCGGCGAGGGTCTCACCGATGGTGATGTCCTCGAAGCCGGCGACGGCGACGATGTCGCCGGGGCCGGCGCTCTCGGTCGGGTAGCGGTCGAGCGCCTTGGTGATCAGCAGCTCGGTGACGCGCACGTTGTGCACGGATCCGTCGTACTTGATCCAGGCCACGGTCTGGCCCTTGCGGATGGTGCCGTGGAAGATGCGGAGCAGGGCGAGACGGCCGAGGAACGGCGAGGCGTCCAGGTTGGTCACGTGCGCCTGCAGCGGGTGCTCGTCATCGAAGACCGGGGCCGGGATGTGCTCCAGGATCGCTTCGAACAGCGGCTCGAGGTCGTCGTTGTCCGGTAGCTGGCCGTTCTCGGGCTGGTTGCGGCTCGCGGCGCCGTTGCGGCCGGAGGCGTAGACGACGGGGACGTCGAGGATCGCGTCAAGGTCGAGGTCGGGGTAGTCGTCTGCCATGTCGCTGGCCAGGCCGATGAGCAGGTCCTGGCTTTCCTCGACGACCTCGACGATGCGAGCGTCGGGGCGGTCGGTCTTGTTGACCAGCAGGATGACGGGCAGGTGCGCCTCGAGTGCCTTGCGGAGCACGAAGCGGGTCTGCGGCAGCGGGCCCTCACTGGCGTCGACGAGCAGCACGACACCGTCGACCATGGACAGGCCGCGCTCGACCTCTCCACCGAAGTCGGCGTGGCCGGGGGTGTCGATCACGTTGATCGTGATCGGTCCGTCGGTGGCGTGGATGCCCTTGTAGGAGACCGCCGTGTTCTTGGCGAGGATCGTGATGCCCTTTTCGCGCTCGAGCTCGTTGGAGTCCATGGCGCGCTCTTCCACATGCGAGTGGTCGGCGAACGAGTTCGTCTGCTGGAGCATCGCATCGACCAGCGTGGTCTTGCCGTGGTCGACGTGGGCAACGATTGCGACATTTCGGAGGTTATTGCGCGTGGCAATCGCCATGAAGTAAATCCTTACGAAGAATGATGTCGCAGAGTACCGCATGCGACGAAGAATGGATGTGTGTGGGCAAAGTCCGACCCAACGGATAATCCTACCGCACTCTCCCTGCCCGGCGCCTGAGAGCGGTCGGTTCGGGAGAAGCCTGCCGACGAGCACGTAGTCCGGGAGGCCGGCGCGACCGGCCTCCCTGCAGGCATGCTGTCCTAGACGCCGAGCTTCAGGTTCGCGCCGGGGATCGCGTTGAGCAGTTCCTTGGTGTAGTCCTGCTGCGGGTTGTCGAAGACCTTGTCGACGGTCGACGACTCCACGATCTTGCCGCGCTGCATGACGCAGACGTGGTCGGCGATGACGCGGACGACCGCGAGGTCGTGCGTGATGAACAGGTAGGTCAGCCCGAGTTCGGCCTGCAGGTCGGCGAGCAACCGCAGGATCTGGGCCTGCACCAGCACGTCGAGCGCCGACACCGCCTCGTCGAGGATCACGATATCCGGCTTGAGCGCGAGCGCCCGGGCGATCGCGACGCGCTGGCGCTGGCCGCCGGACAGTTCGTTCGGGTACCGGGTCGCCAGCGCGGAGGGCAACGCAACCTGGTCGAGCAGTTCGTCCACCCGGGCGCGGCGTGACGCCCGGTCGCCGACCCGGTGCACCTGCAGCGGCTCGGCGATCGTGTTGCCGATGTTGCGCAGCGGGTCGAGGGAGCCGTACGGGTCCTGGAACACCGGCTGCATCTTGCGCCGCAGGTCCAGAAGGGCGCGGCCACGGAGCGCCGCGGTGTCGGTGCCGCCGATCGCGACGGTGCCGCTGGAGGCATCCTCGAGACGGAGCAGGAGCTTTGCCACGGTGGACTTGCCCGATCCGGACTCGCCGACGAGCGCCATGGTGGTGCCACGCTCGACGGTGAAGGAGACGTCGTCGACGGCCTTGAAGTCCCGCGCGTCCCGCTTCGCGCCGCGGATCTTGTAGATCTTAGTCAGGGCGTCGACCTTGATCGCCGGTCCGCCGGCGACCGGAGTGCTGGCCTGCTGGGCGGCGCGGGCTTCGGCGGCCTCGACCAGGTCAAGGCCCTCGGCGGCGCGCGGGGCGCTGTAGCCGAGGTCGGACAGGTTCTTGTTGGACGACTGGATCCGGCGGGAGGCGAGGCTCGGCGCCGCGGCGACGAGGCGCTGCGTGTACGGGTGCATCGGGTTCTCGAGGATTTCCCGCGACGGCCCCGATTCGACGACCTTGCCCTTGTACATCACGACGAGCTGTTCGGCGCGTTCGGCGGCGAGGCCCAGGTCGTGGGTGATGAAGAGCACGGCGGTGCCGATTTCCCGGGTCAGGGTGGCCAGGTGGTCGAGGATGACCCGTTGCACCGTGACGTCGAGGGCGGAGGTCGGCTCGTCGGCAATCAACAGCTTGGGCCGGGAAGAGAGGCCCATCCCGATCAGGACCCGCTGGCGCATGCCGCCGGAGAACTGGTGCGGGAACTGGCGGAGCCGCTTGTCGGCATCCGCGAGCCCGGCCTCCTTGAGCACCCGGATGGCATGCTGCTTGACCTCTTTGCCGGTGGCGATGCCGTTGGCCCGGATGGCCTCTTCGACCTGGAAACCGATGCTCCAGACCGGGTTGAGGTTGGACATCGGGTCCTGGGGCACGAACCCGATCATGCGCCCGCGCACCTCTTCGAGTTGCTTCTCGTTGAGCTGGGTGAGGTCGCGGCCCTCGAAGAGGACCTCGCCGCCGGTGATCCGGCCGGAACCGGGGAGCAGATTGATGATCGCGTGCGCGGTCGTCGACTTGCCGGACCCGCTCTCGCCGACGATGGCGAGGGTCTGGCCGGGCATCAGGGTGATGTCGATGCCGTTGACGGCGGGGACGAGACCGTTCTGGGTCTGGAAGCCGACCTGCAGGTTCTTGATCTCGAGGAGCGGCTTCACCGCTGCGGAGGTGGAAAGTGGCTCGCTCATCGAAGCGCCCTCGCCTTCGGGTCGAGTGCGTCGCGAACGACCTCGCCGAGCGAGATGAACGCGAACACGGTAACGGAGAGAGCGATGGACGGGAGGATCAGCGTCTGCGGGGCGGTGCGCAGGTCATTCTGGGCCTGGTTGATGTCGTTGCCCCAGCTCATGATGTTGCTGCCCAGGCCGACGCCGAGGAACGAGAGGCTGGCCTCGGCGACGATGGCGGCGGCGAGGGAGATGGTCGTGATCACGATCACGGGAGCGATCGAGTTCGGCAGCACGTGCTTGAGCAGGATCTTGAACCGGGACAGGCCGAGGGCTGTGGACGCCATCACGAAGTCGGCGTTCTTCACCCTGAGGATCTCGGAGCGCAGCACGCGGGCCGTCGACGGCCAGGCGAAGACACCGATCGCGAGCGAAATGCTCCACACGCTCCGGTACTGGGACAGCACCGACATGATGACGACCGCGGCGAGGATGTACGGGATGGAGAAGAAGATGTCGCCGACGCGGGACAGCACGGCGTCGACCCAGCCGCCGTAGAAACCGGCGAAGGAGCCGAACAGGATGCCCAGGGTCGTCGTCAGCACGATCACGATGAAACCGACGGACAGCGACGTCGACGTTCCGTGCACGATCCGTGAGTAGATGTCGCAACCCTGCTTGGTGAAGCCGAGCGGGTGGCCGTCGGCCGGCCCGCCGTTGCTGTTGCCGAGGATGCAGTTGTTGTTCGGCGGCGTCTGGGTGAAGAGGCCCGGGAACAACGCCACGAGGGCGACGACGAGAATCAGCGCCGCGGAGATCCAGAACATCGGCCGACCGCGCACATCCTGCCACGCGTCGATCCAGAGGTTGCTTCGCTTCTCGGCGACCTTGACGGTGTCGACGCCGACCAGCGGCGTCTCGTCGAGGGCGGCGACGTAGTGGGTGCTGGAGGGTGCGGCGCCGCGCGTGGCGTCGGTGGGCCCGCCGGTGGGGTTACTTGACATAGCGAATCCTTGGGTCGAGCAGACCGTAGAACAGGTCCACCAGGATGTTGACGACGAGGTAGATCAGGACCATCACGGTGACGAAGGAGACCACGGTGGGTCCCTCGCCGCGGATGATGGCCTGGTACAGGGTGTTTCCGACGCCGGGCACGTTGAAGATGCCCTCCGTGATCGTGGCACCGACGAGGAGCACTCCGAAGTCGGTCGCGAGGTAGGTGACCACGGGGATGAGCGAGTTGCGCAGGATGTGCACGGGGATCACCCGGCGGCTGCTGAGCCCCTTGCTGTAGGCGGTGCGTACGAAGTCGAGCCCGGAGGTTTCGATCACCGACGCGCGGGTGAGGCGCATGATCTGGGCGAAGCTGACGCTCGCCAGCACCAGGGCCGGCAGGATCAGGTCCTGCAGGGGTGCTCCGCTGCTCACCGTCGTGCGCGCCCAGCCGAGCCAGACGCCGAAGACGTACTGGGCGACGAACGCGATCACGAAGATCGGTAGCGAGATCAGGATGAGGCTCACGGCGAGCGAGCTCGCGTCGAACAGCTTGCCCTTGCGGAGGCCGGAGATGAGGCCGACCAGGATGCCGAAGAACGTCTCGAAGAGCAGGGCCAGGATCGCCAGCCTGGCCGTGACGGGGAACGTGCGGGCCAGGATCGCGGTGACGGGCTCACCGGAGAAGGACAGCCCGAAGTCCCCGCGGAAGATCCCGCCGAGGTAGATGAAGTACTGCACGATGAACGGCTGGTCCAGGTGGTACTGGGCCCGCAGCTGGGCCACGACCGCCGGGTTCGGGGTCTTGTCGCCGAAGAGGGCGACGATCGGGTCACCCGGCATGGCGAAGACCATGAAGTAGATCAGGAAGGTGGTGCCCAGGAACACCGGGATCGCCTGGAGGATTCGTCTGAAGATGTATCCGGTCACGAGGCGCCTATGCCTTGCGGATCAATGTAATTGGTCATACGGGATGAGGAACCTATCTGTGATCGAGCGACCGGAGTTTTTACAGATTACCTGCAACGCGACGCGCTCCGAGCCGAGCCCGGGTGCGGCGATAATTCGTGTCGGTCATGGCGCGGGGGCGGTGACCCTGGTCACCGGCCCCGCGCGCGTTTAGTTCAGACTAGCCCTTGGTGATCTCGGTGAAGAGCGGAACCGAGTCCCAGCCGAAGACGACGCCGTGCACATCGAGCCCGACACCGCCCGTGACATTGGCATACCAGAGGGGGATGGCGGGCAGGTCCTGGAGCAGGATCTCCTGGGCCTTCTGGAAGTCGCTGTTCGCCGCCGCCAGGTCGCCCTCGGCGGAACCGCGCGCCAGCAGGGAGTCGAATTCGGGGTTCGAGTACTCCCCGTCGTTGGATCCGGCCCTGGTCGCGTAGGACGGCTGGAGGAAGTTGTACAGGCTCGGGTAGTCTGCCTGCCAACCCGACCGGAACGCGGTCTGGATGCTCCGGTCGGCGATCGCGGTGCGGGCCTGGGCGAACGTGGGTGTCGGTGCGCCGGAGGCGTCGATCCCGAGCGTGTTCTTGATGCTGTTCGACGCGGCGTCGACCCAGCCCTGGTGCCCGCCGTCGGCGTTGTAGGCGATCTGGAAGCTGCCGGTCCACGGCGAGATCGCGTCGGCCCTGGCCCAGAGCTTCCTCGCGGCCTTCGCGTCGAACTCCAGCACGTCCGCGCCCCGGAGGGTGTCGGACCAGCCGTCGAGCACGGGCGAGGTGAAGTCGGATGCCGGGGTGCGGGTGCCGGAGAAGATGATCTTGGTGATCTCCTCACGGTTGATCGCCATCGACAGCGCCCGGCGGCGCAGGGCGCCCTCCTCGCCGGAGAAGTGCGGCAGGCGTGCCGGTATCGTCACGGCCTGCAGGATCGCGGCGGGCTGGTTGACGACCCGGTCGCCCAGGTCGCTCTCGTAGGTGCCGTAGGCGCTGTCCGGGATCGAGTCGAGCACATCGAGGTTGTTCGCGAGCAGGTCGGAGTACGCCGCGCCCTGGTTGGCGTAGAACGTGATCGAGAGGCCGCCGTTTTTCGGCTTCCGGCCGCCGTCGTAGGCCGGGTTGACGACGAGGTCGATCTTCTCGTTGTGCTTCCAGGCCTTCGGGCCGTCGAGCATGTACGGGCCGTTGCCGATCGGGCTCTCACCGAAGGCCGCCATGTCGGCGAAGGCCGACGCCGGAAGCGGATAGAACGCCGCGTAGCCGAGGCGCTGGGGGAAATCGGCCAGGGGTGCGGTCAGGGCGACCGTGAAGGTGGTGTCGTCGACGACCGTGAGGCCGGTGAGCGGGCTGTCCTGCTCCACGCTGTAGCCGGCGATGTCCGAGAAGAAGGAGCTCCCCAGCTGGGCGTTGCTGAGCAGCGCGCCGTACTGCCACGCGTCGACGAAGCTGTTCGAGGTGAGCACCTGGCCGTCGCTGAAGCTGAGGCCCGGCTTGATCTTGATGGTGTACGTCGTATTGTCATCGGTCGTGATCGCCGCGGCGACGTCGTTGACGGCCGCTCCCTCGGCGTCGTAGTAGACCAGTCCGGCGAAGATCGAGTTGACAATCTTGCCGCCGCCGGTCTCGGTCGTCGCCGTCGGGATCAGGGGGTTCTGCGGCTCGGACCCGTTCGTCGAGATGATCGCGCCAGGGTTCGGCGTCGACGCCGGCGCGGAGGCCCCTCCGGCGCAGCCGGAGAGCGCGAGTGCGCCGACGGCGGCCAGCGTAATGGCGGTGACGCCCAGTCTGGTGATATTCACTTTTTTCTCCTGTGCCGGACGAACGCACACTGCGCGCCGGACATGAAGAAAGGGCGATGACAGTGCGTCATCGCCCTTGCTTCGTGCTCAGTTCAGACTAGCCCTTGGTGATCTCGTTGTAGATCGGCACCGAGTTCCAGCCGAACTTCACGTTCTGCACGCTCGTGCCGTATCCGCCGGTCACGTTGGCGTACCAGAGCGGGATCGCCGGCAGGTCCTGGAGCAGGATCTCCTGAGCGGCCTGGAAGTCCTTGTTCGCGGCCGCGAGGTCGCTCTCGGTGGAGCCCTTCTTCAGCAGCGCATCGAACTTGGGGTTCGAGTAGTCGCCGTCGTTGGACGAGGCCTTGGTCGCGTAGATCGGGCCGAGGAAGTTGAACAGGCCCGGGTAGTCGGCCTGCCATCCGGTGCGGAACGCGGTCTGGATGGTGCGGTCCGTGATCAGCGTGCGGGCTTCCTTGAACGTCGGGTACGGCGCGCCGGACGCGTCGATGCCGAGGGTGTTCTTGATGCTGTTCATCGCCGCGTCAACCCAGCCCTGGTGTCCGCCGTCCGCGTTGTACGCGATCTGGAAGCTGCCGGTCCACGGGGAGATGGCGTCGGCTTCGGCCCACAGCTTCTTCGCCTGCTTGGCGTCGAACTTGAGCACGTCCGCGCCCTTGAGTTTGTCGCTCCAGCCGTCGATCACGGGCGAGGTGAAGTCGGAGGCCGGGGTGCGGGTGCCGGAGAAGATGATCTTGGTGATCTCTTCACGGTTGATCGCCATCGAGAGGGCCGCACGACGCAGCTTGCCCTCTTCGCCGTCGAAGTGCGGCAGTCGGGCCGGGATGGTGAAGGACTGGAATACGGCGGACGGCTGGTTCACTGCCCGGTCGCCGAGGTCCTTGTCATACGTGCCATAGGCGCTGTCCGGGATCGCGTCGAGCACGTCGAGGTTGTTCGCCAGCAGGTCGGAGTAGGCGGCGCCCTGGTTGGCGTAGAAGATGATGGAGAGGCCGCCGTTCTTGGCCTTGCGTCCACCGTCGTAGGCCGGGTTGACGACGAGGTCGATCTTCTCGTTGTGCTTCCAGGCACCCTTGGCGGCCAGCATGTACGGGCCGTTGCCGATCGGGTTCTCGCCGAAGGCTGCAATGTCCTTGAGCGCGGAGGCCGGGAGCGGGTAGAACGCCGAATAGCCGAGGCGCAGCGGGAAGTCGGACAGGGCGGAGGTGAGGGTGACCGTGAAGGTGGTGTCGTCGACGACCTTCAGGCCGGTCAGGGGGCTGTCCTCGTCGTAGCTGAAGCCTTCGATGTTCTCGAAGAAGTAGCTCCCGAGCTGGGCGTTGCTGAGCAGCGCGCCGTACTGCCAGGCATCGACGAAGCTCGACGACGTGACGGGCTCGTCATTGGTGAACTTCAGGCCGGACTTGATCTTGATCGTGAAGGTCTTGTTGTCGTCCGACTTGATCGAGTCGGCGACGTCGTTGATCGGCGCGCCCTTCGCGTCGTAGTAGACGAGCCCGGCGAAGATCGCGTCGACGATCTTTCCGCCGCCCACCTCGTTGATGTTGGTCGGAACCAACGGGTTCTGCGGCTCGGAGCCATTCGTGGTGATGATCGCTTTCGCGTTGCTCGACGCGGTCGGCGCGGCTGCTCCGCCGCCGGCGCAGCCGGACAGTGTGAGGGCCCCCACCGCGGCCAGGGCGATGGCTGCGATACCCAGTCTGTTGATCTTCAATTTTCCTCCTGTGCAATGTGAGCGCGCGGCTGATTTGTGGCCAGGCTGACGCGCCAGTTGAATTCGACCCTAGGTACCGTGCGCGCGGTCCGCATCACGAAACGCAATAACGTTACCGATGCGAAACACAACACGCACGATTGTTTCAACTTCCGGTGGATTCCCGCCGGATTCTGCGTCGGCGCACGCAATCCGCAAAGGACCGTTGCGATGCGATGATTGCTTCATGGACAGTCACTCTCCCGCGCGTCCGGCGCTGCTCATCTTCGACGGCGACTGCGCGTTCTGCACCACCTCGGTGGACTGGATGAGACGCATCCTCCCGGCCATGCCGGCCACGGCGCCGTACCAGTGGACGGACCTGGCAGCCTTCGCGCTGACCACCGCGGATGCCCGGTCGCGGGTCTGGCTCGTCGACGGCTCTCGGCAGTACGGCGGCGCCGCGGCGGTGGCCGCGCTGCTCCGGCGCCAACCGTCACCCGGCTGGCGGATGCTCGGCTGGCTGGGCACGGTTCCGCCCTGGTCGTGGGCGGCCGCGGCCGGCTACCGGCTGGTGGCCCGGTTCCGCCATCGGCTGCCCGGCGGAACACCCGCCTGCCGGATGAAGCCCGCCGAGTGAACCCCGACCGCCTGGACTCCGGTCGCCTGGGCCGCGCCGGCCGGTACTGGGAGGTGGCGATCGTCCTCGGGCTCTCGCTCGGGGCATCCGCCGTGTATTCGATCGTGGCGATCATCGCCCGGCTGACCGACACGACGCCGCTAGCCAAGCAGACGGCCACCATCAACGGGTCGCAATCGCCCCGGGAGTGGCTCGACCTCAGCTACCAGTTCCTCGGCCTCTTCTTCGAGCTGTTCGGCGTCGCCCTCGTGCTCTACCTGCTCTGGCAGCCCGGCCGCAGCGCCTTTCGGCGGCTCGGCTTCGACCTCACCGACAAACGGCGGGACCTGCTGCGCGGGGTTGCCCTCGTGCTCGCCATCGGCATCCCCGGCCTGGCTCTGTATCTGGCCGGGCGCATAGCGGGGATCACGGTCGCGGTCGTGCCCCAGCCGATCGACACGTTCTGGTGGACGATCCCGATCCTCGTGCTCTCGGCGCTGCGGGCCGGGCTCACCGAGGAGCTCATCGTCGTGGGCTACCTCTTCACCCGGCTGCGGGAACTCGGCTGGTCGACCTGGACGATCATCGGGTCGACGGCGCTGCTGCGCGGCAGCTATCACCTCTACCAGGGCGTCGGCCCGTTCGTCGGCAACGCGGTGATGGGGGTCGTCTTCGGCTGGTGCTACACCCGCTGGGGGCGCACGATGCCGCTGGTGATCGCGCACGCGATCCTGGACATCCTCTCCTTCGTCGGCTACCCGCTCGCCCTCGCCTGGTGGCCGGCGCTCCTCGCCCCCGCAGCCTAGGCCCGGTCTCGACAAGCTCGACCACCGGGGCGAGCTCGACCACCGGAGGCCCGGTCTCGACAAGCTCGACCACCGGGGCAAGCTCGACCACCGGGGCGAGCTCGACCACCGGAGGCCCGGTCTCGACAAGCTCGACCACCGGGGCAAGCTCGACCACCGCAGGCCCGGTCTCGACAAGCTCGACCACCGGGGCAAGCTCGACCACCGGCGGCCCGGTCTCGACAAGCTCGACCACCGGGGCAAGCTCGACCACCGCAGGCCCGGTCTCGACAAGCTCGACCACCGGGGCAAGCT
>NZ_SOHH01000118.1 GCF_004403515.1 Cryobacterium fucosi | reverse complement strand
GGTCGAGCCCGCCCCGGTGGTCGAGCCCGCCCCGGTGGTCGAGCCCGCCCCGGTGGTCGAGCCCGCCCCGGTGGTCGAGCCCGCCCCGGTGGTCGAGCCTGTCGAGACCCCCGGGATCTCGACAGGCTCGATCACCGCGTCGTCCTCGAACCCCTCACCGTCGAACTCGTCGTCGTCGATCTCGAGGATCTCGATGGTCTCGTCCGCGTCGGACGCCCCGGACACTGCGGCGTCCGCACGCTCGGCGCGTTCGGTCCAAAGCTCGGCCTCGTCTTCACGTCCGAGCTCTTCGAGCACCTCGGCGTAGGCGGCGAACAGCTCTGCGCTGTAGGAGAACGCGGTCTTCGGATCCAGCTGCGGGATCTCGAGTTCGCTCAGCGCGGCCTCCGTCTCGCCCAGGTCGAGGCGGGCGCCGGACATGGCAATGGCCAGGGCCACCTGAACGGATGCCGGCAGGGTCGCCCGGTCGACGGACCGGCCGAGCTCGAGCGCGCGGTCGGGGCGTCCGACGCCGCGTTCGCTGTCCACCATGAGTGGGAGCTGGGCGTTGGAACCGGAAATCCTCCGGTAGGTGCGCAGTTCGCGCAGGGCGAGGGCGAAGTCGCCGGTCGCATAGGCGGTGATCGCCAGGCTCTCGCGCACCACGGCGATCCGGCCGGCCCGACGGGCGGCCGACATGACATGGCGGTGCGCCAGCTCCGGGTCCTCGTCGATGACGCGGGCGGCCATGGCGAGGTGACGGCCGACGGCCTCCGCGTTGTCCTTGCTCAGGGTCTTGAGTTCGTTGCGCGCGATCCGGTCGAGGTCCTGCGACGTGACGTCGTCGGGAAGTTCCGGGTCGTCGTGGCGGGGACGCACGGAACGCAGCTCACGCTGCATGCGCTGCTCTTCGGTCATCTCCTCTTCGACGACGCGGGCATCACGATCGCCGCGGGCGGGGGCACCCTCGCGGGTCCACAGCTTCTTGCCTGCGTCACGCGGCGCACCGGCTCGGTTCGGCGATCCGCCGCGCTGCGTGGCATTGCCCCGGGGCTTGCGGTCGCCATCCTGGCGCGGACGCTCGGTGCGTTCGCCGTTCTTCGCCCAGGGCTTGCGCTCTGCGCCGTCCGACGGACGGTCGCTGTTGCCACGGTAAGGAGCACGCTCGGCGCCACCGGACGGACGGTCCGAGTTGCCACGGTACGGAGGACGCTCGCCATCCTTCGCCCACGGCTTGCGCTCGGCGCCACCGGACGGACGGTCCGAGTTCCCACGGTACGGAGGACGCTCGCCATCCTTCGCCCACGGCTTACGCTCGGCGCCACCGGACGGACGGTCCGAGTTCCCACGGTACGGAGGACGCTCGCCATCCTTGGCCCACGGCTTACGCTCGGCGCCACCGGACGGACGGTCCGAGTTGCCACGGTACGGAGGACGCTCGCCATCCTTGGCCCACGGCTTACGCTCGGCGCCACCGGACGGACGGTCCGAGTTGCCACGGTACGGGGGACGCTCGCCACCACTGGACGGACGCTCGGAGTTCCCGCGGTACGGGGGACGCTCGCCACCACTGGACGGACGCTCGGACTTGCCGCGGTAGGGAGGTCGCTCGCCATCACGCTGCGGGCGATCGGAATTCCCGCGATAAGGAGCACGCTCAGCGCCGCCACCTTGCGCGCGGTCGTTGCGTCCTTGGTAGCCGCCGGAGCCCCGTTCGCCACCCGAGGGAGGTCCGGACTGGCGGTTGTCGCCGCCGCGTCCGCCCTGTGGCCGGCCGCCCTGGTTGCCGCCGGAACGCCGTTCGTCCCGGCCGCCGTTGCGTGCGTCGTCTCCGTGCGTACCTGTAGGGCTCACTGTGTCTCCTGTGTAATTGGTCTGCCTATTCGACTGACTTGATCAGCGTAAGGCTTAACGCAAAATGGCCACCCATCGGGTGACCATTTCGCTCNCAAAATGGCCACCCATCGGGTGACCATTTCGCTCTTGCTACGTTAAGTCCGGCGGTGTCCTACTCTCCCACAGGGTCCCCCCTGCAGTACCATCGGCGCTGAGAGTCTTAGCTTCCGGGTTCGGAATGTGACCGGGCGTTTCCCTCTCGCTATAGCCGCCGAAACATCTTCCGATGAATCGATTCTATATTTTTTAGTTATAGAGCCCCCATGACGAGGGCGTTGTTCTCGACCGTACATCGAGAACCACATAGTGGACGCTTGCAGCTTATTCAAACTGGTGTGTTATCAAAT
>NZ_SOHH01000077.1 GCF_004403515.1 Cryobacterium fucosi | reverse complement strand
CAAGAACGAGGCGTTCAAACTCGTCGCCGTCGGCACGATACTCGCCCAGACCGAAGCCGCCGACCGGCAAACCGCGGAAGCACCCGAGTCGCCCGGCACTGACGGGACAGGCACTGACGGGACAGGGACTGACGAGACTGGACCGGACGGGTCGCCTCAACCGGCCGTTCCTGGGTCGTGGCAGGCTCCGATCGCCCGCGCCGTGACCGCCGGAACCCTCTCCGTCGACGCCGCCGAATCCATCCGCAAAGGCCTTGGCGACATCGACACCGCCGTCACCGCCGACAAACTCACCACCGCCCTCACCCGGCTCCTCACCGAGGCGGTGGGGTGGAACGCGGACCAATGCTTCACCCGGGCCCGAAGGATGCGCGACGACCTCGACCAGGCCGGCATCGCCGCCCGCGAGAAACAGGCCTACGACGACCGGTTCCTCAAGATCTACCGCCTCCCCGACGGCAAAGTCCGACTCCACGGCCTCTTCGCCCCCGAAGACGGCGAATTCGTGCTCTCCACCTACGACTCCATCACCAGCCCCCGACGCGGCGGCGTGCGCTTCGTCGACAAAACACGCGCCGCCTGGGCCAAAAGTATCCAGGACGACCCCCGCACCACCGCGCAAATCGCCGCAGACTCGTTCGTGCAACTACTCAAAATCGCCGGCGAAGTCGACCCCGGACAAATGCTCGGCGGCCGCCGCCCCGCCGTGCGCATCATCGTCACCCACAAAGACCTCACCGACGCCGCCACCCACGCCACTGCCGACACCGGTGCCGGTGCCGGTGCCGGTGCCGGTGCCGGCAGTGCACCCGGTGCACCGGCCAACACGTCCCCCTCAACGCCCACAGCCCTCGTAGCCCCCGACGCACCCGACGCACCCGCGGTCAGCCCGGCCGCAGCCCCTCCCTCCAATCAACCCGCCGAACCCGGCGAACCCGGCCAACCCGGCCAGCCCGGCCTACCCGGCGAACCCGGCCAGCCCAGCGAACCCGGCCTACCCGGCCAACCCGGCCAACCCGGCGAACCCGGCCAGCCCGGCCAACCCGGGACGACCCCGGTCCTGCCGACCGGGCACGGCTACATCGAGGGCAGCCCCGCCCCGATCTCCCTCACCACCATCCAACGACAACTCTGCGACACA
>NZ_SOHH01000111.1 GCF_004403515.1 Cryobacterium fucosi | reverse complement strand
GGCGCCAGCCGTCGCCGGCCACCGCCGGGGCCGGCCTGCTGCTCGCCGCCTACGCCCACGGGGCCGGCTGGGGCTACCCGGTCGGCGGGTCGCAGGCCGTTGCCGACGCCATGGTCGCGGACATCATCGCGCACGGCGGCCGGTTCACCCTCGGCCGGGAGGTGCGGGTCCCCGGCGATCTCGAACCGGCCCGGGTGACCCTGCTCGACACCTCGCCCGCATTCCTCGACCGGTTCGCCGGGGATGCCCTTCCGGCCCGGTACGGCGGGCCCTGGCGCGGTACCGATACGGCAGCGGGGTCGCGAAGCTCGACGTCGCCCTGTCCGGCCCCGTGCCCTGGACGAATCCGGAACTGGCCCTCGCGCCGACGGTGCACCTCGGCGGCAGCCGGGCCGAGGTGATCACAGCGGAACGGGAGGTGGCGCTCGGGCGGGTGCCGGAGCATCCGTTCGTGCTGGTCAGCCAGCCGAGCGTGCTCGACTCGACCAGGGCGCCGAGCGGACGGCAGGTGCTCTGGGCCTACACCCACGTTCCGCCGGGGTCGGACGCCGACCAGTCGGAGGCCATCGTGCGTCGGATCGAGGGGTTCGCGCCCGGGTTCCGGGACAGCATCCTGGCCACCGCATCCTCCACCGCGAGGGGGATGAGTCAGATCGACCCGAACCTCGTCGGCGGGGACATCCTCGGCGGGCAGGTCACCCTGCGGCAGCTCGTCAAGCGGCCCGTCCTGTCCACCCGGCCGTGGAAGACCCCGGTGGCCGGCCTTTACCTCTGCTCGGCCTCGACGCCGCCGGGGCCGGCCGTGCACGGCATGAACGGATGGCACGCGGCCACCCTCGTTCTGCGCGAGGAGTTCGGCATCCGGGAGCCTCCGCCCCTGTTGCCCTGAGCCTCTCGGTGGTCGGGCCTCTCGGTGGTCGAGCCTGTCGAGACCCGGCCCTGTCGCCCTGAGCCTCTCGGTGGTCGAGCCTGTCGGTGGTCGAGCCTGTCGAGACCCGGCCCTGTCGCCCTGAGCCTCTCGGTGGTCGAGCCTGTCGAGACCCGCCCCTGTCGCCATGCACCTCCGGGCAGGGCGTCCGGGCTCAGTCGTCGTCGGGCAGCCAGGAGGCGTCGTCCGGCTCGCCCCGCTGGGTGGCGCGCAGCTTGTCGATGTCCCGCCGCTCCCGCTTCGTCGGCCGCCCGGCGCCGCGGTCGCGCATGGGCACCAGGGCAACCTCTTCCCGCGGCGGCGGCGGGGGAGTCTTGTCGACGAAGCACTCGACGGCCACCGCGGCACCCACCCGCTTGCTGACGATCCGGGAGACGATCAGGATGCGGTCGAAACCGTTGCTGCGCACCCGCACCTCGTCGCCGACCCTCACGGGTTGTGCCGACTTGGCGCGGTCGCCATTCACCCGCACGTGCCCGGCTCGGCACGCGGCCGTCGCGGACGAACGGGTCTTGAACATGCGCACCGCCCAGGTCCAGCTGTCGACGCGGGCGGCACCCTGAGCCGCGGTCGGGGATTCCATTCCTCGACTCTACGGCCACCGCTCGCCCAGGTCCGTCGCCGATGACGAGGTCCGTCGCCGGTCCGGTCCGCGGGGCCACCGCGATCCCCAGGGCCGGAGCAGGTTCCGGGCCCCGACCGAAAGTTTGACCAGCATCAGGGTGGCCCGCTCGAGCCGGATCAGGGCGGTCATCGCCGTGCCCAGCTCCGGCCGCGCAGGTCCAGGCCGCTCAGCCAGCTCGTCATCACCTGCAGTGAGAGCTCGGTGTTGCCGACGTGCACATGGTTGGCGGCTCCCTCGGCAGCGGTGAACAGCCGAGCGGTCACCGAACGCGCCGCGGTGAGCGAGTCCAGCTGCTCGGCAAGCTGGGAGCGCGGCACGTAGTGGTCGTCGGAGCCGGCCAGGAGCAGCACGTCCTGGGTGAGCGCGCCAGACACCGTGGCCGTTTCGTAGCGCGCCGTGCCACGAAGGAAGTCGTAGGCCGTCGTTGTGCCCGTCGTGTGCATACCCTGTCGGAGACCCCAGTCGGCGACCAGGCTGTGCCGCATCGCCGACGCCGTCATCCGATTGACGGCGCCTCGCGCCCGCAGGGTGAGCAACAGGGCGAGCGCCCGCCGGGTGGCCGGCCGCACCTGGCGGAGGGTCACCTCGGCGAAGTCGGTCAGGATATCGTCGCAGATCACCCGCCGGATCCGCGGCTCGACGGCGGCGGCGCGGATCGCGAGGCCGCCGCCGAGGGAGTAACCCATCACCGTGACGTCGGTGAGCTGATAGTGGTCGAGAACGGCGCCGACGACGGGACCCCAGTCCGGAGTCATCGGCAACCGCATTTCCTCGAGCACGGAGCCCTGCCCGGGACCCTCGAAGACAACCGTGTCGTAGCCGGCGGAGACGAAGTGGGCCTGGGCCGCGAACAGCTCCTCCAGATAGCTGTCAAATCCGCCGAACATCACGACGGTGCCCAGGGCGTCCGGTGGGGTGCTTCGGTGGGCGTACAGGTGGCCGCCTCGGTAGGGGACGAGGTCCCGGCCCGCCCCGTCCACCCCGAACACGGCCCGCATCCCGGCGATGAAGCGCTGCCGGGCGGTGTCCTTGCGCGGGTCGCCTGGCAGCATGTAGAACTCGGCCGAACGCTGATACAGGGCTCCGGCGAGCGTGCGGCCCGTGGCGGCGGCGGCATCCGACAGTGACAGGAGTTCCCTCGTGTAGTCGGGATAGCCATCGATGCGGCGTGCCGCCGCGGTGAGTTCCGCGACCGACGTGGGGCTGCCGTCGCTGAATCGATTGAGCTGATAGTTGATGCTGACATCCGGGTGGAAGGTGTGATATCCGGTAGTCGACGACGGTGCACTGGTCATTGACGCCGTCCCTGAGGCGCGGCGCCTTGGATTTCGGCCGGGCCGTCGCTGTGGCCGATGGCATGCGCGAGGCGGTTCTGCAGCGCGGCGCCCGCGAGGGAGCCGGAGCTGAGTCGCCGCAGGGTGTTGATGACAGGGCGCAGGTCCAGATCCGAAGTGGCGGTGTCCAGGTCGGCGTAGAGCCGGTTCTCGACCACTCGGACGGCGCCCTCCGCGGCGATCCCGGCTTCGGTGAGAGTGAGGACGACGTGGCGCCGGTCGGCGTCGTCGACGGCACGCTCGATCATGCCCGCTGTGACCAGGCGATCCACCAGTCTGCTCGGATTCGTCCCACTCTCGCTGACGAGCAGCCCGCCCAGCCCGCTCAGCGACAGCGGTGCGTGATCGCCGAGGATGCGCAAGACCTCCGACTGCGCCGGGGTCAGCCCGATCGCCCGCAGCTCACGGGTCAGGCGGCGGTAGCCTTCGCGCTGGGCTGCAAGCACGAGGTAACGCAAGAGTTCAGCCTGCCTCATCTGAGTGCCGTCTTGACCCGGTCCATTTGGTTCTCCAAACTGTGTGATACACCTTATGTGTCGTGTCATGTGTAGTCGATTTATCGACCAAAATCAAGTCATCTTGCGCTTCGACCGGGCGCGTTGCGCCTGAGGTGCTTGCACTCCGCTCCAGAAAGGACATGCCATGAAGGTTTTCGTCGCCGGAGGGACCGGCCAGGTCGGTCGCCGAGCCATGGTCGGGCTCCTCGCTGCCGGCCATCAGGTCAGCGCACTCGCCCGCACCGAGGAAAAGTCCGCGCTGCTGCGCCGCACCGGCGCGGTGCCCGTCCTCGTGAGCCTCTTCGACCCGGACGCGCTCGACCGGGCGGTCGCCGGACAGGACGCCGTCGTCAACCTCGCCACTCACATCCCCGTCGGCTCCGAGGCCATTCGGGCCCGGTCATGGCGCGAGGACGACCGGATCCGGACCGAGGGAAGCCGGAATCTCGTCGACGCCGCGCTGCGGCACCACGTTCAACGCTTCGTGCAGGAGGCCGTCACGTTCGTCTATCCGGACAGCGGCGACAGTTGGATCACCGAGCAGACCGTCCCTGAACCGAACGCCCGTTCCCAGGCCGCGACCATGGCGGCCACCGCGCAGGCAGCCCGATTCAGCACCCGGGGCGGTGCGGGTGTGCTGCTCCGTTTCGGACAGTTCTACGGCCCTGACCCGACCAGCCGGGACATCCGCACGCGCGCGCGGGCCGGCAAACCTGTTGTTCTGGGCAGGGCGGACGGCTGGCTGTCCCCGGTGCACCCCCACGACGCCGGACGCGCTGTGGTGGCCGCGCTGGAGTGCCCGGCGGGCATCTACAACGTGTGTGAGCCGCCGGTGCGCAGATCCGAATGGGCCTCCGCTATCGGGGCCGCCGTCGGTCGTGGACCGGCGACGTTCTACCCGGCCCTCATCCAAAAGCTCGCTGGACCCCGCGCAGAGCCGCTCCGCCGGTCGCTGCGCGTCGACAGCGGCGCATTCACGGCCGCGACTGGATGGAAGCCGGCGCACCGCAGCACGCACGGCGGTTGGGCCGAGGACGCCGAGTGAACGCCGGCCTGACCCGGCGCGTCGGCGTGCAGCCCGTGATCATCGCGGCGAATCCAGATGTGGCTACGCACTCCCCGCCAGCACCCAGCCGATGAGCAACATTGTCACGAGGAATCCGGTCAGGAAGTTGAGCCAGAGGAATCGCTTCCACCCGGCATTCGCGGTCTCCGACCGTTCGTCCGTGATCGACCGGAACGGCCAGGCCGCCAGGATGTAGGGCAGCGCGAGCACGACGGCGAGCATTCCCGGCCAGCCGGCGCCCAGCATGAGCAGCCCGGCAATAGCCCAGAGGGCGATCGCGAGCCGCACGGTGCCCGCGGCACCGAAGGCGGTGGCGATGGAGGCGATGCCACCCTCCCGGTCCGGCACGACATCCTGCACCGC
Organism: Cryobacterium fucosi; assembly: GCF_004403515.1. Lineage (GTDB taxonomy): Bacteria > Actinomycetota > Actinomycetes > Actinomycetales > Microbacteriaceae > Cryobacterium > Cryobacterium fucosi. The sequence goes on along the minus strand of NZ_SOHH01000111.1, from coordinate 12,331 downwards.
CCCGAACGCGTGGCTGGCCATGCCCCAGCAGAAAAAGGCCACGAGCAGCGCCGTCAGGCCGGGTGTCCAGACCGTGCCGGCCACGGCAAGGCCGTACACGGCCGGGCTCACGAAGTGAGTGCTCGAGGTCATCGAATCGACGAACGGACGTTCCTTGAACCGGAGGCCGGGCACCGAATAGGCGACCACCGCGAACAGGCTGAGCGCCAGCACGAGCCACGACCACGGATGCTCCGCCCCCGCCAGCACGAGCATCGCGCCGAGCACGGGCAGCGCCGTCAGCACTCCGGCCGCGAGCACGGTGCGGTGCAGGCCGGGGTCGAGCATCGCCCCCTCCACGCCGCCCTTGCGTGGGTTGCGCAGGTCGGATTCGTAGTCGAAGACGTCGTTGATGCCGTACATCAGCAGGTTGTACGGGATCAGGAAGAACAGGGTGCCGACCACGAGGAGGGCGTCCACCCGCCCGGTCGTCACGACGTAGGCGGCCGCGAACGGGAACGCCGTGTTGATCCAGCTCAGCGGGCGGGAGGACAGCAACACCTGCCGGGTCTTCCACAGCGTCGATGTGGCCATCTCAGTCATCCGTTCTCCCCAGGAGCGCCCAGAGCGCCGGCAGCAGGAGCGCCGCGGCGACCGGGTAGGCGAAATCCTCGATCGGGGCAAGGCCGAGGCGGAGCCCGCTGATCCGGTCCGGATCGTAATCGACCAGTCCGATCCCGATCATAATGTTGTCGAAGACCGCTGTGAGCGCCAGCACGCCGAGGAGTGTGATTCCCAACGACGGCAGGATCCGGCGGTAAGCCGGGCGGATCCGGAAGGCGACGGCGGCGACCACGGCGGCGACGGACAGGAAAACGGCGTTCAGCAGCAGGTAGGTCACAGGTCCGGCCCTGCCGTGGCGGCGCGCGCGCCCAGGAGCAGCCGGGCGCCCTGCACGGCGTTCATCGTGAGGTAGCAGAGGAAGGCGAGGAAGAAGAACTCCTCCACCGGGAGTTCAGGGGCCAGCTGCAGGCCGGTCATCAGCGTCGTCTCCCCTCGGTAGAAGATGCCGAGGCCGATCCCGGCCAGGTCCCAGGCCAGGAACATCGCCAGCCCGACGCCGAGCACGATCGCGGCGCGCGCCGGCCCGCGCCAGAAGAACAGGCGGAAGCGCCGGTCGAGCAGCACCATCGCGCCGATCGAAAGCAGCAGGGTGATCAGGTAGGCGAACGTCACAGCGTTTGCGACCGCGTTTTCGGCTGCGCTTGCGCGCGCGGGCGGGGCAGCGGTTCCGGCAGCGGCCCGGTGCTCGTGTCCGCCCGAACCCGCTTGAGCAGGATCTCCGCGCTGATCAAGCACATCGGCAGGCCGATCCCGGGGATCGTCGTACCGCCGGCGTAGAACAGGCCGTCGATCTTCGAGGAGGCGTTCGACCCGCGCAGGAACGCGCTCTGGCGCAGGGTGTGCGCGGGCCCGAGCGCCCCGCCACGCCAGGAGTTGAGGTCCTCTGCGAAGTCGGCCGGGCCCACCGTGCGCCGCACCACGATCCGCTCGGCGAGGTCGGGGATCCCGGCCCAGTCCGAGAGCTGCGCAATCGTGTCGTCGGCGATCTTCTCGATCGCCGACGACCCGGCGCCGTCGATGCCGCCGCGTCCAAGGCCGGGGTCGGCGGGGATCGGCACCAGGAGGAACATGTTCGAGTATCCGTCCGGGGCCACGCCGGGGTCGGTCACACTCGGCAGGCAGGCGTAGAAGGAGGCCGGTGACGCGACGCTCGGCTTCTTGCCGAAGATCCGGCCGAAGTTCTCGGCCCAGTCCCTGGTGAAGAACAGGGTGTGGTGTTCGAGCTGGGGCAGTTCGCCCCGGATGCCGAGCATCACCAGCACGGCGCCGGGCCCGGACACCCGCTTCTGCCACCAGCGCTCGGGGTAGGTCTGTTTGCCCGCCGGCAGGAGCTCGGTCTCGGTGTGGTGCAGATCGGCGGCGGAAACCACCTGGTCGGCGTCCAGCTCGATGATGGTGCCGTCGCGGGTCTGGTAGCTGACCCCGGCCACGGCGCTCTTCCCACCCACCGTGGTTCGGATCCGGGTCACCCGCGCCCCGGTGATCACCTGCACACCCTCCGCCACGGCGAGGTCGGCGATGCTGTCGATCAGTCTGGTGAAGCCGCCCTGCGGGTAGAGCACCCCGTCGGCCAGGTCGAGGTGGCTCATCAGGTGGTACATCGACGGGGTCTGGTCGGGGGAAGAACCGAGGAACACGGCCGGGTAGCCGAGGATCTGTCTCAGCCTCGGGTCCTTCACGTAGCCCGCCGCGAACCTGTCGAGCGGCTGCAGGAGCAGCCGGGCCAGCCGGCCGAGCCGCGCCAGCACATCCGGCACCAGCAGGGGCCGGAACGACGCGAAGCTCGTGTAGAGGAAGCGTTTCACGGCCATCTCGTAGGTTTCCTTCGCCGAGACGAGGTATCGGTCCAGCGCCGCGCCCGCGCCGGGCTCCAGCCGTTCGAAGAGACGGATGTTGTCGGCCCGGTCGGCGGCGATGTCCACCGGCTGCGGGTGGTCCTCGAAGTAGACCCGGTAGCCGGGGTCGAGCCGGGTGAGGGCGAACTGCTCGGCCGTGCTCGTGCCGAAGAGGCGGAAGAAGTGGTCGAACACCTCGGGCATCAGGTACCAGGATGGCCCGGTCTCGAACCGGAAGCCGTCGACGTTCCACGAGCCGGCGCGGCCGCCGAGCTCGTCCTGCGCCTCGAGCAGGGTGACGTCGTGGCCGTTCCGGGCGAGCAAGGCGGCGCTGGCGAGCCCCGCGATGCCACCGCCGATGACGACGGTGTGCGGGGTGCCCGTCATCATCGTTTCCACGCCTGGGGGCCGAACGATGCGCCGAGGGCAATCATGATCTTCTCCGGATCCGGCACCCGCACTCGGGCGCTCATCAGTTCTCGTGCGGGGGTTGCCCGCAGCTTCGTGGACAGGCGGGCGAAGAGCCCGTGGGCCGCGGTGACCGCGCGCCGGCTTCCCCGTGGAAGCATCGGGAGCACCCGTTCGGCCGCGGCGAGGTCGGCGTCCATGTCGTCGAGGAGGACATCCTTCTCCTCGTCCGTCATCGTGAGCATGCTCACGCCGGGAAAGTAGTTGCGCCCGAGCGCGTCGCGGTCGGCGGCCAGGTCCCTGAGGAAGTTCACCTTCTGGAACGCGGCGCCGAGGCTGCGGGCGCCGGTCTCCAGCACGGCGAGGTCGGCCTTCGTGCGCGGGGTGTCCTGGATGAAGCAGCGCAGGCACATCAGCCCGATCACCTCGGCCGAACCGTAGATGTACTCGGCCACGCCTGCCGCATCGAACGGGGCCGGGTCGAGGTCCCGGCGCATCGAGGCGAAGAACGGCGCGATCAGTCCGACGTCGATCCCCGCCTCCCGGGCGGTGGCGGCGAACGCGTGCACGACCAGGTTCGTGCTGAAGCCGTGGACGATGGCCTCGGTCGCCTCCCGTTCCAGGCCGTCGAGCAGCATCCGCTGTTCGCCGAGGCTCAGCCCGGCCTGGCCGGCCGCGCCGTCGACGATCTCGTCGGCGATCCGTACCAGGGCGTAGATGGTCCTGACCTGGCTGCGCACGCGGGGTTCCAACAATCGGGCGGCCAGGCCGAAGGACGTTGAGTAGTGGCCGATCACCGTCGCGGAGCTGGCACGCGCCGCCCGGTTGTAGGTGCCGATCTCGGTCTTCGCCGCGGGGGTACGGCGGGTCATCGCGTGCGATTCACGGCGGTGCCGGCCAGCGTCGTGAGGTGGCTGCGCAACTGCTCAGGGATGACCGGCGTGTCGAGGGCCGCGACGGCTCGCCCGGCATGGCTCCGGGCCAGATCGTCCGCGGCGTCGAGGGCGCCACAGTCCCGCAGTCGCTCCTTCACCTCGGCTCCCTCCTCCTCGGAGAGGTCGGCCTTGCCGATGAACGGAGCAATGCCGGGCCAGGCCGTCGTCGTGCCGGCGTACGCGATCAGTGCGGTCTGCTTTCCCTCGCGCAGGTCGGAGACCACGCTCTTGCCTGTCTTCGCCGGGTCGCCGAACACGCCGAGGATGTCGTCGGTCAGCTGGAACGCCACCCCGATCAACCGGCCGAAATGCCCGAGGACGTTGATGGCCTCCATCGAGGCGCCGGCCAGCACCGCCCCGGCCTGCAGTGGGGCCTCGAACGAGTACACGGCCGTCTTCTGCTCGAGGGTGAAAACCACCTGTTCGACCGAGAGCGGTTCCTTCGACGCGGTGTTGGTCACATCGGCCAGCTCGCCGGCGGCGCTGACGAACACGGCGCGATCGAGCAGTTCGAGCAGCCGGCCACGGAGTTCCCGGTCCACCGGGAGCATGGCCAGGGCGCGATGGGCCTCGCTGAGAGCGAGGTCGCCGGCGAGGATGGCGGCGGTGGCCGCCCACGTGTCCGCCTGGGCGCCGGCGGCCCCGTGGGCGATCGCTCGCTCGGTGAACCGGCCGGCGACGTTGGCCACGCCGCGGCGGGCCAGGTCGCGGTCGATCACGTCGTCGTGGATGACGAAGGCGGTGTGCAGCAGCTCGAAGCTCACGGCCACCGGTGTGGCGAGGCTGAGGTCGGTGCCGCCGAGCCCGGTGAACGCGGCAAGGACCAGCGCGGGGCGTACGCGCTTCCCGCCGGTGCTTGCCTGCTCGAGGCAATCCCAGAGGGCGACGTAGTGCTCGCCGTAGTCGCTCGCGCGTAGCCGGGCCGCGGCGAAGAAGCGTTCCAGTTCCGTGCCGACCCCGAGCGTCGCGATTTCAGGCACCAAAGTCGGTCCACTCCTTGAGTTGAAGTCCCAGCCAGGGGCTGAAGGCCCACGGCAGGTCCAGGACGGAGCGGCGGAGTGTGGCGGGGTCGACCCAGGCGAACTCCACGACCTCGTCGGCGTTCGGAACGGGTTCCCTGCTCGAGCTCGCGAGGTATACCGGGCAGATCTCGTTTTCGACGATTCCGCTGCTGTCGACGGCGCGGTAGCGGAACTCGGGGAGGGTCACCGTGACGTCGTCGAGTTCGAGGCCGAGCTCGAACTGTGCGCGGCGGTCGATGGCGTCCGGAATGGATTCGCCGGGGAGCGGGTGACCGCAGAACGAGTTGGTCCACACCCCGGGCCAGGTCTTCTTGGCCAGTGACCGGCGGGTGATGAGGACCTGTCCCCGCGGATTCAACACGTAGCAGGAGAAGGCGAGGTGGAGCGGGGTGTCGGCGTCGTGCATGGTGCTCTTCGGGGCGGTCCCGATGGGCGAGCCGGACTCATCGACGAGCACCACGTATTCCGCGAGCAGTTCGATCTGCGCCATGACCGCCCTTTCTGTCCTTGGATCAACGATACTAGGAAAAGTATCTAACTAGGTTAGCTAGTTGTGAGGCTAGCATGGTGGAATGTCATCACCAGCCGCAGCCTCGCCACCACCGGGCTCCTATTGGAACGGCATGGACGGTGAGGGCCCTGACAGCGCCACCGCCGTGCTGAAGGCGGTTCGCGACTTCCGGAGGGTCGATGTGGCCATGCGCCGTCGCACCCAGGCCGCGCTCGAGGTCAACGAGACGGACCTGCTCGCCATCCGCCACCTGATCAGGGCCGAGCGTGCGGGGGAATCGATCGGCCCGACCGAGCTGAGCGCCCGTCTCGGGATCACCTCGGCCGCCACAGCAAAACTCTTGTCCAGACTGGCAAGCACCGGCCACATCAGCCGTGAACCCCACGCCGTCGATCGAAGAGCCCAGGTCGTGCACGCGACACCGCGAGCCCACCGGGAGGTGAAGCGGGCGCTGGGCGGGGTGCACCAGCGGATGATCGACGTCGCCGACGAACTGAGCGTCGCCGATCGGCGGGCCGTCATCCGTTTCCTGCGGAACATGGGGGCGGCGATGACGGAGGACGAGCCCCCGTCGACATCCTGATCAGCGGCGCGGCCACCAGGCGGCCCCGGAGGCCAGGGTCGCGTCCCGCCGGCGTCAATGCGTTCGCCTGATGGCTCAGCAGACGCCCCACATGCCGGTTCCTGCCGCCGTCGCGGCGTCCTCGACGGACCGCAGCAGCGGATAGTAGGCGTCGTTCGGGGGGATGACCAGGGACTCGGCGGCTCCGCCCGAGACGAGCTCGTAGTTGACGAACCGCCCGTCGTCGGTCCAGAGGTAGAACAGGCTGCGATCGAACCTGTCGGTCGGCTCCCGGTCAGCGGAGACCCACACCGTGCTTCCGTCGGGAACCAGGGCGCGCAACGCCAGGGTGGCCTCGTCGCCGAAGCACTCGGCGGCGTCGCCGATCTCCGGGGTGTCGATCCCGATCAGGCGCACCTTGACGGCATCCGTCGACGGCACCAGGGCGTTGGGCTGGTCCGTGCGGAGGAAGAGCGTGTCCCCGTCGTGCACGTGCTCGACGGTCATCGCCACAGCATCGGCCGGTCGCGTCGGGATCCGGCCCGTCGCGCCAGTGCTGATGGCGTCCACCGGTGAGCCCAGCGGACCGCCCGGCTGGAACGCCAGCACCCCGAGCGCCCCGACCACGACGAGCGCCACCAGCAGACCGGAGCCGCGAATCGACCTGTTCATGTCTCGAGAATAGAGCAGTCGTTGTTCCGCTGCCGGCCGGCTCCCGGTGAGTGGTGTCCCCATTCATGCCGACTGTGGTCTTGCGGGGTCACTGCTAACTTGAGGCCAGACGATCTCGGTCGTCCGGCAGACGATCCTGCATGAACGGGATGGAGGAGCTGCGCCAGCAAGGGGGATCCAGCCATGCGCCTCACCTGCCCTTATTGCCATTCGAACGCGACCCTCGCCCCGAATCCCGCCTATGAGCGCCGTGCCGCCGTGCCCCTCTACGTCCTGGACTGCACAGGCTGCTCCCAGACGACGGTGCGCCACGAAAACCAGGAGCACCTGGTCGCTGCCCTCGTCGGCAAGCGACATGGCAACGGCAGCCACGAGCTCACGGTCTCCGCGGACGCGATCGGCCACACCAGCTTCCACACCGACCCGACGGGACGCACCACCCCGAGCATTGGGTACTCGGAACTGTTGGAGTACGTCACCTGCCGGATCAGCGCCGCCGACACGTTCAGCCTGATGCTCCACACCGTCGAAATGGGCACCCGGTACCTCTCGCCGGAGGGAGGCGTCCCGTATCAGGCCGTGCGCGGCTGGGTCGTCACGAACGGGGAGATCCACGCCCTGTCCGGGCAGGAAGTTTGGGAAGCATCCTGCCGGGGCTCCGAATCCGGCCTGCCGCTCGACCCGGAGGCCGGCATCCATTACGTCGACGCGGACGACATTCCCCGACCGTACCCGTGGTGACGCGAGTACCGGCACCCTGATCTGGCAGTCTGGTCCCGTGGCGTCGCCAGGCTCCTCTTACCCCTTCATCGTCGCCCGGCTGCGGGCGGCCGGTTGTGTTCGCCAAAGGCGAGGCCAGCCTGATCCAGGCCGCGACCCGCACGACGGGCGGGCGCGATGGTCGAGCGCCGGGCCGCCGGTGAACCCCTGGAGTACATCCTGGGCTGGGCCGAGTTCTGCGGCCTCCACATCGCGGTCGACCCCGGCGTGTTCGTGCCGCGCCGCCGCTCCGGCCTTCTGGTGCGAGAGGGCGTCCTGCGCTGCCGACCCGGATCCGTCGTCGTGGACCTGTGTTGCGGCTCGGGCGCGGTGGGGATGGCCGTGGCCGCCGCCTGCCCGGAGGCCGTGCTGTACGCGGCCGACATCGATCCGGCCGTCGTCCGCTGCGCCCGGTGCAACCTCGGCGCCGACGGGCTCGAGGTGCAGCGCCGGGTGGCCGACGGCGCGCCGGACTGGCTGGCGGCCGGGGGCGGTTGCTCATCGAGACGAGTCGCGCGCAGGCCACGCTGACCGCAGCCGTCCTCGACCGGGCCGGGTTCGTTCCTCGGGTCGTGACCTCGACGGCGCTCGACGCCACCATCGTCATCGGAACTGGCCGGTGATCCGCCGACGTGTGTGCCCGAGTCGAGCACCAGGACGCCGCGTGATGGGACTCACGGCGTCGCCGCCCAGGCCTGACTCAAGCGATCCGTGTCGATCGAACCCTGGACCACTCGCCTGAGTGGTGTCAGTATCGTTCGAGCGGAAGGATGTCCGATGCAGTGCTCACTCCTTGTCATCAGCCAGGAAGCCGGCGATGCCGAGATCAGCGCAGCCTTGGTCCTCGAGGTGCCCGACCTCGATGTCGCCATCGACTGGGCCAGACAGTGTCCGGGCGCGCTCTACGGCTCCGTCGAAATCCGCCCGTCGGCGATCATCTTCCGTGACGGCGAATGGCACAGCCAACCCCTACGGCCGGGGCGCCGGCCCGGCTCGAACTTCTCTTCGTCTGCGCGCACCCCGCGATCGACTGGCAGGACACGTCGTCCCCTGATTCATTGCCCGCCGGGTCCTCGCCCCGTGACTCGCTGGAGGAGGCCGGCCGGGAACAGGAGGCGAGTCACGTGACCACACTGCTGCGGGGATCACGATGGCCGGATTGATTTACACCGGCAGCACCTCGCTCGACGGGTATGTGGCCGACGAACACGGCAACTTCGACTGGAGCGTGCCCGGCGCGGAGGTGCATGCCTTCGTCAACGAGCTCGAGCGTGGCATCGGCACCCACCTGTTCGGGCGTCGGATGTACGAGGTGATGGCGGCCTGGGACACCGAGACCTGTCCGCGGGAGGCCCCGGGCTCGCGAAACACGCGATCGAGGCAGGCCTGGTCGACGAGTACCACCTGTTCGTGTTACCCGTTGTGCTGGGCGGCGGCACCCGGTTCCTCCCGGCGGGCGTGCGGCTGCGGCTGGAACTGGTTGCCGAACGCCGCTTCGTCAACGGAGTGGTCCACCTGCGCTACCGCGGCCTGCCGGGCGGCGAGTGACCGGGCCTCAGCAATCGGGACGGGTCTGTGACGAAAGACGGCACTGTGCCGATTAACGGCTCGATGACGCATGCTGGGGAGATGAGCGGTAACGGCGACACCTGGGTCTACGGCCCCGACGGCCGGAAGTTCTGGGGGCGTTTCGGCGCGGCCGGCCTTCTCGTGCACCACCTTGAGCTGGGTGTGCTGCTGCAGCACCGCGCGGTCTGGAGCCACCAGGGCGACACCTGGGGGTTGCCCGGGGGAGCGCGGCACGAGCACGAGACCGCACTGGAAGCCGCCCTGCGCGAGGCGGGCGAGGAGGCCGGGGTGCCGGCCGACCTGATCAGCGTGCAATTCAGCTCGGTGCTCGACCTCGGGTTCTGGTCGTACACCACCGTTGTCGTGCGCGCGACCCGGCCCTTCGAACCGGTGATCAGCGACCGGGAGAGCATCGAACTCCGCTGGGTGCCGACCGACGAGGTCGGCGCGCTCCCGCTGCATCCGGGATTTGCCGCGGCCTGGCCGGGACTGCTCCTGCGACTCGGCTAGCGCCCGACAACGGCTACCGTGGCTACCCGGGCGCCTCCCTGGCCACGTCGGCTGGCGACTTGTCCGGGCGCCAGCCCCGCCAGACGGGGTGCCGAAGCCGCCCGGTCTCCGTCCACTCCGCGAATTCCACCTCGCCGACGAGGATCGGCTGCACCCAGTGCGCGTCACCGGCGTCGGTCGCGGGAACCTCGGCGAACGGGCTTGCCGTCGCGCCGATCGGTCGGAGCCGGTCCAGGATCTCGTCCAGGTCGCGATCCCGGAACCCCGTCCCGACCCGGCCACTGTAGGCGAGCGTGCCTCCGTCCGGAATGCCGACCAGCAGCGATCCGACCGAGCCTGAACGGTGGCCCGTGCCCGGGCGCCACCCGCCGACCACGACCTCCTGGGTGGAATGGTGCTTGATCTTGATCCATGACCGGGATCTGCGGCCCGGTTCGTATCGGCCGTCGAGTCGCTTGGCGACGATGCCCTCGAGGCCGAGCTCCCGGCTCGCCCGGATGGCCGTCGCCGCGCCGCCGTCGAACGCCGGCGGCACCTGGACCGGGCCGTCGCCGTTCACCACCTGGCCGAGGATGTCGCGCCGCGCCGCATACGACAGCCCGGTGAGGTCCTGCCCGTCCGCCTCGAGCAAGTCGAAGACGAGGTAGCTCACCGGTGTGGTGCCGGTCCGGTTCTGCAACAGGCCGAAACTCGGCCGCCCGGCGGCGTCGAGGGCGACGATCTCGCCGTCGAGCACGACCGAATCGGCCGTGACGGCGGCCGGCAAGGCACGCGCCAGGTCGGGGTAGGCATCCGTGACGTCATTGCCGTTCCGGGTGACCAGTCGAACCGTCGACACGGCCCCGGCCGTCGCCAGGGAGGCGAGCGCGCGGATCCCGTCCCACTTCATCTCGCAGGCCCAGTCTGCGCCTGCCTCCCCGACCAGGTCTGCCAGGGAGCCGAGCGTAGCGAGCATGGGGGAGTGGCGGGTGCGCGGGGCCGCGGACAGGGGCGCGGCCTGGCGCGCCCCTGTCCGGCCGGCCGGCGTGGTCGTCTTCATCAGGTGGATCAGCCAGTTATTCTCGGCCCGGTCCGGGCCATTCGTGTGGATCAGGGCGAACCGTCGGGACACGCCGAGGCCGCCGCCCGGTTCGCCGTGCAGGGTGGCGATGACCTCGTCGTCGCGCCACTTCTCGAGGTCGTAACGACCGGTGTCCCAGATCCTGACCGTGCCCGCCCCGTATTCCCCGGCCGGGATGTCACCCTCGAAGGTGCCGTACTCGAGCGGGTGGTCCTCGGTGCGCACGGCGAGGTGGTTCTTCGTCGGCTCGGTCGGCACCCCCCGCGGCAGCGCCCAGGAGGCCAGCAGCCCGTCGTGCTCGAGCCGCAGGTCGAAGTGCAGGTTGCGGGCGTGGTGCTCCTGGATCACGAAGGAGCGGCCCTCCGGCGATCCGGTGACCTCGTCCGGCACCGGTTCGGGCGTGCGGGCGCTGTTCCGTTTGCTGCGGTATTCGGCCAGGCGATCGTTGGCCCCTGAGCCCGGGCCCGCCGCGCCGCCGAAACCGGCCAGGAGACCGGGGTGGGCGGTGAGCAGGCCGGATAGCGCGTCGCCGTTGCGCTCCACCCGGTGCATCGCCTGGCGGTAGTCGACCTGGGCCAGTCCGGGGGAGGCCAGCTCGCGCCAGGTGCGGGGCATCGCGACCATCGGGCGCGGGGTGCCCCGCAACGAGTACGGCGCGATCGTGGTCTTGGCTGCGTTGTTCTGGCTCCAGTCCACGAACACCCGGCCGGGGCGTTTGGCCTTCTTCATGTCGCTGACCACGAGGTCCGGATGATCGGCCTCCAGCGCCCGCGCCAGCTCGTGCGCGACCGCGGACACCTGGTCGGAAGTGTGGCTGAGATCCAATGCGGCGTACAGGTGGATGCCCTTGCTTCCGCTGGTCACCGGGAACGGGTCCAGGTCCATGTCGCGGAGGATGGCCCTGGCCAGCCTCGCGACGTGGGCGCACTCGGCGAGGGTGACTCCCTCGCCGGGGTCGAGGTCGAGCACGAGCCGGTCCGGGTTGCGGGGATGCCCGTCCCGGCCGAACTGCCACTGCGGGACATGGATCTCGAGCGCCGCGACCTGGCCGAGCCAGGTCAGCGTGGCCAGGTCGTTGACCAGCGGATACATGTTGACGTGGTCGGAGTGCTCGATCGACCGGCGGGCCACCCAGTCCGGGGTCGACGTGTCGAGGTTCTTCTGGAAGAACATTTGGCCGGGCTCCGCGGCGGTTCCGACGCCGCGCACCCACCGTTTCCGCGTTGCCGGCCGGTTGGCGGCGTGGGAGATCAGCACGTCGGCGACGGCCGCATAGTAGGAGAGCACGTCCGCCTTGGTGGTGCCGGTCTCCGGGTAGAGCACCTTGTCGAGGCTGGTGAGCGTGATCCGGCGGCCACCGACCGTGACGACCTGGCCGACGGCCGAGCGGTCCGGTCCCTCGTTCATGGCACCAGCATGCACTGGCGCCTCGCCCGCGGCTAGTGTTCCCAGGCCGAGCCGGCCCGCCCCCGAGTCGAGCCAGCCCCGGTGGTCGAGCTTGTCAGACCCTGCCCGGTGGTCGAGCTCGTCGTGACCCTGCCGCCCGCGGTGGTCGAGCCGCCCCGGTCGGTGGTCGAGCCGCCCCCGGTGGTCGAGCTCGTCGAGACCCTGTNAGCCGCCCCCGGTGGTCGAGCTCGTCGAGACCCTGTCCGGTGGTCGAGCTCGTCGAGACCGGGACTACTCGGTCTGCTCGTCGCCGACGTGCTCGTCTGCTCGTTTCGGCCGGTGGGTTTTGCTGTGCAGTGGGATGGGGGTCTGTTCGGGGTCGTTCGAGGCGGGTGGTTTCAGCCAGTAGTTGTCGTCGTGGCGGGTGATGGTCCAGCCCATGTTGTGGAGTAGTAGGTGGTGGGGGTGGCAGAGGCAGATTCCGTCGGCGAGGTCGGTG
>NZ_SOHH01000038.1 GCF_004403515.1 Cryobacterium fucosi | reverse complement strand
CGGGCTGGCGGGGGCAGCGGCTGCTGCCGCGCCCGCCGCTTGGACGGGGGCAGCCTCGGCGGCCGGCGCCCCGGCATCCGTCACCCCGGCGGCCGTCTGGCCGCTCGCGGTCTGGTGGTAGCTCTCGAGGACGGGCCACCAGGACTCGTCCACCTGGTTCTTGTCGACGAGGTACCGTTCGTACAGCTCGTCGACGAGCCACTCGTTTGCTCCGAATTCACCCGACGTGGTCTCGTCGGATCCACTACCGGTCAACTGGCTTGACACAGCCGGTTCCCACTCTCTGCGTTGATTCTGAATGTCCAGGCGATGAAAAATCGTCGATTCGGTCTGCCCGTCCAGCCTAATCCCCCCGGGCATGGCTGCGGGCATCCGCGCGGGGGGCTAGCGTTATTTCCATGCAGTTCTATGGAGCGGTACCCAGCCACGATCTCACGTACTCGGATGTCTTCCTGGTGCCCAGTCAATCCGGCATCCGGAGTCGACTCGACGTCTCGCTCGCCCCCGGCGACGGAACCGGCGCGACCATCCCCGTCGTCTCCGCGAACATGAACTCGGTGACCGGTCCGCGCCTGGCCGCGGCGCTGGCGCGACGCGGCGGGCTCGGCGTGTTGCCGCAGGACATGCACCTGCAGGAGCTGGACGCCGCCATCCGCTGGGTGAAGGCCCAGTCGACCAGGTTCGACACCCCCTTCGTGTTCGGCCCGGCGGACACCGTAGCACTTGCCCTGCGGCAGGTTCCTCCGGTGGCCGGCCAGGGTCTCGTGATCAACGACGAGCACGGCAGCTACCTGGGCTGCATCGATGCCGCCCGCCTGGCCACGGCGCTGTCCGATGCCCGGCTCGGGGATCTGCTGCACGGCCGGCTCACCTCGCTCGACGCCGACGACATCGAAGGCCCGCGCCGCGCGTTCGACCTGATGACGGCGGCCGAACTCGACTTCGCGCCGGTGCTGCACCACGGTGCCATCGTGGGCACGCTCAGCCGCAAGAGCGCCCTGCGCTCCACCCTCTACCAGCCGGCGCTCGACGCCCAGGGGCGGCTCAGCGTGGCCGCCGCGATCGGGATCAACGGTGACGTGGCCGCGAAGGCGCGCGCCCTGGCGTCCGCCGGGGTCGACGTGCTCGTTCTCGACACCGCCCACGGCCACCAGGAGGGCATGCTGCGCGCGCTGAAAATCGTCGCCGACCTCGACCTCGGCATCCCGATCGTGGCCGGCAACGTGGTCACCGCGGATGCCGTGGCCGACCTGGTCGGCGCGGGCGCCACCATCGTGAAGGTCGGCGTCGGCCCCGGCGCGATGTGCACGACCCGGATGATGACGGCGGTCGGGCGGCCGCAATTCTCCGCTGTGCTCGAGACCGCGGCCGCCGCGCGGGAGCTGGGCGCGCACGTCTGGGCCGACGGCGGGGTGCGCTACCCGCGGGACGTGGCGCTCGCGCTCGCCGCGGGTGCGGCATCCGTCATGATCGGGTCATGGTTCGCCGGCACGATCGAGGCCCCCGGCACCCTCGCCACCGATGCCGCCGGCGCCCTCTACAAGGAGAGCTGGGGGATGGCCTCCACCAAGGCCGTCCGTGAACGGTTCGATCGCCTCGACCCGTACGAGCTGGCCCGCAAGACCCTCTTCGCCGAGGGGATCTCGAGTTCGAAGATCTACCTGGACCCGCTGCGCCCGTCGCTCGAGGACCTGCTGGACATGATCACCTCCGGAGTGCGCAGCTCGTTCACCTACGCGGGCGCGACGAGCGTGGCTGAGTTCCACACCCGGTCGCTGGTCGGAATCCAGTCCGCCGCCGGGTACGAGGAGGGCAAGGCCCTGCCCGTCTCCTGGTAGCCGGACGCGGGGGAAACGGGGCGGCCCCGGCCGGCCGAGGCCGCCGCCTCGCCGGTCAGGGCCGGTATAGTTGAGGGAATAATGGACGACCCCCCTTCTGCGAATTCGCCCGGCCACCATTCCCGCCGTCCCAACGGACACTCGCCCGTGAACCGGGGCGGTGAACCGCGTGTTTGAGTGGCTCATGCTCGGCGTCGGGTTGATCCTCACCGTGGGCACCGGCCTGTTCGTCGCCAGCGAGTTCGCCCTGGTCAACCTCGACCGCTCCGACCTCGAGGCGCGCCGCGACCGCGGCGAGACCCGCCTCTCGTTGACCATTGCCGCGCTCCGGATCACCTCGACGCACCTCTCCAGCGCGCAGCTCGGCATCACCCTGACCACCCTTCTCACCGGATACGCGATGGAGCCGGCGCTCAGTTCCCTGCTCACCGGTCCGCTGACCGGAGTCGGGCTTCCGAATGGGGTCGTGCCGGTCGTGGCGACGACGCTCGCCGTTGTCATCGCCACGCTCGCGTCGATGATCATCGGCGAGCTCGTGCCCAAGAACTTCGCCCTCGCCCTGCCGATCCAGACGGCTAAGCTCGTCATCCCGTTCCAGACGCTGTTCACGACCGTGTTCAAACCGGCCGTGCTGGTGCTCAACGGCAGCGCCAACGGGGTTCTGCGTTCGATCGGGATCGAGCCGAAGGAAGAGCTGTCGGGGGCGCGCACGGCCGAGGAATTGTCGTCGCTGGTGCGCCGCTCGGCCAGCGCCGGACTGCTCGAGAAGGACACCGCGACCCTGCTGCACCGCACCCTGCTGTTCTCGGGGCACACGGCATCCGACGTGATGACCCCGCGGCCGCGGGTGGCGAGCATCCAGCGCACCGCCTCCGCCCGGGCGGTCATCGAGCTCGCCCGCCAAACCGGCTACTCCCGCTTCCCCGTCGTCGATGAGGGTGTCGACGACATCGTCGGGATCGTGCACGTGAAGCAGGCGGTGGCCGTGCCCCGGCAGCGACGCGCGGATGTCCCGGTGTCGGCCCTGCAATCGGAGGCCGTTCGCGTGCCGGAGACCATGAAGCTCGACGGGCTCCTCGTCGAGCTGCGCGGCCGCGGCTACCAGATGGCCATCGTCGTCGACGAGTACGGCGGAACGGCCGGGGTGGCGACCCTGGAGGACCTGGTCGAGGAGCTCGTCGGCGAGGTGGCCGACGAACACGACCGCGCCCGCGCGGGCGTCGTGCTGTCGACCGACTCGCTCACCTTCCCCGGCATGCTCCGCCCGGACGAGCTCCTCGAACGCACCGGCATCACCGTGCCGGACGACGGGCCGTACGAGACCGTCGCCGGGTTCGTGATGAGCGAACTGGGCCGCCTTCCCGTTGTCGGCGACACCGTCATGATCGACGCGGGCGAGTTCACGGTGGAGCGCCTGGACGGCCGGCGAATCGACCGGTTGCGGTTCACGCCGACCCTCGAACCGGGTGCCCTCGAACCGGGCAGCGGTGAGCCGGATGCCGGCCGTCCGGGCCGCGGCGAAGGGAGCCCGAATGAGTGACTGGGCAGGAATCGTCTGGCTGTTCGTGCTGCTCGCGGCCAACGCATTCTTCGTCGCCGCCGAATTCGCGGTCATCTCCGCGCGCCGGTCGCAGATCGAACCTCTCGCCGAGGCCGGCAGGATCAGCGCCAAGACCGCACTCTGGGCGATGGAGCACGCCACCCTGATGCTGGCCACCACCCAGCTGGGCATCACCGTGTGTTCGCTGCTCATCCTGAACGTGTCGGAGCCGGCGATCCACCACCTGCTCGAGTACCCGCTCGGCCTGACCGGCCTGCCCGTCGAGGCGATCAGCGCGATCGCCTTCGTGATCACCCTGCTCCTCGTCTCGTACCTGCACGTCGTGTTCGGTGAGATGGTGCCGAAGAACCTGTCGTTCTCCATCCCCGACCGCGCGGTGCTCCTCCTCGCCCCGCCGCTCGTCCTCTTCGGCCGGCTGGTCAAACCCGTCATCGTGGTCCTCAACGCCACGGCCAACCTGGTCCTGCGGCTGTTCCGGGTGCAGCCCAAGGACGAGGCGAACAGCACCTACACGCTGGACGAGGTCGCCACGATCGTGTCCCAGTCGACCAGGGAGGGCGTGCTGCGCGACGGCACCGGCGCGCTCAGCGCCACCTTCGAGTTCACCACCCGCAAGGTGAAGGATGTCGCGGTGAACCTCGCCGACCTGATCAGCCTCCCCGAATCGGCCACTCCGGCCGACGTCGAGAAGGCCGTGACCAGGCACGGGTTCTCCCGCTATGTGCTGGTCACCGACGGCGGCGAACCGACTGGATACATCCATTTGAAGGACGTCCTCGACCTCGACGGGGACTCCGGGGCAGGCGAGGGCGGCTACGCCGAGGCGATCCCGGCCAAGCGCATCCGCCGCCTCGTGTCGATCTTCGAGGGCACCGACCTCGAGGACGCCCTCGCCACCATGCGCCGCTCCGGAGCGCACCTGGCGCGCTCGTTCACGGCGGTCGGCGCGACCACCGGCGTTCTCTTCCTCGAGGACATCATCGAGGAACTCGTCGGCGAGGTGCAGGACGCGACCCGCCGGCTCTGACCGTGCGGATTCCGGTGGGGCGCCGAGGCGCCCCGCCGCGGGAAATGCGGACCTCGCAGCAGCTCCCGGCCCAGCCGGCGACGGTGGCGGAGTCGTCCTCATGCCAGCCTCCCGGCGGGTAGTCGGTGGCGGAGGACCGCGCGAACTCCGACGGCCCGGATCTGTCCGAAACAACCTATCGTGAGTGCATGAGCGAACCGCGGGACTGGCTGGAGTGGGACGAGCGGCATGCGCGGGCCTGGATCGATGTTCCCCAGCCGGTGGACGACAAATATAGCCGCGGCGTGCTCGGCGTGCGCACGGGGTCGAGGCAGTACCCGGGCGCGGCCGTGCTCGGAGTCGAAGCGGCCGCGCGCACCGGCGTGGGAATGGTGCGTTACCTGGGACCGCGCCGGGCGTCGAACCTCGTGCTCCAGCGCCGGCCGGAGGTCGTCACGGTTCCCGGACGGGTGGAGGCGTGGCTGCTGGGCTCGGGCATGGATGCGGCCGCCCGGGACGACGGGACCGCCACCGCGCTGGTGGAGGCCCTCGCGGCCGGACTGCCGACCGTGTGCGACGCCGGCGTGCTCGACCTGATCGCGCACGCGACCGGACCGACCGTGGTCACCCCGCACTTCCGGGAGCTGGCGGGGCTGCTCAGCCGCCCGGGCAAGCCGGTCACGGCGGCCCAGATCGCGGTCTCACCGGGGGAGTGGGCCGGCCGCGCAGCAACCGAGCTCGGCGTCACGGTGCTGCTCAAGGGCGCCACCACCTTCGTTGCGTCGCCGGGCGGCGTCCGCCTCCGCGTCACCGGTGCGCCGGCCTGGCTGGCAACGGCCGGTTCCGGGGACGTGCTCGCCGGCATCCTCGGCGCCCTGCTCGCCACGCACTCCGCCACCATCGACACCGATGCGGACGCCCTCGTCGCCCTCGCCGCGACCGCGGCTCTGGTGCACGCGCTCGCCGCCGGGCGAGCGTCGAATGGCGGCCCGATCACGGCCCTGGACGTGGCAGGCGCGGTACCCGCCACGATCGCGGCGCTCCTGGCGCCGGCGCCCGGCGGCCGCCGGGCGGCGACGACCGTCTGAACGGGGCGACCGAACGACACCCATCGGGGCTCTCCGGTGTGGGAAAGTTGAGCGTGCCTGATCCCGCCGCCCGTGAGCCGACGCGTGAGCCGACGCGCGGTTCGACCCTTGCGGCCCGGCTCGGATCCGCGCCCCGGGCGACGCTCTGGGCCGGCTTCGTCCTCGTGCACCTCGCGCTCGTGCTGCTCTGCCTTCTCGCTCCGGGCTGGCCGCTCGGTGACGTGCAGAAGGTCTACTTCGACTGGGCCATGGACGCCATGCTGGGCCACGCGGTCGTGGGCATCGACACAGGCTTCGTGTACCCGATCCTCGCGGTCGTGCCGATCTTCGCCTCCCTCGCGTTCGGTCCGGAGCTCTACCCGGCAACCTGGCTGGGCATCGTGATCCTGCTCGACGGGGTCGCCTTCGCGATTCTGCTCGGGCGTGGCCGGGACCGCCGCGCGCTCCTGGCCGCCGGCTGGTGGCTGGCCTTCCTGCCGCTGCTCGGACCGATCGCCCTGGCCCGGATCGACGCGGTCACCGCGGCGATGGCGGTGGTCGCGGTGCTCTGGGTGCGCGCCAGGCCGCTCGCCGCGACGGTGCTGCTCACCGCAGCCACCTGGGTGAAGGTCTGGCCGGTCGCGCTGGTTGCGGCGCTGTTCGTGGTGTCGAGACGGCGCTGGCAGGTGCTCGCCGTGCTCGCCGCCACCAGCGCGGCGATCGTCGCCGTGGCACTGGGCCTCGGCAGCGGGACGAACGTGTTCAGCTTCCTCAGCCAACAGGCCGATCGGGGCATCCAGATCGAATCCCCCGTCGGCGGGCTGTGGCTGTGGCAGGCGGCGCTTGGACTGCCGGGCGCCTTCATCTACTACGACCAGCAGATCCTCACCTACCAGGTCATCGGCACGGGCACCAACGTTGCGATCGCCCTGATGACGCCGCTGCTCGTGATGGCGGTGGCCGCCGTGCTCCTGCTCGGCTGGCAGGCCCGACGCAGGGGAGCGACCTGGGACCGGCTCTACCCGCCGCTCGTGCTGGCGCTGGTGCTGACCCTGATCCTGGCGAACAAGGTCGGTTCGCCGCAGTTCGTCGCCTGGCTCGCCGCGCCGGTCATCCTCGGGCTCCTGGTGCGGGGCCGCGCGTGGCGGATGCCGGCCGTCCTCGCCCTGGTCATCGCCGCGCTCACCCAGCTCGTCTACCCTTATCTGTACCGGTGGCTTCTCGTCGCCGACCCGCTGATGGTGCTGGTGCTGACGGGGCGCAACCTGCTCGAGTTCGTCCTCCTCGGCTGGGCGCTGGGCCAGGTCTGGCTCTCGGCCCCGCAGGCGGAACCGTCCGTCCCCGCCCCGCTCCCCACGACCGCTCCGCAGTGACCAGGCACCACCAATCAGAAGGAGAACCCATGCTCGTCGCATTCTCGGTCGCACCATCCGGCGGCCACGACGCCGAGGGCTCCGTACACGACGCCGTCGCCGCAGCGGTCCGGGTTGTGCGCGAGTCCGGCCTGCCCAACCACACCGATTCGATGTTCACGACCATCGAGGGCGACTGGGACGAGGTGTTCGCCGTGGTGAAGGCGGCGACCGAGGCCGTCGGCGCCTGGGGGCCCCGGGTGTCCCTGGTGCTGAAGGCGGACATCCGACCCGGCCGGACCGGCGAGCTGACGAGCAAGGTCGAGCGGCTCGAGGCGGCGCTGGAGGCGTGACCTGAGTCGGTGGTCGAACTCGTCGAGACCTTGTTGCCAGGGTCTCGACAGGCTCGACCACCGGGCGGCTCGACCACCGGGCGGCTCGACCACCGGGCGGCTCGACCACCGGGCGGGCGGGGGCGGCGGCTAGTCGGTCTGCAGGAGGATGCCGTCGTGGATGGCGCGCTTCCGCAGGGCGACCTTCGTGCCCACGTCGAAGCCCGCGAGACGGTACTTCTCGCGAATCCGCTTGAGGTAGGACTTCGCGGTCTCCTCGGAGATACCGAGCTGGTGTGCCACGGCCTTGACCGGCTCGCCGGCGCCGTACAGTGCCATCACCCGGCGCTCCTGGGCGCTCAGCCGGGGGGAGCCGCCGCTGGTGCCGGCGCTCAGCGCTTCGTCCAGCTCGGCCGAAATGTAGGACTCACCCTCGTAGGCTGCGCGGATCGCCTCAACGATCATGTTCGCTTCTTCGCTCTTGACGAGGTAGCCGAGCGCCCCTGCAGCCAGCGCCTCGCGCACGAGGCCGGGCTCGGAATACGTGCTCATCAGCACGGTCTTCACGCCGGCGGTCTTGAGGGTGGAGATCTTCAGGGAGACCGGGATGTTGTCCTTGAGGTCGAGGTCGAGGAGCACGACGTCGACGGGGAACTCGGGGTGGGTGAGCAGCTCCGGCCAGGTCGTGACGGCGGCGACCATGTTGATGTCGTCCGCCGCCCCCCTGATCCACTCGGTGAGGGCGCCGAGGAGCATTCGATGATCGTCGACCAAGGCCAGCCGGATGGGGCATTCCCTGCCCGGCACTTCGATATTCGTCATTGTCATGTTCGTCATTGCTGCCTCCTACTGCCGTTGCACCCGACCAAAAAGCCCGACGGCTCTCCGTCGCAGACCTCAAGCATCCGCGGGATTGTGGATACTGCACTCGATTTCCACCCGGAGACTCCCGTCCCTGGTTGAATCGATGTGAGGACCGACCACTCGGATAGCTTGCCACGTCTCGGGGTCCACACGCCGCCGTGGCACACCCGTTGTAGTCAATTCGATTGGAAATCGCAACTTCTGGCGGGCGCGGACGCCGTGCGTGGACCTGATCGGACCGAGCGAGAGCGAAACGGCGGCCTCGGCACGAGTTGTGTCGCTGATCAGGAGCCAAATCGTGCGGAGCAGCGCGTCGCGTTGGGGCGGGTCGAGCAACCCGGCCAGGCCCGCGGGGTCGTGCAGGTTCACGGAAGGGCCGAGGAACTCCGACTCGGTGATCGCATGGTACAGCCACGTTTCGCGTCGGCCCCGGATCAGGTGCAGGCGCAATTGGGTGGCGAGGGTGGAGGCCGTCGTCGACTTGTCGGCGCTGAGCGGAAGGGCGGTCCGGCCCTGGGCGACGTCGTCGAGCAGGGTCTCCGCGTCGAGGTCGATCCGCGCGAGTTCCTCGGAGGCGAGCATGCCCACCGCGAATTGCGGTTGGGAGACCGTGCTCTGCACGAGCACCAGATCAAGCTCTCGCTGGGCCATCCGGCGGAACGACCGTACGATCGCGACTCCGAACAGCGGCGGCATGATGGCCAGGCCGATGGCCAGCAGTTCCGGTGCGAGGGTGAGCGGGTCCGGGCGGGACTCCGTGATGGCGCCGAGGAACAGAACCGCGGCCAGCACGGCGGCCGACGTGACGACATCGCGGCCGCGGCGCACCGTTACGAGGGCGATCAACAGCGAACCGACGGCCGCGGCCGCGGTCGGGTAGATCTCCGACCCGTCCGGTCCGCGTGAACCGGCGAGGTCGAGCACGACCACGACACTTCCGTTGGCCAGGGCCGCGGCGAACAGCCAGTCGGGCATGCGCGCCGACAGCCGCTGCACCGTGACCAGGGCGAGCGTCGTCGTCGCCATCAGGAGCGTCCACGCCGCCAGGCTCGGCAGGGGATTCGAGTAGTCGAACCATTGGATCATGAAACGCCAGAACAGGAACAGGGCGATGAACCCGCCGCTGAAGGACAGGCCGATGCCGAGGTGACGGCCGCCGAGGCCGCTCTGGTTCGCGCGGGTGGTCTTGACCGTGCGCTCCGGGCGGCGGAAGGTGCGCCGACGGTCCTGGCGCTCCTGGACCTCTTTGAGGCGCAGGTTCTTCCGGCTCGCGCGGGGGACCCGGACGTCGTCCAGCGAGACGTCGACGAGGTCGGGGCCGATCACTTCGGCACCTCCAGGACAACGGTCGTGCCGGAGCCGGGGGAGGAGAACAGCCTGGCGTTGCCGCCGACGTCTCGCAGCCGGGCCACGACGGATTCGGCAAAACCGAGCCGTTCGGCGCTCACCCCGAGCAGATCGAAGCCGACGCCGGCATCGGTGACCATGGCGCGCACGGTGGTGTCGTCATCCGAGATCGTGACGTCGGCCCGGTCGACCCCGGCATGCCGGCGCACGTTCTCCAGGCATTCGCCCAGCGCGAGCAGGAACGAGTCGAGGACGTCGCTGGGCAGCAGCACCTGCCCACTGCCGTGCCAGTCCACCTCGAGCCCCAGCCGGCCGAAGCGCTGCTTCACCGATTCCAGGGTGCTGCCCAGGGTCGACTCAGTGGCCCGTTCGAGGGTGTACACGCCCGAGCGACGCGGCGTCGGCAGTCCACCCAGGCGTAACTGCCGCAACAGCCGCGCGTCATCGCCCGCCTGCTGGCGGAGCGCGGCCGGGCTGACGCCGACACCGGAGTGGGCGAGCAGCGTGAGGGTGGCGAGCACGGTGTCGTGCAGGAGCCTGGCGTCCTGGCGGCGCTGCGCCTCCAGTTCGCTGGCGTGTCGTTCGGCCAGGTGGGCGCGGCCGATCGCGGCGATGCGCTGCATCACCCGGGGAACGCTTTGGGCGATCCACCAGCCTGCGAGCGCAACGGCGAACCAGCCGCAGATCGTGATCGCCAGCGGGACGATCGCCCCGGCGGAGGTGATCATGGTCGCGAGGACGCTGGCCAGCGTGGCCGAGAACAAGGCGAACAGCAGGATCAATCGGCGCGTACTGACGACCAGGACGAGTGCGACGGAGCTCGTCGCGGTCGCGGCCACTGCGCCGATGACGGTCTCCTCGACCAGGTTCAGGCCGGAGGTCCGCTGGCCGGAAAAGCCGATCAGCAGGATGATCCCGTTGCCGGAGAGCACGATCAGGGCCACCCAGCGAATCCGGCCGGAACGGCCAAGCAGGTACTGGCCGACGACCATGAGCAGGAGCACCGGCAGGCAACGACCGAGCAGGGCCAGACTGAGACCGCCGGGAACCAGCATCACGAGCAGAACCGCCACCGACCCGGCGAGGCCGGACAATCGGGCGGCTCTCCGCAGGAGGCGGTCGCGCTCTTTGCTAATTCGTTGCATGTCGTCTGGATTACCCCTCATGCTGCCCTATGAAGCACCATATCCGGCCCTGACCCGTTTTCTCGTGATCCGGCCGACACTGGTTCCTGCGCTTGTGGATCATCTGGTCGATGCGACCCGCTCCGCGCCGGGTGGCGGTTGGGCGGCCAGCGGTGTGCCGGGTGGCGGTTGGGTGCCCCGCCCCAGCCCGATGGCGCCGAGAACGACAAGCGCCATTCCGAGCAGCAGCAGGATGCCGGCGATCACCAGACCGATCGCGAGCGGGCCGAGCAGACCGAGCCGGGCGCCGGCGCGCAGTTGCACGGCCACGTTCGGACTCGCATCCGAGTTCATCACGACGACGGCCCAGGCGCCGGGCTGGACGTCCCAGACCACCTGCTGCGTGCCCGGTCCGGAGGCCGACACCGTCCACCAGTCCTGGTCGCCGGGAAGGGTGGGGCGTTCCGCACCGGCGACGTCCCGGTACTCCGCCCGGAACGGGGAGACGCTCACGTCCACGAGCTCGGTGTGGTGCACCCCGGTGAGGTAGCGGTCGACCTCGGCCTGCGGGGCGATTCCGATGAACACATCGCCGCCGGTGCTCGTTGCCTCCAGCCGGATGCGTGCGACCCCGGTGGGGATTCCGGACGTGCCGGCGACGTCCAGCCCGGGCGAGGTGAGCGCGTAGGAGTCGGCGGAGAATGAGGCGGCCGGCGCGCTGAAGAATCTGTTGTCCGCCTGCTGGGAGCCCGCCGCTGTGGCGGCCACACCGCCGGTCAGCATCCCGAGGCCGATCAGCGAGAACACCGTTCCGAGCACGAGCACGAGCACGAGCATGACGACGTAGGCGGGTTTCATGGCAGACATCCTCTCGGGCATCCTCGCGGGGAATCACCCGATTTTCAGGCTTTCCCTGAATGCAGCGGCTGTCAACCCCTCGGCGTCGCGGTCGCCGGCGAGGTCGGGCCAGTCGGGCCAGCCGCGGCCAGTCGAAGTCCGTCGAGGTCAGTCGAGCAGACGGTCCAGCTGGGCGCCGATGGTCTCGGTCTCAATCAGGAAACCGTCGTGGCCGTACCCCGATTCGAGCACGACCGGGTCGGCGCCGTCGATGTTGTGTCGGAGGTGCCGGGCGATCCGTCGCTGGCCCTCGACCGGGAACAGCCGGTCACTGTCGATGCCGACGACGACGGCGCGGGCCGTCACCCGGCTGAGGGCGGCGGCGACACCGCCGCGGCCGCGGCCGACATCGTGCGAGTCCATCGCCTGCACGAGAGTGATGTAGCTGTTGGCGTCGAACCGGCGGGTGAACTTGTTGCCGTGGAAGTCGAGGTAGGACTCGACGGCGAACCGGCCGCCGGCGCCCAGCGGGCTGATCTCGCTCTGCCAGGCGCGCTCGAACCTGAGGTTGAGTTCGGCGGGGCTGCGGTAATTGAGCAGGGCCATCCGGCGGGCCAGGGCAAGGCCGCGGGTGGGACCGTCGTCGGCGTCGTAATAGTCCCCCGACCGGAACAGCGGATCGGAACGGATCGCCTCGATCTGCACCGAGTTCAAGGCGATCTGGTCGGCCGTCGTCACGGGCGGTGCTGCGAGGACGGCGACGCGCGCCACCCGCTCAGGCGCCTCGATCGCCCACTCGAGGGCGTGCATCCCGCCCATCGAACCGCCGACGACCGCGGCCCAGCGGTCGATGCCGAGACGGTCGCCGAAGGCCATCTGTGCGGCCACCTGGTCGCGGATCGTGAGGTACGGGAAGCGGGTGCCCCACTCGGTGCCGTCGGGCGCGAGCGACGCGGGGCCGGTGCTGCCCTGGCAGCCGCCCAGCATGTTCGGCGCCACCACGAACCAGCGGTCGGTGTCGATGGCGAGCCCCGGACCGACGATGCCGCCCCACCAGCCCGCCGTGACGTGGCCGTCGCCGGCGGCGCCGACGAGGTGGCTGTCGCCGGTGAGCGCGTGCAGCACGAGCACGGCGTTGTCGCGGGACGGGGAGAGCTCGCCCCAGGTCTCGTACGCGATGCGCACGGCACCCAGGCTGCCGCCGGCCTCGAACCGCAGCGGGCCGACGTGGAGGAAGCGGCGCGACCCGACGGGGTCGCCGTCGCGCCACGCGCCGGTCGCCGGTGGCTTGCCGAGGAGCGAGCGCGCCTGGGCTTCAGTGACGAAGCTGGACGGGACCGTGTCTGCCGAGAATTGCCATTCCATACGCCCCCATTCTGGCGAACCTCGAGCACCTCCGTCTGATTGTTACGCGCGAACTCGCGCGCAGCATCCGTACGTCCCACACCTTTCTTGCCCCGAGCCTCGTCGAATTCGACGGAGATTTTGACGAAATGACCCGGAAAACTGTGTTTCAGCCCCGGATCACGGAAAATCTCCGTCGAATTTGACACCCAGGGGCTAGGCGTTGGCGCGGGAGGCCTCCACGACGGCGCGTGCAGCGGCCAGGCCGAGCTCGAGGTCGGCCGTGAGGTCGGCGATGTTCTCGATGCCGACGGACAGGCGCACCAGGCCGGGCGTGACGCCGGCCGTCAGCTGCTGCTCAGGAGTGAGCTGCGCGTGGGTGGTCGAGGCCGGGTGGATCACGAGCGAGCGCACGTCGCCGATGTTGGCCAGGTGGCTGAACAGCTCGAGGTTGTCGACCAGGGCGCGGCCGGCATCCACCCCGCCCTTGAGCTCGAAGGAGAGCACCGCGCCGACGCCCTGGGGGGCGTACTTGTTCGCGGCGGCATACCAGGGGCTCGTCGGCAGCCCGGCGTAGTTGACCGACGCGATGTCCGGGTGGTTTTCGAGCCACTCGGCGATCTCCTGGGCGTTCTGCACGTGACGTTCGATCCGCAGGCTCAGGGTTTCGATGCCCTGGATGAGCTGCCAGGCGCTCGCCGGGGCGATCGCGGCACCCAGGTCGCGCAACAACTGCACGCGGGCCTTGATGATGTAGGCGATGGGGTCGCCGACGGCGCCGGTGTAGCTGACCCCGTGGTAGGACGGGTCCGGCTCGGTCAGGCCCGGGAACTTCTCGACGTTCTTCGACCATTCGAAGCTGCCGCCGTCGACGATGACGCCGCCGATGACCGCGCCGTGGCCGCCGAGGAACTTGGTGGCCGAGTGGACGACGATGTCGGCGCCGTGCTCGAACGGGCGGATCAGGTAGGGGGTCGCGATCGTGTTGTCGACGATCAGCGGGACGCCGGCCTCATGGGCGACGCCGGCGACGAGGGTGATGTCGAGCACGTTGATCTTCGGGTTGCCGATCGTCTCCGCGAAGAAGAGCTTGGTGTTCGGGCGCACGGCGCGGGCCCACTCGGCCGCGTCGTCCTGGTTCTCGACGAACGTCGTCTCGATGCCGAGCTTGGCGAGCGTGTACTTGAACAGGTTGTAGGTGCCGCCGTAAATCGAGCTGGACGACACGATGTGGTCGCCGGCCTCGGCGATGTTCAGGACCGCGAACGTCGACGCGGCCTGGCCGGACGCGAGCAGCAGCGCCGCGGTCCCGCCTTCGAGGGCGGCGACGCGCTCCTCGACGACGGCCTGGGTCGGGTTCATGATGCGGGTGTAGATGTTGCCGAATTCGGCCAGCGCGAACAGGTTCTGCGCGTGCTGGGCATTGTTGAAGACGTAGGAGGTCGTCTGGTAGATCGGGGTGTTCCGGGCGTTCGTGGTGGGGTCAGGCCGGGCGCCGGAGTGAACCTGCCTGGTTTCGAACTTCCAGTCGTTTGCGTTGTCGCTCATGAGGTGGTCTCCCTGATAATCCTCGACGAGCGTGGACCGTCCATCGCTCTGGGTGCGAGTTTAGGCATCCGCCCCGAGGGGTGGCAACGGCCCATGAAACACGGCGTCACACGCGGGGCATGGCCGGTGAATCGGCGAGATCAGGACGGTTCGGCGGGCGGCGGATCCATCGGCGGCAGCACGATCGTGCCGGTGTGCGTGGACTCGTGCTTGCGGAACAGCCAGCGCGCCCGCGGCTCGACCAGGGGACGGAAGGTTTTCCGAACGAACGGGAGGGAAAGCACGATGGCGATCAGCACACTGAGCACGACCATCCCCGGTAGGACCCAGGCCGGTTGCGGTCCGTCAAGCACGCCCGTCTCTCGCAGCGGGAACAGCAGCACGCTGTGGAAGAGATACACGTACATCGTGGCCGTGCCCAACGTCGTAAACCAGGTTCGGCGCCGGGGCACCAGCATCAGGAACGCCATGATCAGGGCGAAGGCGAGCAGCATGAGGCCCAAACGGATGCCACCGGCCCAGATCTGGTCGTAGCCGAAGAGCGGGTATGCCTCGTTGTAGAGCAGGAACCGACGAATCCTGAGGCCCCGCAATGCGTCGATGTTCAGGACGATGACGCCCGACAAGGCTGTGAACAGGGTGAGGGCGCCGACCCTCCAACGCCAGACCGCACCGTTGTCCAACGTCAGCCAGCGGGACGTCAGGCGCCATTGCCGCAGGTGCCAGCCGAACACGAAGAAGGGCAGCAGCCCGAGGGTCCGTGACAGGGTGAAGGTGCTGTCGATCGCGATCACATATCCCGACCCGATCGAGATGGCGATGCTGATCAACAACGGATAGCGCAGCAGCACGAGGTACGGCAGCATGATGCGCCAGACCAGGAGTGCGATCAGGAACCAGAGGGTCCAGGACGCGCTGGAGTAGTCCATCCGGAATTCGCCGCCAAGCAGCCAATGCACGAGTGTCCACAGCGTCTCGAAGACGACGTAGGGGAAGACCAAATCGGTCAGCAGCCGGTGCAGTTGCCGGGTGCCAGGCGGGCCGGAGCGGGCGAAGTACCCGCTCACGGCAACGAAAAGAGGAACGTGGAAGGAGTAGATGAAAAGGTACGCCTCGTAGGCGACATCCGACTCGGCGATCAGTTTCAGGATCGCGTGACCGATGACCACCAAAACAATGGTGAGCCAGCGGGCGTTGTCCCAGAGCGGGACTCGACGCTTCTGAGGGTGGCGGGCGCCGGTGACTGGAGGACTCATCAAGACCATTCTCCCAGCAGAATGGTGCCATGGGTACAAAAAGAGTTGTTGTGACCGGTGCGAGCTCGGGAATCGGGGCCGCCACGGTGCGCCTGTTCCGCGAACGTGGGTGGGATGTGGTCGGTGTCGCCCGCCGGGCCGACCGCCTCGCGGCGCTCGCCGCGGAGACCGGAGCCGCGGTGTTCACCGCCGATCTGACGCGCCAGGCCGACGTCGACGCCCTGCGCGACTTCCTCGCGGCATCCGGGCCGGTGCACGCGCTGGTCAACAACGCGGGCGGCGCGCTCGGGCTCGACAGCGTCGAGAACTCGTCGATCGACGACTGGGCCTGGATGTTCGAGATCAACGTGCTCGCGGTCAAACGCGTCACGAGCGCAGTGCTGCCGCTGCTCCGGGCGGCGATCCGCGCGGGTGGCGGTTCGGCCGACATCGTCACGGTCACCTCGATCGCGGGGCACGTCGCCTACCTCGGCGGGGGCGGCTACAACGCGGCGAAGTTCGCCGCGCACGCCCTGATGGAGGTGTTGCGTCTCGAGCTCAACGGCGAACCCATCCGGGTGATCGAGGTTGCCCCCGGGATGGTCAGGACCGACGAGTTCGGCCTCGTGCGGTTCGGCGGCGACGAGGAGAAGGCGGCGGCCGCCTATGCCGGGGTGCCGAACCCGCTCACGGCGGAGGACATCGCGGAGACGATCGTGTCGAGCGTCGAACGCCCTGCCCATGTCAACCTCGACCTGATCACGATCAAGCCGGTAGCCCAGGCTGCTCCCACGCGAATCGCGCGCGGCCCCCTCCTCCCCAAGCCCTGACCCGCGGCATCCGCCCGGCCACTCACGCCATCGTGCCTGTGCCGAATTCAGGAGTCGAGCCCCGATCGGGACCGATTCGGCCCGGTTTCGGCGCAAATCACCCGTCAACTCCTGAATTCGGCACAGCACAGCACGGCACAGCACAGCACAGCACAACGCGGCACAACGCGGGTAGGGGCAGGGCTGGCTAGTGCTCGACAGCCTTCTCGGCACCGTGGCCGGTGAGCGCGCGCACCGCCATCTCGGAGGCGAGCAGCGGGTCTTCCTTGGTGGTGCTCGTGACCGAACCGAGCCAGCCGAGGAAGAAACCGAGCGGGATGGAAACGATGCCGGGGTTGCTCAGCGGGAACCAGGCGAAATTGACCGCGTCGCCGAACATCGAGGTCGGCGTGCCGGAGAAGACCGGAGAGAACACGATCAGGACCACGGTGGCGCCGAGGCCGCCGTACATGCTCCAGACCGCGCCGCGGGTGGTGAAGCCGCGCCAGTACAGCGAGTAGAGGATGGTCGGCAGGTTCGCGCTCGCCGCGACGGCGAAGGCGAGGGCGACCAGGAAGGCGATGTTCTGCCCCTGGACGCCGATTCCGCCGGCGATCGCGAGGATGCCGATGACGACCACCGTGCGACGGGCCACCTTGACCTCACTGTCGGGGTTTCCCTTGCCCTTCCGGATCACGCTCATGTAGATGTCATGCGCGAACGACGTGGCGGCGGTGATCGTGATCCCGGCCACGACGGCGAGGATCGTCGCGAACGCGATCGCCGAGATGAAGCCGAGGAGGATCGGCCCGCCGAGCGCGAGCGAGAGCAGCGGTGCCGCCGAGTTCACTCCGCCGGGGGCGGCGAGGATGGTGTCGGCCCCGACGAGCGCGGCCGCACCGAACCCGAGCACCAGGGTGAACAGGTAGAACGCGCCGATCAACCAGATCGCCCAGACGACGGAGCGACGGGCCTCCTTGGCGGTGGGAACCGTGTAGAAGCGCATCAGCACGTGCGGCAGTCCCGCCGTGCCGAGCACGAGGGCGATGGCCAGGGAGATGAAGTCCAGCGGGTTGGTGCCGTACTTCAGCCCGGGAACCAGAATCGCCGAGCCAGGGGCGCTCGTGGAGGCCGCGACGGCGGTGTCGAGCAGCGCCGAGAAGTTGAAGCCGTTGATGGCGAGCACCCAGACGGTCATCGCGAAGGCGCCGATGATGAGCAGGAACGCCTTGATGATCTGCACCCAGGTGGTGCCCTTCATCCCGCCGATCAGCACGTAGAGGATCATCAGGCCGCCGACGACCGTGACCACGATGGACTGCCCGAGCTTGTCATTGATGCCCAGGAGCAGCGAGACGAGTCCGCCGGCTCCGGCCATCTGGGCGAGGAGATAGAAGAAGCACACGGCCAGGGTGGTCGTGGCCGCCGCCACCCGTACCGGCCCCTGCTTCAGCCGGAAGGAGAGAACATCGGCCATCGTGTACTTGCCGGTGTTGCGCATCAGCTCGGCCACCAGCAGCAGGGCGACGAGCCAGGCGACCAGGAAGCCGATCGAGTAGAGGAAGCCGTCGTAGCCGCTGACCGCGATGGCCCCGACGATGCCGAGGAACGACGCGGCGGAGAGGTAGTCCCCGGCGATCGCGAAGCCGTTCTGCGGCCCGGTGAAGGAGCGGCCGCCGGTGTAGTAGTCGGCCGCGGTCTTGTTGTTGCGCCCGACGCGGATGACCACGATCAGCGTCACCGCCACGAAGGCGAGGAAGATCGAGATGTTGAGCACGGGGTTGTTCTCGGCCGGTTTGACGGCCTGGGCCGCCTGCGCGGCGAGGGCCTGCGCGATGATGGTGGCGGTCATTTCTGGACCAGCCCTTCGAGTTCGGAGCGGAGGGTCTGGCCCAGGGGGTCCAGGACGCGGTTCGAGTAGGAGACGTACCACATGGTGATGGCGAAGGTCGTGACGAACTGGCCGAGCCCGAGCACGAGGCCCAGGTTGATCCGGCCGAAGACCGGGATGGCCATCACGTCGGGCAGGTAGGCCGCGACGAGAACGAACGCGAAGTACCAGAGCAGGAAGATCGCCGCGAGAGGCAGCACGAAACTGCGTCTCTTGTGCCTCAGGTTGAGGAACCCTGCTGTTTGTTCAAACGCGACGTAGTCGATGGTCGACGGCGACGGGCCATCCGGGAGTGAGTCTTTCGTTGGTTCCTGCATGGGGCTCCTTTGCTCCGGTGAGGGTGGTGACGGATGCTACGGGGTGACCTGGTGGGTGCCGGCAGCGCCGTGCGCGGTCGCGCCGTGGACGGCCAGGGCGAGGGCGTCGAGGGTGGACGGATCCTCGATCGTGGGCGGCACCGTGTACGGCTCGCCGTCGACGATCTGCCGGATCGTCTTGCGCAGGATCTTGCCCGAGCGGGTCTTCGGCAGCCGGTCGAGGATGGTCACGTCCCTGAACGCGGCGACGGGGCCGACATGCTCGCGCACCAGGGCGACGAGCTCCGTCGCGAGGGTGTCGTGGTCGATCGACGCGCCGGCCTTCAGCGTGACGAAACCGGCGGCGCGCTGGCCCTTGAGCGGGTCGTGCACGCCGAGCACCGCGCACTCGGCGACCGCCGGATGCAGGGTGAGCACCTCCTCGAGCGAGCCGGTGGAGAGACGGTGCCCGGCCACGTTGATCACGTCGTCGGTGCGGCCCATCACGTAGAGGTAGCCGTCGTCGTCGAAGTGGCCGGAGTCGCCGGTGGCGTAGAAGCCGGGGAAGGCGGTGAGGTAGGCGCTCGCGAAGCGCTCCTCGCTGCCCCAGATGCCGAGCAGGTTGCCCGGCGGCAGCGGCAGCCGGATGGCGATGTTGCCGTCCTTGCCGACCCGGGTGACCGGTTTGCCCTTCGAGTCGAGGATGACGACGTCGTAGCCGGGCACGGGGAAGGTGGCCGAACCCGGCTTCGTCTCGAGCTCGGCGATGCCTCGGGGGTTGGCGCAGATCGCCCAGCCGGTCTCGGTCTGCCACCAGTGGTCGACGACGGGGCAGTGCAGGCCGTCATTGGCCCAGTGGTAGGTCTCCGGGTCGAGGCGTTCCCCGGCCAGGAACAGCCCGTGCAGGCTGGACAGGTCGTACTTCTCGAGCTCCCGCAGCTCAGGGTCGACCCGGCGGATGGCGCGGATCGCGGTCGGCGCGGTGAACAGGACCTTCACCTTGTATTCCTCGATGACGCGCCAGAACGCGCCGGCATCCGGGGTGCCGATGGGCTTCCCCTCGTAGATCACGGTGGTCGCCCCGACCAGGAGCGGGGCGTAGACGATGTAGGAATGGCCGACCACCCAGCCGACGTCGGATGCGGCCCAGAACACGTCGCCGATCCCGGCAGCGTAGATGTTGCGCATCGACCAGGCCAGCGCGACGGCATGGCCGCCGTTGTCGCGCACGATGCCCTTCGGGTTCCCGGTCGTTCCCGAGGTATAGAGGATGTACAGCGGGTCCTCTGAACGCAGGGCCACCGGGTCGGCGGGCGTGGCCTTCGCTTCCTCGATCGCCCAGTCCAGCCAGGCGACCCCGTCATCGGCGCCGGCATAGTCGGCCGCACTACCCGGGATCATCTCCCGGTCCCGCACGATCACCGTACGCACCGATCCGGCGCTCTGGGCCATGGCCCGTTGCACCAGGGGCAGGTATTCGACCGCGCGGCCGGGCTCCAGGCCGCCGGATGCCGTCACGATCACGGTCGGCCGGGCGTCGTCGATGCGCACGGCCAGCTCGCTCGCGGCGAAGCCGCCGAACACGACGGAGTGGACGGCGCCGATCCTGGCGCAGGCGAGCATCGCGACGATGGCCTCCGGGATCATCGGCAGGTAGACGATCACCCGGTCGCCCGTGCCGACGCCGTTCTCCCTGAGCACGCCGGCGAAGCGGGACACCCGGCCGAGGAGTTCGAGGTAGCTGATCCGGATGCGCGTTCCCGACATCGCGGAGTCGTAGATCACGGCGGTCTGCTCTCCGCGCCCGGCGAGCACGTGGCGGTCGAGGGCGTTGTAACTCGTGTTCAGCTCGCCGTCGGGGAACCAGCGCCAGGTGCCGGGGGAGCGCTCCTGGAGGGCGACGCGGGGCGGCGTGATCCAGTCGACGGCCTGCGCGGCCTCGAGCCAGAAACCGGCGCGCGTGTCGGTGTCGATGCTCCGCTGCCACGTTTCGTGATAACCGACGGTGTTGTCGCTTGTCATTGTGAACCTCCCCATTGAAGCTCCTATGTATACATAGAATGCTCGAAGTCTTGCATAGAACCCCCTCAAAGGGAATAACATGTGGTTTGTGTATACAGAAACCCCAACGGTGGGGATGGCCGCACCGGTACGTGCCAGCGAGCGCGCCTACCGTCAGTTGCGCGGGGAAATCCTCGACGGGATCCTGACCCCGGGCGCCGGGCTGCTCGAAATCGAGCAGTCGGCGCGGATCGGCGTGTCGCGCACGCCGCTGCGCGCCGCCATCGCCCGACTGATCGCCGACGGCCTCGTCGCCGGCCGGCCGGGCCGGGGCTTCATGGTCACCGAGATGTCGGTGGACAGCATCCGCGAACTGTACGAGGTGCGCCGGGCGCTCGAGGAGCACGCCGCCCGGATCGCCGCCGACCGCCGCGACCCCGCGGTCTTCCTGGCGCTGCGGGACCAGTTCCTCGCCGCCCCGGAGCTGCTCGCCCAGGGCACGGCCGGCCTGCACCGCTACTACGACCTGATCGACGAGTTCGACGATGCCGTCGGCGATGCCGTCGCGAACCCGTTCCTGGTCGGCGCGCTGGCCACCGTGCGCACGCACCTGGCCCGCATCCGCCGCCTGGCCAGAGGCAACCCGGACCGGCTGCGCAGCGCGGCGACCGAGCACCTGCTGATCATCGACGCCATCATCGCCGGCGACACGTCGCTGGCGGCCCACGCCACCCACGTCCACCTCCAGCAGAGCCTCACGAACGTCCTCGCGGCGATCCAGGGGCAGCCGACCGGCCCGGTCGCCTAACCGAAAGGAACCACCGTGCAGCAGCACCACGTTCGTGTTCACCGCAGCGACGAGACCCTGGCCCGCACCGATCAGCTCGCCTGGAAGATCGCCGAGTGCGCCGCCGACCCGGTGCCGGTTTCCGACGAGGTGACCGAGATGATCATCAACCGGGTCATCGACAACGCGGCCGTCGCGGCGGCCTCCCTGACCCGTCGACCCGTGGTCGCCGCCCGGTCGCAGGCGCTGGCCCATCCGCGTTCCTTCAACGGGGTCGGCGGGGCCGTGTTCGGCGAACAGCGCTCGCGCCGGGTGTCGCCGGAGTGGGCGGCCTGGGCGAACGGCGTGGCCGTGCGCGAACTGGACTACCACGACACGTTCCTCGCCGCCGAGTACTCCCACCCCGGCGACAACATCCCGCCGGTCGTCGCGGTGGCCCAGCACCTCGCCACCTCCCGGGGTCTGACCGGGCGCGACCTCGTGCGGGGGATCGCCACCGGCTACGAGGTGCAGATCGACCTGGTCAAGGCGATCAGCCTGCACGCCCACAAGATCGACCACGTCGCCCACCTCGGTCCGTCGGCAGCGGCCGGCATCGGCACCCTGCTCGGCCTCGACCCGGCGACGATCTTCCAGGCGGTCGGCCAGGCCCTGCACACCACGACGGCGACCAGGCAGTCCCGCAAGGGCGAGATCTCCAGCTGGAAGGCCTATGCGCCGGCCTTCGCCGGCAAGATGGCGGTCGAAGCCGTCGACCGCGCAATGCGGGGCGAAACCAGCCCGACACCGATCTATGAGGGCGAAGACGGCGTGATCGCCTGGCTGCTCGACGGCCCGGATGCCGCCTACGATGTGTCCCTGCCGGGCGCAGGCGAGGCGAAGCGGGCGATCCTCGACAGCTACACCAAAGAGCACTCGGCCGAATACCAGGCCCAGGCCCTGATCGATCTCGCCCGCAAGCTGCACCGCGAGCACCCCGCCCTTCGACAGGCTCAGGGACCGGACGGGCAGGCTCAGGGACCGGACGGCAGGGACATCGTGGAATCCATCGTCATCCACACCAGCCACCACACGCACACCGTGATCGGCTCCGGGGCCAACGATCCGCAGAAGTACGACCCGACCGCCAGCCGGGAAACCCTGGACCACTCGATCCCGTACATCTTCACGGTGGCCCTGCAGGACGGCAGCTGGCACCACGTCGATTCCTACCGGCCCGAACGCGCCGGTCGCGCCGACACGATCGCCCTCTGGAACCGGGTCACCACCACCGAAGACCCCGAGTGGACCCGGCGGTACCACTCGCTCGACCCGGCCGAGAAGGCCTTCGGCGGCCGGGTGGAGATCCTGCTCACCGACGGCACCCGCATCGTCGACGAGCTCGCGGTCGCCGACGCGCACCCGCTCGGCGCCAGGCCGTTCGGCCGCGCCGAATACATCAACAAGTTCCGCGTGCTCGCCGCCGACGTGCTCGAAGAGAGCGAGATCGTGCGCTTCCTCAGCGCCGCCGAGCGCCTCCCGCGACTGGCTCCCGAGGAACTCGGCGAGCTCACCATCGTGGCCGCCAACGGCCTGCTCGCCTCCCTCCCCACCCCGAACGGAATCTTCTGATGCTCTACTCCACCGTCACCCCGACCCGGAAGCGCGCAGACTTCCGGGCGGCGCTCGCCGGCGGGCGCCTGCTCCGCTTCCCCGGCGCGTTCAACCCGCTCTCGGCCCGGCTGATCGCGGCCAAGGGCTTCGAGGGCGTGTACATCTCCGGAGCGGTGCTGTCGGCCGACCTGGGCCTGCCCGACATCGGCCTGACCACCCTCACCGAGGTCGCCGGGCGCAGCCAGCAGATCAGCCGGATGACCGACCTTCCCGCCATCGTCGACGCCGACACCGGCTTCGGCGAGCCGATGAACGTGGCGCGCACCATCCAGACCCTCGAAGACGCGGGCCTGGCCGGGATGCACATCGAGGACCAGGTCAACCCCAAGCGGTGCGGGCACCTCGACGGCAAGCAGGTCGTCGACGAGGCAACGGCCGCCAAGCGCATCCGCGCGGCGGTCGACGCGCGGCGGGACCCGAACTTCCTGGTCATGGCGCGCACCGACATCCGTGCCGTCGACGGCCTGGCCGCCGCCGTCGACCGGGCGAAGAAGCTCGTCGACGCCGGCGCGGACGCGATCTTCCCCGAGGCGATGGCGTCGCTGGCCGAGTTCGCCGCGATCCGTGCTGCCGTCGACGTGCCGATCCTGGCGAACATGACCGAGTTCGGCAAGGGCGAACTGTTCACCGTGCGGCAGCTCGCCGACGTGGGCATGAACATCGTCATCTTCCCCGTCTCGCTTCTGCGGCTGGCCATGGGCGCGGCGGAGCGCGGCCTCGATACCATCGAAGCGGAGGGGTCCCTGACCTCGCTCCTGCCGGAAATGCAGCACCGGGCGGAGCTCTACGAGCTGCTCGACTACCCGGCTTACAACCACTTCGACTCCGGGGTGTTCAACTTCACCCTCAACCCGGATCTTCCCTCGTAGAAACGTAAAGGAGCGTCATGACTCAGAATGAACCAACGGTTTTCAAGGGCCTCGCGGGGGTTGTCGTCGACAGGACGGCCGTCTCCAAGGTCGACCCCGACTCCAACTCGCTGCTCTACCGCGGCTACCCGGTGCAGGAACTGGCCGCGCAGCGCAGCTTCGAGGAGGTCGCCTACCTGCTCTGGAACGGGGAACTGCCCACCGAAGACGAACTGGCCGAGTTCGAGGAGCAGGAGCGGTCGCTGCGGCACCTCGCCCCGGCCGTGCGCCGGGTCATCGACGAACTGCCTGAGACCGCGCACCCGATGGACGTCGTGCGCACCGCGGTGAGCCTGATCGGCGCGAACGACCCCCAGGTCGACGACGCGTCGCCCGAGGCCAACCGGGCGAAGGGGCTGCGCCTGTGGGCGCAGATGCCGTCGATCGTCGCCTACGACCAGCGCCGCAGGCACGGACTCGACCTGATCGAGCCCCGCGACGACCTCGGCTATTCGGCGAACTTCCTGTTCATGACGTTCGGCGAGGTGCCGGAACTCGTCGTGGTCGAGGCCTTCGACGTGTCGATGATCATGTACGCGGAGCACTCGTTCAACGCGTCCACCTTCACCGCGCGGGTGATCACCTCGACCATGTCCGACCTGCACTCCGCGATCACCGGAGCGATCGGAGCGCTCAAAGGGCCCCTGCACGGCGGCGCGAACGAGGCCGTCCTGCACACCTTCGACGAGATCGGCGCGGGCCCCGGCGCGGGGGAGCGGGCCGAGGCCTGGTTGCACCGCACCCTGGACGCCAAGCACAAGGTGATGGGCTTCGGGCACCGGGTCTACAAGCACGGCGACTCCCGGGTGCCGACCATGTACACGGCGCTGATCACCATGATCGAGCACTACGACCGGCCCGACCTGCTCGAACTCTACGAATCGCTCGCCGCGGCGATGAAGGCGCGCACGGGCATCCTGCCCAACCTCGACTACCCGTCCGGCCCGGCGTACCACCTGATGGGCTTCGACACCCTCACCTTCACGCCCATCTTCGTGGCGGCCAGGCTCACCGGCTGGACCGCCCACATCATCGAGCAGACCGCCGCGAACGCGCTCATCCGGCCCCTGTCGCTCTACAACGGCCACGAGGAGCGGCACCTTGCGTGACCCGCTCGTGACCTAGCATTGACGGATGGCATTCGACGCGCAGGACGCAGGCACAGACCTGACCGGGATTCAACGAGAAGTCCTCGAATGGAACGTCTTCGCCGACGCGGCCCGCACACTGGCCGCGTCGGTTTTGGCCAGCGGCTACCAGACGGATGTCGTGATCGCCATCGCCCGCGGCGGCCTGCTGCTCGCGGGAGCCATGTCCTACGCGCTCGGCACCAAGAACTGCGGCAGCATCAACGTGCAGTTCTACACCGGCGTCGACCAGCGGCTGCCCGAGCCGGTGCTGTCCGGCCCGATGCTCGACGCCCCGGCGCTCGCCGGACTGCGCGTGCTCCTAGTCGACGACGTCTCCGACTCCGGGCACACCCTCGCGCTCGTCGTCGCGCTGCTGCGCGAATCCGCCGCTGAGGTGCGCACGGCCACCCTGTACACGAAGCCGCGGACGGCGCTCGTCCCCGACTACACCTGGCGGGAGACGGACCGCTGGATCGTCTTCCCGTGGTCGTCCCTGCCCCTGGTGGTCGCGCCGCTCACGGCCGACTCGACCGTCGCACCCGAGGGAGTCCTCGCGTGAGCGTGCACCTGGTCGGCGGCGGCTGGAATGCCGAACACGACGCCGCCGTCTACGGGCCGTTCCTGGTCGAGGCCACCGCCCGGGGCGTGGCCCAGGGCCGCACCGCGCCGCGGATCGCGATCATCGCGGTGCGCGACACCGACGGTGCCGAACACGCGGCGAACCTCGTGGCGGCCGTCGGCGCCGCCGGCGAACTCGAACCGAAGATCACCACCCTCGCGCACGGCGAACTCGCCGGGCTGCTCGCCGTCTCCGAGGTCGACGGCATCGTCATCGGCGGCGGCCTCACCCCCGCCTACCTCGCGGCGGTCGCACCGATCGCGGGCGAGATCCGCCGCCAGGTGGCCGCCGGCATCCCCTACCTCGGATTCTCCGCCGGCGCCATGATCGCGGCCGAGCGCGCCCTGATCGGCGGCTGGCGGATGGGCGGGGTCGAGGTGAACGCCCAGGATGCCGCCGAAGGCCTCGACGAGGTGACCATCGAGCCAGGCATCGGGCTCCTCGACGTCACCGTGGAGGTGCACGCGGCGCAGTGGGGCACGCTGTCCCGGCTCGTCGCGGCCACGGAGGCCGGCCTGATCGACGGTGGACTGGCCGTCGACGAGAGCACGGCCCTGGTCGTGGGCGTCGGCGCCCTCAGCGTCGTCGGGTCCGGCAGCGTCTGGCGGGTCAGCCAGGCCGACGGCGGCGTGCTCGTCAGCACCTTCGGCGCCTGAGCCGCCCGCCGGTGCCCCCGACAACCCTGGAGACGCTCGCCCGCTCCGGCGCGGTCGACCCAGGCTGGGCGCTGGCGCTCGAACCGGTGTCAGCCGAGATCGACGCGATGGCCGGGTTCCTCAGCGCGGAGACCGCGGCCGGGCGGCCGTGGCTGCCGCCGGCCGACACTGTCTTCCGGGCCTTCCGGGACCCGTTCGACGACGTCTCGGTGCTCATCCTCGGCCAGGACCCGTATCCGACCCCCGGGCATCCGATCGGCCTGGCCTTCGCGGCGGAGCGACACGTGCGCCCGCTGCCGCGCAGCCTCCGGAACATCGCCGCGGAGCTGCGCGACGACGTGGGCGCCACGCTCGCCGACGGCGACCTGTCGGCGTGGGCCGACCAGGGCGTGCTGCTGCTCAACCGGGTGCTCACCGTGCAGGCCGGCGCGGCCGGTTCGCACCGGCGGCGCGGCTGGGAGCGAGTCACCGAGCAGGCCATTCGGGCCCTCGTCGCGAGGCGGCGCCCGCTGGTCGCGATCCTCTGGGGCAGGGATGCCGGCCAGGCCCGGCCGCTGCTCGGCGACACGCCCGTGATCGGGTCCGCGCACCCGAGCCCCCTGTCGGCGCGCCGCGGCTTCTTCGGGTCCCGGCCGTTCAGCCGCGCGAACGAGTACCTCGTGGCGGCCGGGGCGGCCCCGGTGGACTGGTCGCTCGGGTAATCTGGAACCTTCAGGGGTGAGGAGCAGTACGTGCTTGAAGAGGAATACCAGCCGCGCAGGCAGCTGCCCCGGCACCTCCGGCCGCAGCCGGAGGCCGAGGCCCCGTTCGACTACACGATGCGCGACGCCCAGATCACGGACCTGCCGGACATCCGCGAGATCTACAACTACTACGTCGCCAACAGCACGGTGACCTTCGACGTGGACGCGATGACCCTCGCCGCGTGGCGGAGCAAGTTCTACTATCTCGGCAAGCTCGGGATGCCGTTCATCGTGGCCGTGTCGCCGGCCGGGCAGATCCTCGGCTACGCGCTGGTCAGCCCCTGGAAGGAGAAGCGGGCGTACCGCTTCACGGTCGAGAACTCGATCTACCTCGGCGCGGCCTCCACCGGCAAGGGCCTCGGCCGGGTGCTGCTGGGCGAACTGATCACCCGGTCGAAGGCGGCCGGACTCAAGGAGATCATCGCGGTGATCGCCGACCAGGGCGCGGACGCCTCGATCAAGCTGCACCGGGACTTCGGCTTCGAGGAAATCGGCCGAATGGGCAAGGTCGGCTACAAGTTCGACCGCTGGCTCGGCACCGTGCTGATGCAGAAGAGCCTCAAGTAGGACCGAGGCGCGTCAGGCGGTCGGACCCGAGCGGTTCATCCGGCCCACCACGGTGACGACCGTGCGGTGGGGGAGCCGGCCGGCGACCTGGGCGAACACGGAGTTGCGCAGGCCGCTCACGGCGTGCGGTGGCGTAGTGGCCCGGTCGAGGGCCGTGAAGGTCGTGCGCATGACGTCGGCCACCGTGAGCAGGCCCCGGTACGAGTCGGCGCTGCGCCCGGCGACCTCGAAGAACTCGGTGTCCACCGGGCCGGGGCAGATCGCCGTCACCTTGAGGCCTGACTTCCGCGTCTCGTACCAGAGCGCCTCCGTGAAGCTGAGCACGTATGCCTTCGTCGCGCCGTAGACCGCCATCTTCGGCACCGGCTGGAAGGCGGCGGTGCTCGCCAGGTTCACCAGGGCCGCGCTGGCCGGCTGGGTCCGGCTGGTCTGGATCAGGTCGGGCAGCAGGGCGCGGGTGAGCATGCTCAGGGCCGTGACGTTGAGCGCGACCTCGCCGGCGAGCCGCACGGGGTCGGCGTCGACCAGGTCGCCGTAGGTGGCAAAACCGGCATTGTTGACGAGTGTGCCGACGGTGATGCCGCGGGTGTGCAGATCCGCGACCAGTTCGGCGACGGCGCCTGGCGCGGCGAGGTCGAGGGGGATCACCGTCGACACCGTGCCGTACTTCTCGGTCAGTTCCACGGCCAGCCCTTCGAGGCGGTCCTGACGCCGGGCAGTGAG
Source organism: Cryobacterium fucosi (assembly GCF_004403515.1). Classification (GTDB taxonomy): domain Bacteria; phylum Actinomycetota; class Actinomycetes; order Actinomycetales; family Microbacteriaceae; genus Cryobacterium; species Cryobacterium fucosi. Next base: position 76,110 of record NZ_SOHH01000038.1, on the reverse strand, counting down.
CACGAGATCCGCCCCACGCTCGGCGAGCTCGCGCGCGAATCCGGCGCCCAGTCCGCTCGAGGCCCCCGTGACCAGGGCGACGGTTCCGATCGGGTTGAAGACTGTGTTTCTCATTGTTTCAGGCTAGCGCCGTCGGCCCGCGTACAGTCGAGGGATGACCGATGCACCCCTCGACCTGCCCGAGCGGCACACGGTACTGCGTTCCTTCGCCGGCCACCTCGACGCCGCCCCGACCGTCGTCTACCCGCGTCTCCTGCGTGCTCTCGAGCCGCGCACCGGCGCCGGCGGCAGGTTCCTCTCCGACCCGGCGCAGCGCCTGATCGTGGTTCAGGGAGGCTGGTGGTACCGCGGCGAGTACCGGGTGCTGGAGGAGGATTCCGGGTCGGTCGTGCAATACGAGATCATCAACGTGGCTCAGGTCGCACACTGGGCAGGCACCTGGGCGGCTCGTTCCGTGCTCACGGCGGCGCCGCGGGCGTTCCAGGCTCTCCTGACCGGGCTCGGCACCTGACCGGGCTCCGCCCCGGGTACCGCCGGCCGGGCCCGGCCGCTGGGTAGGCTCGGGGGATGGCCGAACCACACGAACTGACCGCCCTCGAACAGTGGCAGGCGCTGCAACACGGCGAACTCAGCCCCTCCGAGCTGACCGGGCACTACCTGGCCCGGATCCACGCGGCCAACGCCGCCCTCGGCGCGTTCGTCACCGTCACCTCGGATGCCGCACTGGCGCGCGCCCGCTTCGTCGAGGAGCAGGTGCCGCGCACGGCGCCGCTCTGGGGGCTCCCCTTCGCCGACAAGGACCTCCAGCTGCGCGCCGGCGTGCCGACACGGTTCGGCTCCCGGCTGATGCGGGACTTCGTTCCCGCAGAGTCGGACGACCTCGTGGTCGCCCTCGATGCGGCTGGCGGGGTGAGCCTCGGTAAGACCAACACCCCCGAGTTCGGGCTGCCGTCGTACACCGAAAGCCTTGCGGAGGCCCCGGCCCGCAACCCGTGGAACCGCGACCTCGGCGCCGGAGGATCGAGCGGCGGCGCGGCGGTCGCCGTCGCGGCGCGCCTGCTCCCGTTCGCGCCCGGCTCCGACGGCGGCGGATCGATTCGTATACCTGCGGCGGCATGCGGCCTGGTCGGGCTCAAGCCGTCCCGCGGCAGGGTGCCGGCCGCGTCCGGCATCGACAGGCTCGGCGGCCTCAGCGTGGGCGGACCTCTGGCGAGGACCGTGGCGGATGCCGCCCTGCTGCTGGACGCGATGATCACGCCGCGGGGCGGGCATCCGCTGCACCCTTTCGCCCTTCGCGCCCCCGGCGACGAGGCCCCGCTGCTCGCGGCCGCCGTGCGCGGCGAGGGCCGGTTCCAGCTCGGGGTGATGACCACCTCGGCCTGGGACGACGACTACCCGATCGACCTCGCGCCGGAGGCGCGTGCGGCGCTGGACCTTGCGGTCGCCGAATTCGCCGCCGCCGGGCACGGGCTGGAGGAGACCGCGCTCACCCCGGACGAGAGCTACGCGCCCGCCTTCCGCACGATCTGGCAGGCCGGGGCTGCGAGCATCCCCGCCGAGACCGAAGAGGAGCTTCGGCTGCTCGAACCGCTCACCCGGTGGCTCGTCGGCCGGGGCCGCGCCCTCTCGGCGCGCACCCTGGCCGAGGCGCTCGCCGCGCTGGCCGCCTACGAGCGGTCGTTCATCGGCCAGCTCTCCCGGTTCGACGCCGTGCTCACCCCGGCGCTGGCCATGATCCCGCGCCCGGTCGGCTGGTATGACCCGGAGGACGGAGAGGCGAACTTCGCCCAGCAGGTGCGGTACACCCCGTTCACGTCGATGGTGAACGTGGCCGGGCTGCCGGCCATCGTCCTGCCGGTGCTGCAGACCGAGGGCGGCCTGCCGATGGGCGTGCAGCTGATCGGCCGGCCCGGCGGCGAGGCGACCCTGCTCTCCCTGGGCGCCCAGCTCGAGCGGCGCCTGCGCTGGCAGCACCGGGTGCCGCCCGAGGCGTGACGATGGTGCGGCCGGGTCAGATCCGCGGGGCCCGCGCGGCGGGACGCGACGGCCACCAGAAGCGGTCACCGGTGAGGAAGACCAGCGCCGGCACCACCAGGGTGCGCACGACGAGGGTGTCCAGCAGCACGCCGATGCAGACGATCACGCCGATCTGGGTCAGGGCGACCACCGGCAGCACGCCGAGCACGGCGAACACCGCCGCGATCAGGATGCCGGCGCTCGTGATCACCGCGCCGGTCGACGACAGGGCGCGCACCATGCCCTCCCGTGTGCCGTGTCTGTGCGCCTCCTCCCTGGCCCGGGTGGTGAGGAAGATGTTGTAGTCCACCCCGAGCGCGACCAGGAACAGGAAGGCCAAGAGCAGGACGTTCGTGTTGAAGGCAGGGAACCCCATCAGGTTCTGGAAGATCCAGTTCGAGGCGCCGAGGCTGGCGAAGTAGGTCGCCAGGACGCTCACGATCAGCAGCACCGGCGCGACGAGCGACCGGAGGAGGATCGCCAGGATCGTAAAGACGATCGCCAGGATCATCGGGATGATCAGGTCCTGATCGGCCTGAGCACTCGTGAGGTTGTCGAGTGCGGTGGCATCCGTGCCGCCGACCAGCGTCTCGGAGAGCGCACCGGAGGCATCCGCATAGCTGCCCCGCAGGGCGGCGATGGTGCCGAACGTCTCGTCGCTGCCCGGTGCGCTGGCCAGGGAGAGGTTCAGCCGGGTGAGCCCGTTCGCGCTCTCGCCCGGCTGCACGGCGTCGACCCCGCGAGTCGCTGAGGCAAGGTCGGCGGCGTCGGCGGCCGCGGCATCCGGGGCAAGGACCACCGTCTGGCTTGTCAGGCCCGCCGAGAAGGACCCATCGACGATCTTCTGCGCCTGCACCGACTCCGGCTCGCCCAGAAGCTGGTCGGCCTGGGAGAGGCCCACGGATGCGCCGATCAGCCCCAGGCTGAGCGCCCCGATGCCGAGGATGGAGGCGAACACGACCGGAGCCGGCCGGCGGTCGACCACACGGCCGAGCCTGGTCCAGAACCCGGCCTTGCCGGCATCCGCCCCGGACTGGAACCGCGGGACGAACGGCCAGAACAGCCCGCGGCCGCAGACGACGAGCGCGGCCGGCAGCACGATCAGGGCGAAGAGGATCGCGATGACGACGCCGATCGCGCAGGCGAAGCCGAGAGCCCGGTTGCCGGAGAGCTCGGCGAAGAGCAGCGTGAGCAGGCTCAGCGCGACCGTGCCGCCACTGGCGGCGATGGCCGGCCCGGCACTGCGCACGGCGGTGAGCATGGCCGCACTGCGGCTCTCCACCCGGAGCAGTTCCTCCCGGTACCTGGCAACCAGCAGCAGGGCATAGTTGGTGCCCGCGCCGAAGACCAGCACGGACTGGATGCCGGCCACCGAGGCGTCGACGGTGATTCCGAACGGGTCGGCCAGTGCGCCGACGACGACCGTGGAGAGACCGTCGGCGATGCCGACGACGACGAGGGGCACGATCCACAGCACGGGGCTGCGGTAGGTGACGATGAGCAGCACCGCGACCACGATCACGGTGACGAGGAGGAGCCGGAGGTCCGCGCCGGCGAAGGCATTGGAGATGTCCGACTGGAAGCCGACCGGCCCGGTGAGATAGGCCCTGAGCCCGTCGGGAAGGTCCTTCGACGCCTGCGCGCGGATGTCCGTGGCCGTCTCGCCGATGTCGGCCGACGTGGTCTGCGCCTCGAGAGGCACAACACTGATCGCGGCCTGCTCGTCGGAGCTGAATTTCGGGGCCGTCGCCCGGGGGGCGATGGACCGCTCGCCCAGGGCCGCCGCCCGCTCGGTGATGGCGGCAACGTCTGCGGAGTCCAGGTTCTCGCCGTCGCGGCTCCACACCACGACCGCCGAGGTCTGCTTCGCGGAGGGGAAGTCGGCGAGGAGCCTGTCGACCTGGGCGGTCTGGCTCGAGGAGGGCAGCCCTGAGGTCGGGAAATCCTCGGACTCGCTGGAGGGAAGCAGGCTGAAGAGGAGCCCTACCGCCACGATTGTTGCGATCAAGACAGCCCAGGCCGTTCGTTGCCCGGTGATGAACCGCAGGATTGCGATCACAATTTCCTCCAATGAGCCTTATTGCTAAGCATCCTAGCTATGTTTGTACTAGTATGTCCGTTATGGATCAGCGCCGCAACTCAGCCCCCGACGCCGCGCGGGGCGGCGGGGACTCGGCCGGAGAGACCGGGGTCAACGCCATCGGCCTGCCGCGCTCCGGCGGGGTCGGGAATCAGCTGCGCAAGATCGTCACGCTTTCCCGGGACTTCGAGCGCCACGTCGGCGCCGCCCTCGACGTGAATGCGACCGACCTGTCCGCGATGGAGCACCTGATGGTCTCCGGGTCGCTGACCCCGAGCGAGCTCTCCCGGCGATTGGACATCTCCACGGCGGCGACGACCCTGGTCGTGGACCGGCTGGTGGCACTGGGTCATGCGCAGCGGCATCCGCACGCTTCCGATCGGCGGAAGGTCGTGGTCGTGCCGGCCGCCGCCTCGGTGGCGCGGGCCGTCGACGAGCTGATGCCCGTCATCGGCGGCGTCGCCTCGCTCACCCAGGAGCTTTCACCCGAGGAGCGCACCGTGATCGAGGCCTTCCTCACCCGGGTTGTCGGCGTCTACGAGTCGGCGCTCGCCCCCGACCGGGCGATGGATGCTGGCGGGCCGTCCGCCGCGTGACCTCCCGTCCGGCCGGTCGAGACCCGCGCCGCTGGTCGAGTCGTGCCGGTGATCGAGTCCAGTGGTGGTCGGGCTCGTCGAGACCGGGTGTCGGTGGTCGAGCTCGTCGAGACCGGGTGTCGGTGGTCGGGCTCGTCGAGACCCGTTCACCCCCGGTGGTCGAGCCCGTCGAGACCCGCTCACCCCCGGTGGTCGAGCTCGTCGAGACCCGCTCGCCCCGGGGTCCCGCCGCCGCGCCGGTTTCGGCAGCCCGCGTCCGCGGCCGCGGTAGCGCCCTGCCGATTCGGGCGCCGCGAGAGGGCATCCCGCCCTCCACGGTGGCACCCCCGCGTGCCCGGGGATGCCGCCCCAGCGGGTGCCCGCCGTTCCTCCACATTCTGGGTTTGATCAGCTTATCCACGGCGTGTGTGAGGGGGTTGTTTCGGGCGCGGGAATGTCGGTGGGTGCCCGTAGCGTGACCGGTATGACAGCATCGTTCATTGCCCGGCAGGAGGGCCTCGATGCACGGTTTGAGGCGATCGAGCAGACTGAGCGGGAGATCGCGGCCGCGTTCGCGCGGCGGGCGGCGCAGGTCGATGAGGCCCGCCGGTTCAGCGAGGCGACCGCCTCGTCCGAGGTGGTTCCGGGGGGCCGGTGGTCGCCGGGGATGGTCGCGGAGCGGGAGTTCGTCAGCGAACTCGCGGTGAGGTTGCGGTTCCCGCAGCGCACCACGGAGAACCTGATCGAGGCCAGCCGGGCGCTGGCCGAGGAGCTGCCCGGCACCCGGGCGGCGTTGGCGGCCGGGCTGATCAGTTACCGGCACGCGCAGATCCTGATCGAGCAGGCCGGGTCGGTCCCCGATGCGGCGAAGGCCGGGTTCGAGGCGGCGCTGCTCCGCACGGCCGGGCACCTGACCGTCGCGAAACTCAAGTACAAGGCCCGGCTGCTTCGGGAGCGGGTGCATCCCGAGACGATCCTGGCCCGGCACACTATCTGCGCGGCCGACCGGAAGGTGCTGATCGAGGCTGACGCTGACGGGATGGCGTCGCTCTTGCTCTACGACACCGCCGAGAAGGTCAACGCCGCATATCACCGGGTCAGCGTCACCGCCCAGAGCTTACAGAGACCGGGCCTGCAAGGCCCGACCGAGTCTCGCACGCTGTCCCAATTGCGGGCGGATGTGCTCACCGACCTGCTCCTGGACGGTGTCACCCCCTCCGGGGTCGGCAAAGGGATCCGCGCCACCGTGAATGTGACCGTGCCGGTGCTGACCCTGCTGGGCCAGACCGAGGAACCCGGACACCTGGAAGGGTGCGGGCCGATCGACCCCGACACGGCCAGGAAACTCGCCGGTGGGGCGACCGGTTTCACCCGGTTGCTCACGCATCCAGAGACCGGGGTGGTGCTCTCCGTCGGCCGGGATCATTCCCGAAGCCGTTGAAGAAATGGCTCCGGCTGCGCGATGAGACCTGCCGATTCCCGGGTTGCAACAACCCGGCGGCGCACTGCGATCTCGATCATTCGCTGGACTGGCAATTCGACGGACTCACCGCCCACGACAATCTCGCAAATCTCTGTGGACCCTGCCACGCCCTCAAAAGCGAGACCGGCTGGACCGTCACACACCTTGACGGCGGGTTCCTGCACTGGACCTCGCCGACCGGCCAGAGCTTCACCACCGAGCCCGCCACCATCATCCACGCCCCACCCAAACCCAGCACGGCCGCCCCGCCACCCGACCCGGAGGCCGCACCACCGGACCAAACCGATACCGAGCCCGCCCCCTTCTGAGGGTTTCGATTGCGGCGAGAACGAATCGCCCGGGGCGCGCCGGTGGTCGAGCTCGTGCCGGTGGTCGAACTCGTCGAGGCCCGGCTGCGGTGGTCGAGCCCGTCAACCCGGCCGCGGTGGTCGAGCTCGTCGAGGCCCGGCTGCGGTGGTCGAGCCCGTCAACCCGGCCGCGGTGGTCGAGCTCGTCGAGGCCCGGCTGCATCACGTGCGTGTTTTGAATAACTCAAAACAACGGCTAGCGTGGAGGCATGACGACGACGGGGATGACGGAGACGAGCGCCGAGGCCGCCCACCCGGCTCCGGTCCGCACCGTGGATGCGCTCGCCGACAGCATCCGTGCCGCCGGACTCAAGGTCACGGCGCCGCGTCTGGCCGTGCTTCGGGCTCTGGCCGACGCCCCGCACTCGACCGCGGACCGGTTGTTCACCGACGTGCGCACCGAGCTGCCCGGCACGTCTCTGCAGGCCGTCTACGGGGTGCTCGCCGCCTTCACCGCGGGCGGGCTCGCCCGCAAGATCGAACCGTCCGGCTCCGCGGCCCTGTTCGAACGCCGGGTCGGCGACAACCACCACCACATCGTCTGCACCCGCTGCGGCACGGTGCGCGACGTCGACTGCGCCGTCGGCGAGGCACCCTGCCTGACGCCAGACGACGCCGCCGGCTTCGCCGTGCGGGCCGCCGAGGTCACCTACTGGGGCCTGTGCCCCGCCTGCCAGGTGGAGCTGGCCACCACGCTTACCGGACCACCACTGCTGTCGAACAAAGGAGCACGATGACTATCAAGCCCACCACCACGCAGACGGGAACGCCCGTCGCCAGCGACGAGCACTCCCTGACCGTGGGAACCGACGGAGTCACGGCCCTGCACGACCGCTACCTGGTCGAGAAGCTCGCCCAGTTCAACCGCGAGCGCATCCCGGAGCGAATCGTCCACGCCAAGGGCGGCGGGGCGCACGGCACCTTCGAGGTCACCGGTGACGTGTCCGCGTACACCCGCGCCGCCGTCTTCCAGCCCGGCACGACCACCGACACGCTGCAGCGCTTCTCCAGCGTCGCCGGCGAGCAGGGCAGCCCCGACACCTGGCGCGACGTGCGCGGCTTCTCGGTGAAGTTCTACACCTCAGAGGGCAACTACGACATCGTCGGCAACAACACGCCCGTGTTCTTCATCCGTGACGGCATCAAGTTCCCCGACTTCATCCACTCGCAGAAGCGCCTGCCGGGTTCCGGCCTGCGCGACGCCACGATGCAGTGGGACTTCTGGACGCTCTCTCCCGAATCCGCGCACCAGGTCACCTACCTGATGGGCGACCGCGGCCTGCCGCGCTCCTGGCGTGAGATGCCCGGCTTCGGCTCGCACACCTACCAGTGGATCAACGCCGAGGGCGAGCGCTTCTGGGTGAAGTACCACTTCACCTCCAACCAGGGAAACATCGAGATGGAGGGCTCGGAGGCCGAGCTCATCGCCGGCGCCGACGCCGACTATTACCGTCGCGACCTGCACGACGCCATCGAGGCCGGCGACTTCCCGTCCTGGGACGTGTCGGTGCAGATCATGCCCTACGAAGACGGCAAGACCTATCGGTTCAACCCGTTCGACATCACCAAGGTCTGGCCGCACGCCGACTACCCGCGGGTGTTGATCGGCACGCACACCCTGAACCGCAACCCGCAGAACTTCTTCGCGGAGATCGAACAGGCGGCGTTCTCGCCGGCCAACTTCGTGCCGGGCATCGCGGCGAGCCCCGACAAGATGCTGATGGCGCGCATCTTCTCCTACCCCGACGCGCAGCGCTACCGGGTGGGCACCAACTTCGCCGAGCTGCCCGTCAACGCACCGAAGGCCCCGGTGAACAACTACTCGCAGGATGGCGCGGCGCGCCACCACTACAACGCCCCGGAGGCGCCGAACTACGCTCCGAACTCGCTCGGTGGCCCCGTCGCCGACCCGCTGCTCGCGGCGGAGGGCGGCTGGGAGAACGACGGCGAGCTGCTCCGCGCCGCCGCACGGCTGCGCAGCGAGGACAGCGACTTCGGACAGGCCGGCACGCTCTACCGAGACGTCTTCGACGACGCGGCCAGGGCGCGGTTCCTGGACACCATCACCGGTGCCATCAGCGGCGTCGAGCGCCCGGAGGTCACCGAGCGGGCCATCGGCTACTGGACCAGCGTGGACGCGGACCTCGGTGCGAAGCTGCGGGCCAACCTCGCGGCCTGGGCCGAGGCAGACCTGCTGGCCGAGGCATCCGCCGGCTACGCAGCCGAGTAGCCGAACCCGCAGCCTCAGCGCTGACAGGAACGCCCGGTCTCCTCGCGGAGGCCGGGCGTTTCGATTCTGCTTCGCGGCCCCCGCTACGGGGTCCCCGCTACGGGGTCACGCGGGCGGGAGCAGGGTGGTGAGGGCCGCACGCAGGCGGGCGTCCGCCTCCGCCGCGACGTCCTTGATCTCCGGCGAATGGCTCAACTGCACCATGATGGCCGGGTCGATCGCCTGAACCGTGGTCTGCGCGGCGCCGGGCGCGCGCCGCACGACCACGTTGCAGGGCAGCAGCGCCCCGATGCTGGGATCGGCGGCAATGGCCCTGCTGGCCAGCTGGGGATTGCAGGCGCCGAGGATGAGGTAGTCGCCCACGGCATCCGCCTGCTCGGCCCCGAGCTTGGCGGTGAAGGTGGCGTGGACGTCGATCTCGGTCAGGACTCCGAAGCCCTGGTCGGCCAGGGCCTCCCTGGTGAGTCGGACGGCCTCGTCGAACGGCTTGTCCACGGTGATGGTGTGTGCGTAGCTCATCGTTCTTCTCCTTGGTTGGATTGGTTGGCTTGGTCACTCAGGTACGGGTGCCGCGGATTCGCGGGTCATGGCCTCGCTGCGGGCCCAGAGGCCGGCGGCGGGGGCCGGGTCGTACGCCTGCGGATTCGCCTTCTGCACGATTCGCTTCTCGTAGTACTCGCCCGAGATCCAGTCGGTGCCCGGCGTGGCCGTGGCAAGCCAGGTCAGGGTGTCGGCACCCTGCTCCGGCGGAATCAGGAAGCGCTTGAGCGGGGTGCGGTAGATCAGGCGCATGACGCTCGTCGAGCCGGCGGCGAAACCGGTCGCGACAACGCCCGGGTGGAAGGAGGCGGTGGAGATTCCCTGGTCGTGATAACGGTCGTGCAGTTCCCTGGTGAAGAGGATGTTGGCGAGCTTGGCATTCCCGTAGGCGCGGTTAGGCGAGTACGAACGATCCGCCTCGAGGTCGTCGAGGTCGAACTTGCCGAAGACGCTGTTCGCGGCGCTGGACGTGTTGACCACGGTGGCCGAGCTTTCGCTGAGCCGGTCGATCAGGAGCGTCGTCAGCAGGAACGGCGCGAGGTGGTTCACCTGGAAGGTCTTCTCGTGGCCGTCGACGGTGAGCTGCCGGGCGCCCATGATGCCGCCGGCGTTGTTGGCCAGGACGTCGATCCGCGGGTAGCGCTCTCGCAACTCGGCGGCGAGCCCGCGCACCTCGTCCAGCCGGGCGAAGTCGGCCACGAGGTGGTCCGCGCCGAGCTCGGCGGCGACCGACGCCGTCTTGGCGGGGGAGCGCCCCACGATCACGACGTGTGCGCCGTCACGGCTGAGCTTGCGCGCCGCGGCGGCCCCGATGCCGTCACTGGCGCCGGTGATGATGATCGTTCGCTGGTTCATCTGTGTTCCCCACGGGCGAGGTAGCCGCCCTTGTCGAGTCCTGCTTCGATTTCGAATCGGTTCCGGAGCGGATTGCGGCCGGCCACCAGGTAGAGCAGCGGGAAGACCATCCCGTACCGCTGCCACTGGCGCTTGTGCACGGCCTCGTGCTCCAGGATCCGGTCGGTGACGTTCTGGTTGGTCAGGTAACAGCCGCCCACGCACGAGCCGCCGCGGCCGAAGGCCCAGGCCGGCATCCCGCGGAAGACGACAAGGCCACCCCGGCGTTCGACCCGGCCGGTGCTCCAGAAAAAACCCCAGACCAGGGCGACCAGGGTGGCGTAGAGGTAGCCGGCCCGGCTGACGGGGGAGTCGAAGAGGATGCTGCGCACATCACCAGCGTAGGCGCTACGGGCGACCGAGGCCCTCGTCACGGCATAACCCGACCCGGCTGATCAGACGGTCATCTCGAGCGGCCGGAATCATGCGGATCCTCCGCTGTCAGCGAGCCGGCGTGGGCGCGTGCGGTGGGGTCCTGGCGAACCTTGATCAGGCTGGCAATCGTGGTCACGGTCAAGACGACACCGATGACGATGAGGCTGGCATTGGTGCTGACCTCCGGTACGCGGTCATCGATGCCATGCCCCCAGTGCAGGACGAGCTTCACGCCGATGAACGCCAGGATGAGCGACAGCCCGGTGGAGAGGTAGACCAGGCGGTCAAGGAGTCCCTTCACGAGGAAGAAGAGCGCGCGAAGCCCGAGCAGGGCGAAGGCGTTCGCGGTGAAGACGATGTACGGTTCGTCGGTGATCCCGAAAATCGCCGGGATCGAGTCGAGCGCGAACAACAGGTCTGTGCTGCCGATGGCCAGCAGCACGATGAAGAGCGGCGTCACCGCTCGGCGGCCGGCGCTGCGGGAGAACAATCGGCCGCCGTCGTAATCCTCGGTGACCGTAAGTCCGCGACGAGCCACTCGCACCAGGACGTTGTCCTGCACGTCAGGGTCGGCGTTGCGGTGCCGGTAGAGCTGAACGGCCGTCACGATCAGCACGAGACCGAAGATCAGGAACATGAAGGAGAATAGCGAGAGCAGTGCGGCACCCAGCGCGATGAAGATCGCTCGCATGATCAGGGCCAGGGCGATCCCGAAGATGAGAACCTTCTGCTGGTATCTGTCCGGCACGGCGAAGGTCGTCATGATGATCGTGAAAACGAAGAGGTTGTCGATGGACAGGCTCTTCTCCACGATGTAGCCGGCGAAGTATTCCGCACCGAAGTCCCAACCCACCTGGGCGGCGAAGACGAGGCCGAACCCGATTGCCACGGCAATGTAGAGGATCGACGAGATCACGGCTTCGCGGAACTTGACAACGTGCGGCCGTGCCGCAGCGAGACCCAGGTCCAGGGCGAGCAGCCCCAGGATGAGGGCGATGGTGAGCGCCCAGCGGAGCGCGGTTACTTCGAGCATGGTGCTTTCCCGTCGATCGAAACGAATCCGGCGTTCACCAAGGATATAGGCGTGGGACGGCAATCCTGCGCGCATCCGCACGCGGGCCAACCGTTCGAATCCGCGGCGACCGCGCTCCATGATCCTCGTGGCGCAGGTTGGAGAAGCGGGCGCACGTTCCATCCTGCGCCGGCTTCTCCAACCTCAGCCGTGAGCCTCGACCACCGGCTCGGGGTGCGGGGTGCGGGGCGGACGCGGGTGGCGGCGGGGTCTCGACAGGCTCGACCACCGGCTCGGGGGCCAGGGCGGACGCGGGTGGCGGCGGGGTCTCGACAGGCTCGACCACCGGCTCGGGGTGCGGGGTGGCGGCGGGGTGGCGGCGGGGGCTCGACCGGCTCGAGCACCGGGGCTCGAGCACCGGGGTCAGGGGCGGCCGTACTCCTCGAGCAGGCGCAGCCAGATCTCGCTCATCGTCGGGTAGCTCGGCACGGCGTGCCAGAGCCTGCCGATCGGCACCTCGCCGACCACGGCGATCGTCGCCGCGTGCAGCAGCTCCGCGACGTCCGGACCGACGAACGTGACTCCGAGCAGCACCTCCCGGTCGAGGTCGACGATCGCCCGGGCCGTCCCGGTGTAGCCGTCGGCGTGCACGCTCGACCCGGCGACCCAGCCCAGGTTGTAGTCGAGCACCCGGATGCGATGCCCGGCCTTCTCCGCGGCCGCCTGCGTCAGTCCGACCGACGCGACCTCTGGGTCGCCGAAGGTCACCTGGGGGACCGCGGCGTGGTCGGCGGTGGCGACGTGGGTTCCCCAGGGTGCGTCATCGACCGGCCGACCGGCGGCCCGTGCGGCGATCACGTCGCCGGCGGCCCTGGCCTGGTACTTCCCCTGGTGGGTGAACAGGGCCCGGTGGTTGACGTCCCCGGTCGCGTACAGCCAGTGCCCCGCCAGCTCCGGCGCGGCGCCCCGCACGAGCATGGTGTCGTCGACCGTGAGCCACTCGCCCGGGGTGAGCCCGACCGTCTCGAGGCCGAGGTCACCGGTGTGCGGCACCCGGCCGGTGGCGACCAGCACCTCGGCGGCCGTGACCGTCGTGCCGTCGTCGAGGGTGAGCGCGACCTGGCCGTCTTCGGTGCGCGCGGCGCCCGTCGTGGACACCCCGGTGAGGACCGTGACGCCGCTCTCCCGGAGCGAGGCCGTGACGAGGTCCGCCGCGAACGGCTCCATCCCGCCGAGCAGGCCGTGGCGCACGATCATCGTGACGGTGGCGCCGAGGGTTGCGTAGGCGGTGGCCATCTCGACCGCGACGACGCCCCCGCCGATGACGGCGAGGCCCGCCGGGATTCTCTGGGCGCTGGTGGCCTCTCGGCTGGTCCACGGCGCGACCTCGGCCAGGCCGGGGATGTCGGGCAGCAGTGCGGCGGACCCGGTGCTCACGACCACCGCGTGGGCCGCCGTCAGCACGGTCGTGGAGCCGTTCTGGTGGGTCACGGTCACCTCGCGCACCCCGGTCAGCCGGGCGTGGCCGCGCACGAGGGCGATCCCGGACTTCTCCAGCCAGCTCACCTGGCCCTCGTCCGACCAGTTGCTCGTGAAGGAATCGCGGCGGCGCAGCACGGCCGCGACATCCAGTTCGCCGGTGACGGCTTCGGCCGCGCCGCCGACGCGCCCGGCGGCGGTGACGGCGGCCCCGCTGCGGAGGAGTGCCTTCGAGGGCATGCAGGCCCAGTACGAGCATTCGCCGCCGACCAGTTCACTCTCGACGATCACCGTGCGCAGGCCGCCCTGCACCGTGCGGTCGGCGACGTTCTCCCCCACCGCCCCGGCGCCGATCACGATCACGTCATAGTCCGTGGTGGTGGTGGTGGTGGTGGTGCTGCTGCTTCCGGTCGGTTCGGCCATTGCTGTTCTCCTGACTTCCGGGTGGGGGTGAGGTCGTGGGGCGGGGGCTGTTCCGGCTCAGCGGCCGATGAAGGTCGCCGGCGTGCGGGTCAGGAACGACTCCATGCCGATCCGGGAATCCTCGGTCGCGGCGAGGCGGGCCAAAGCCGGCTGCAGTCGGGCCTCGGCCGCGGCGACGCCGTCGCGCACGGCGGTGCGGGCATTCGCGAGCGTAGCCTGCACGGCGAGCGGCGCCTGGCCGGCGACGCGCTCGGCCAGCTCGAGGGCGCGGTCGAATTCGGTGCCGTCCGGCACGACCTCCTGCACCAGTCCGATCCGGTGGGCTTCGGCCGCATCGAACATGTCGCCGGTGAGGATCCATCGCATCGCGTTTCCCCAGCCCGCGGTGCGGGGGAAACGGAGGGTGGCGCCGCCGAAGGGGAGGATCCCGCGGGCCACCTCGATCTGCCCGAACCGGGTGGACTCGGCCGCGACCGAGATGTCGCTGGCCAGCATGAGCTCGATGCCGAGGGTGAGGCAGGTGCCCTGCACGGCGATCACGACGGGCTTGGACAGGCTCTGGCCGCCGACCTGCCAGGGGTGGATGCCGCCCTCCGGCACGATGTCGATGCCGTCCGGCCCGAGACGTGGCCCGATGTCGGCCAGGTCGAGGCCGGCGGTGAAGTGGTCGCCGACCGCATAGACCAGGCCGACGCGGAGTTCGGGGTCGCGCTCCAGCTCCCCGTAGGCGAGCGCGAGCTGCTGCAGCAGCGCAAGGTCGGCGGCATTGCGCTTCTCCGGCCGGTTGAACCCGATCAGGAACACGTGTCCCCGCCGCTCGGTGATGATCCTCGGCTGGTCGGGAACGGTGTCTTGCAGGCTCACGGATGCCTCCCTCGGCGTCGTGACGCTCGGCGCGTCGGTCCCATGCTACGGGTCGGGCTTCCGGATGCGCTGACGGGAACCCCCGGTCAGCGCGTGAGGGCCCCGATGATGCGGAGGATGCTCGGCAGGTCGTCGGGAGCGGCCTCCGGCGAGGCAGGGGCGAAGCCGGCGATGGTCGCCCCGGCGAGGGTGAACTCGCCGCGCAGGGCGGTGATCGTGCGGTTGAGCGCCTCGACGCTCAGCCCGAACGGCATCAGGTCGGCCAGGCCGGCCAGGATCGCCGGGTCGAGCACGTCGAGGTCGATATGCAGGTAGAACGAGCTCGCACCGGTGGCGCGCACCGCGGCGAGCAGGGCGTCGGGGGAGGCGAGGTCGTCGATGGAGAGGCTCGCGACCTTGCGTTCCCGGATGAGTTCCGCCTCGGCCGGATCGATGTCCCGCGCCCCGCCGAGGATCACCCGCTGCAGCGGCACGCGGTCGTCACCGGTCAGCGCCAGACCGTCGGTGCCCTCTCCGGTGATGGCGCGCAGCACCATGCCGTTGAACGCGCCGGACGGGGACGTCTCCGCCGTGTGCAGGTCAGGGTGTGCGTCGAGCCAGACCAGGGCGAGGTCGGCCGGATGCTGCCGGGCGGCGTGTTCGACGGACGCGAGGGACACCCCGCAGTCACCGCCGATCGTCAGCACCGGCGTCGCGGCGGAGCGCAGCGCCGACGCCAGGCGCTCGCGCACCATGACCAGGGTGGAGAACCGGTCGATCCCGGTGTCGAGGGCGTCGCCTGCCTCGACCGGGACGGGCACCTCCCGCGTCGCGGACGCGGGAAGATCTCCTCGGATGGCCTCCGCACCGTCACTCAGGCGCATCGCGCGAGGAGAAACCGAACCCTGCCACTGCGGCACAACAACGAAGGTGGGAGCCATACCCTCAGTATGCTCCCCTCCGCTTGCGGCGTGCGAGCGTGTGGCGCGCGAGCGGCACCCCCGGCTACTGGTCCCGGTACCGCCGCGCGGCGGTCGTGGCGTCCCGGAGCTCACCGGCGTTGAGGCGCGGACCGTAGCCGGGGGTGTCGCGCTGGATCCGCCAGCCCTCGGCGAGCGGGCCGAGGTTGACGGTGTCGAAGCCGAAATCGTCGAGCAGCGCAGTCACCGTGGCGGCGGCCGCAGTGTCATCGCCGGCGACGACGAGAGCGCGTCGGTTCTCCGAGCCGGCGGGCTGGCCATCCGTTGTGAGGTCGGCCGCGTAGATGTGGTTGAACGCCTTCACGACTGTCGAGGTGGGCAGCCGATCCTGCAGCAGCTCGGCGGTGGTCGTGGTTTCGTCGTCGAGGGGGGCGATGTCGCCGTCTCGCTGGGGGTAGTAGTTGTTCGTGTCGATGACGACCTTGCCGGCGAGCTCGCTCACGGGCAGGGTGTCGATCTGGCCCAGCGGGATGGTCACGACGACGAGGTCCCCCGCCGCGGCCGTCTCGGCGGGGGTGGCGGCCCTGGCGCGGGGACCGAGCTCCTCGATGAGGTCGCGCAGGGTTTCCGGTCCGCGCGAGTTGCTGATGACCACGTCATAGCCGTTGGCCACGCCGAGTCGTGCGAGCTGGCTGCCGATGTTGCCGGCGCCGATGAGTCCGATGGTTGTCATGCCATCGACAACGACGGGCGCCGGCAGGGTGTTCCCACCGGCGCCCGATTGCCAGGACTTTTTTCTCGAGCCGGCTACTTCTCGATCTCGCTCGCGCCGCCGGCCTTGAGTGTGGCGAGGCGCGCGTCGACCTCGGTGAGCTCGCCGAGGTCCTCGAGGCTCTCGAACTGGGCGTCGAGGCTGGATGCGGCCAGCTCGCTCGCACCCCGGACCCGGGCCTCCTCGCGGCGGATCTTGTCCTCGAACCGGGAGACCTCGCTGGTCGGGTCCATGATGTCGATGCTCTTGACGGCATCCATCACCTTGGTCTGGGCCTCTGCGGTCTTCGACCGCGCGATCAGTTCGTTCCGCTTGGAGGCCAGCTGGTTCAGCTTCTCCTTCATGGCGTTGAGGCCGTTCTTGAGCTGGGAGACGACGGCCGACTGCGACGCGATCTGCGGCTCGGCGATCTTCGCCTCCTTCTCGGACTGCAGCTGGCGGCCCAGCGCCACCTTCGCCAGGTTGTCGAAGCGGTCGGCGTCGGCCGTGGCTCCCGCCGAACGCAGCTCGTCGGCCTTGCGGCTCGCGGCCAGCGCCTTGCCGCCCCATTCGGCGGCCGCTTCCACGTCTTCGCGGTGGTCGTCCTCAAGCAGGCGCAGGTTGCCGATGGTCTCGGCGATGGCGCTCTCGGCGTCGGCGATGCTATTGGTGTAGTCGCGCACCATCTGGTCGAGCATGAGCTTCGGATCCTCGGCGGAATCCAGGAGCGCATTGATGTTGGCCTTGGCGAGCTGGGCGACGCGGCCGAAGATGGACTGTTTTGTCATTGCAGTGTCCTTTCGAGGGATCAGACGGGGATAAGCCCATTCTGTCGGTGTGTGCTGGGTGAATGTGCCGGTTGTCTGTGAAAAAGCTGGCAGCTGGATGCCGCGGTGAACCTAGAACCTGCCGCCGCCGCCTCGCCGGGAACGGGTGGCCGCCCCGCCGAATCCGCCGGGGATGCCGAAGCCGCCGCCCCCGCCGCGACGCCCGCCCCCGCCTCCGCCGAAGATGCCCCCGCCGCCCCCGCCGCCGCCAAGGATCGAGTTGATGATGATGCCCCCGAGGATGGCGCCCATCATGCCGTTGCCGCTCCCGCCGCGGCTGCCGCCTCCGCCGCCTCCGCCGCCGAAGACGTCGCCGAGGCCGCCTGCCGCCTGTCCGCCCGAGAACTCATTGACGTCGTTCCGGGCGAGGGCGATGGCGTTCGCGGCCAGGGAGTTGGCCCGGGCGGCGGCGGCGAGGGCGGCATCCGGGTTCACGGCGCTCGCCGACTCCGCCTCGACCAGGAGGCGCCCGGCCTCGGCCAGACGCGTGCGCGCCTCCGCGCCGACCGCGCCCCGCCTGGCCGTGATGAAGTCCTCGGCGGCGGAGACCTGGGCGCGGGCGGCCAGCAGGTTCTGGTTCAGGGCCGCCCGGGCGCGTTGCGCGCTGGACACGGCGTCGCGCACGTCCTGCAGCGCCGCGTCCATCTGGGTGTTGGCGACCTCGAGCCTGTGCATCAGCTCGAGCGGGTCGATCCGGGCGGTGGAGAGCCGCCCGGTGACCTCGCTGATGGCCTGCTCGGTGACGGCGATCACGCCGGGCAGGGCGCCGGAGGCGGAGGTGCCGGCAGGGAGCCCGCGCGCGGTGACGAGGTCGGCCTGCAGCTCGGCGAGGGTCGCGGCCACGCCGGCGGTCGCGGTCTGCAGGTCCGAGCCGAGCCGGTCGACGGCGTCCAGCAGCAGTCTTGCCTGGTCGGCCGATTCCTCGGCGGCGCGTACGCCCACGGCCGCGGCGGCGGTCTCTCCGGCGGTCAGGCGCGTGTTCGCCTCGGCCAGGGCCGCCCCGGCGAATGCGATTCGTTCGCGTGCCTGACGCGGGTTGTCGGCGACCGTCGCGATCGCGTTGTCGGTGTACCGGGCGGCCAGGGCGGCCAGGGCCGCATCGGCCGAGGTGACGCGCGCCTCGATCGCGGCGACCTCCTGGGTTGCCGCGGCAATGGCCTCCGGCGCCTTCTTCTCCAGCTGCCGGAGTTCGTCGAAATCGTCGGTCTGTTCGTCGAGGGCCGCGTTGGCCGTGCCGCACAGGTCGATGATCCCGGCATACCAGGCCCGTTGCTGTTCCTCCGAGTCCGGCTCGGAGTCGTCGAGCCGTTGCTGCAGGGTGAACGCCTCGGTGAGCTGCCCCTTCGCGGAGGCCAGGGCGGTCTGGAAGGCGCCCGTCGCCGCGGAACCGTACTGGGCGATTGCGAAGCCGAGCTCCTGTTCGCTCGACTTGACCGCGTCATCCGTCTGCACGAGTGCGCTCGCCGCGCGCCGCTTCAGCTCTGTGGTCGGCAGGGCCTGCAGGCCCGTCGTCGGCGGCCCGGCCGGCGGGAGCGCGGCCTTCCGCCTCCCGCGCACGACGAAGAAGACCACGGCGCCCACGACGAGGAGGGCGATCACGACCAGTATCACCAGGATGATGCCGATCGATCCGCCGGCGGACTGGCCGGGGGAGGCATCCCCCGGGGTGATCTCGGGGGCGGTGATGGCTGTGCCCGTGATGCCGGCGGCGAGGCCGTTCGCCGCGCCGATGGCCGCGCCGGCCCAGTCGTTGACCCGGAGCGCCGGCTCGATCGCGACGGTCTCGACCTCGCGGAGCTGGGCATCCGTCAGGGCGAAGTCGGGGGCGACCGACAATTGGTACTCCCGATCGCCCGTGGCGATGGCCAGCAACACGTCGTTGGTGCCCAGACCGTTGTCGTCGGCGGTCTGGTCGGCCCACTGCTGGCGGTCGGCCACCCCGGTGAACGCGTCGACGTAGACGACGAAGAGGTCGGTGCGCGTGTCGGCATAGAGCCGGTCGAGAGCGGCGGTCACCTCGGCGCTGCGTGTGGTGACCGCGCCGACCTTGTCCGCGATGTGGCTCGCGCCGAACGTGACGGGATCCTCGGCCCAGGCGAGGGTGGGAACGGCCAGGGCGGGAACGGAGACGGCGAACAGGGCCGCCACTGCGACAGGGATCAACCACCGTGACCGCATGGGCACACATCCTCACAAGACCGTCGATACGCTGGTGTTTCTCGTGCCGAGCATAGAACGGTCAGGTGCGACGCGTCCAGGAACCGGCGGCCCCACTTTCGGCGGGCAGGGCAGGCGGCCGATGCGCCGCCGGCGGGCACCCCGGTCCGCACTGTTTCGCACTGTTACGGGTCCGCTGGCGGGATCTCGGTCCAGTCTCCAGACTGGGGAAACCACAACAACCGGGGCGGAGGCGAACATGACCAGGCACTTCTCACCGCCGCAGCTCGCCGCCACGACCCCTGTGGCCTTCGCGCCCGAGCATGGCTCCACCGCGGACCTGCCCCGCCTCGCCGTCGTCGAGGTGACCCGCCACCGCCCGGACCGCCCGGCGTACCACGCCAAGGTCCAGGTGCTCAATGCCTCCGCGGTCTCCGCCGGTGAGCGGGGCGGCTGGCGAGTCACGCGTCTCGCGGCCGCCGACATGACCCCGGCCGAATTGCTCGAGGCGACGGATGACTGCGACGCCATCCTGATCATGGGCGGCGAGGACATCACGCCCCGGTTCTACGGCGGCGCAGACGGCTACGAGGGTGAAACCCGCCACTACGACGCCGCCGACGAGGGGCAGATCGCCCTCGTGCACCGCGCCGTGGCGAGGGACACCCCGCTCCTCGGAATCTGCCGCGGACTGCAGGTCATCAACGTCGCCCTCGGCGGCGGCATCGTGCAGCACATCGAAGACGGCATCCACCGCACTGTGGACGTTCCGGTCGACCAGACCCTGCGCGAGCACCCCGTCGAGCTCCTCGACGGCACCGGGCTGCTCGACAGCCTCGGCTCCGTCGCCGTCTCGGTGCAGAGCGCCCACCACCAGAGCGTCGGCCGGCTCGGCGCCGGTCTGGTTCCCGCGGCTATCGCCCCGGACGGCCTGGTCGAGGCGGTCGAACACGAGTCGGCGCCGATCACCGGAGTGCAGTGGCACCCCGAGGCGCCGGATGCCCCGGCCGAGCAGTTGCCGCTCCTCCTCTCGGCGTTGCAGCGTCAGGTCGCCGACGCACGCGTCGCCGACCTCGTCGCGGCCTGACCGCAGACTCGCATCGAGCGCACCGGCCCGAACCCGGACGAGTTCAACTACATCCCGTAACGGCTCCCGATCCCGTATCGGCTCACGGGAACGTCGCGGCGAGGGCGGCGGAGAGGTCGGCGACGAGGTCGTCGGCGTCTTCCAGCCCCACCGAGAGCCGCAGGTGCCCGAACTCCCGGAACGCCGGCGGGTAGGCCGCCACCCGCGGGCCGGAGGCGTCGACGTGCACGATCAGGGTCTCGTCGTGCCCGAGCGACACGGCGGAGGTGATCACCCGCAGGTTCGACACGAACCGGTTCTGGGTGGCCGCGTCGCCGGCGACCGCGAACGCCATCATGCCGCCGAACCCCTGGCCGAACTGGCGCGCCGCGACGGCGTGCTGCGGATGCGACTCCAGCCCCGGGTAGGCGACGTAGGCCACCCGCGGGTCGGCCTCGAGGAACTCCGCGATCGCCTGCGCCGAGGCGCAGTGCTGGCGCAGGCGAAGGGGCAGGGTGACCGAGCCGCGCATGATCAGCCAGGCGTTGAAGGGGCTGATCACTCCGCCGACATCCACCATGGCGTCGAGCTTGATCCGACGGATCAGGTCGGCGCGGCCGATGACGGCGCCGCCCATCGCGTCGCCGTGCCCGTTGATGTACTTCGTCAGGGAGTGCACGACCAGGTCGGCGCCCAGCGCGAGAGGGCGGAACAGCGGCGGGGGAGTGAAGGTGTTGTCGATCGAGAGAAGGGCTCCGGCCTCGTGGGCGATGCGGGCGATCGCCGCGACATCCGTCACCTTGGTGGTCGGGTTGCCGACCGACTCGATGTGCACCAGCCGGGTTTCCGGGCGGATGGCTGCCCGCACGGCGTCCGGGTCGGTCGGGTCGACGAAGCTGGCCTGGATGCCGTATTTCTCCGGCAGCAGCTCGGTGAAGAGCCGGAAGACCGCCTCGTAGGTCACATCCGCGACGACGACGTGGTCACCGGTTCGCAGGAGCGTGAAGAAGACCGCGTGCAGGGCAGCGACGCCGCTCGCGAGGGCGACGGCATCCTCACCGCCCTCGAGCACGGCGAGCTTGCGCTGCAGTCCCAGCTGATTGGACCCGCTGTTGCGGGTGTACAGGGGAACGTCGGTGCCCGACCAGCTCAAGGCCGCCGGGTCGTCGGGGAGCGCGTAGGAATTCGCCATCACGATGGGCGTGCGGAGCGCACCGGACCCGGCGTCGACCTGATTCCCGGCGTGCACCGACTGGGTGGCGAACCCGAGGCTCTGCGGGTCGTGCTTGTCGGGTCTGGGCAGGGTGCGCGGCGAGGTCATGCTTCCAACCTACGGTCGGATGCCGCGGCGCGCCGGAACGTTACGCTCGTCTACATGGGCCAGGGCAGATCACGCAGCACACCGGGGCGCCGGAACCAGAGCCGCCGGTCGGCCTCGCCGGGGTCGGGCTCAGGCGCGGGCGCGTACCTGGCGATTCCGGCGTTTGTCGCTCTCTGCCTGGTGCTGAACGCGATCCGGCCGCTGTCGGTCTGGGTCGCGGCCGTCTATCTGGCCGCGAGTGCGTGCTGCTTCGTGGCCTACGCGGTGGACAAGTCGGCGGCGACAGCGGGCCGCTGGCGAGTACCGGAGAGCACCCTGCTCGTCTGGGGTGCCGTGGGTGGCTGGCCCGGTGCCATCGTCGCCCAGCAGACTCTTCGTCACAAGACGAAGAAGGCGAGCTTTCGTTCGGCCTTCTGGGGGACCGTGGTGCTGAATGTGGTTGCCTTCGTGGGGCTGACCTCGCTGCTGCTGTCCGGAGGGATGGCCGGATAACGGTTCGCGCGTGATTTCGACGGGCTCAATCACCGCCCGGTGGTCGAGCGTGTCTCCGGTGGTCGAGCGTGTCTCCGGTGGTCGAGCTTGTCGAGACCCGGCCGATTTCGACGGGCTCATTCACCGCCCGGTGGTCGAGCGTGTCCCCGGTGGTCGAGCTTGTCGAGACCCGGTGCGCCGGTCAGATCAGCGGGAGCAAGTCCGCGGTGCTGGTGACCGTGGCGAACCCGCCGGCGGCCAGGTTCAGCGCCGTCATGCGCATGACCTCATCGGCCGTGGCCGACAGAGTGGTCCCGTTCCGTGGTGCCACTTCGACCAGTCCGAAGGTGCGGGTGGCGTCCAGGGGAACGATCACGTCGTAGCCGAGGTTGCCGCCCATCCGGGCCGTGGTTTCCACGCACATATTGGTCTGGATGCCGCACATCACGAGCTGACGGATGCCCTGCCGGCCCAGCCACTGGTGCAGGTCCGGGTCGCCGATGAAGGCGGAGTTGACGTTCTTGGTCACCAACAGGCTGGCCGGGAGCGCGGCGACGCTCGGTTTGAGCGCATTGCCGGGCTGCCCCGGATGGAGCGACGATCCCGCATTCTTACTGTCGTGGCGCACGACGACGATCGGTCGGCCGGTCGAGACCCAGGCCGCGGCGAGGGCGTCGATGTTGTCCTCACAGCCGGGATTGGTAGTGGAGCCCCATTCGGATTCGTCGAAACCCTGCTGCACATCGATGATGACGAGTGCCGCGTTCTTGTCAATGCTGGTCATTCCTCAATCAAACCCCCTTTTGCCTGCACCGCGCGCCGTGGCGGGCATCCGTTTTGGACACGGAGGACGCGCAGGCCGATCGATGTCGTGATTGGCTCCCGCTGCCCGCCGGAGTGCACGATGTCCGAACCGTCGACGGTGAGCTGGCTTGCGTGGCAGCGGAGGGCAGCGGTCACGGTGGCCAGGTGCCGGTCGAGGGCGAACCACTCGCCGTCGTCGGCGCGGTCGTGCAGGATCTCCGCGAGGGGCGTGCCGACGATGCCGCACGCGGCGAGGGCGGCCACGTGCGTCCGGACATGGTCTGGGTGGCCGTAGCCCCCGCCGCTGTCGTAGCTGATGACGAGCGCCGGCCGCAGCGCCAGGATGAGGGCGGCGACATCCGCCACCACCTCGTGCAGGGGTGCGATCGCGAGGGCGTCGTCGTCGACGTCGTCCGCCGGTCCGGCCAGGCCCGGGCGGATCCAGGTCATGCCCGAGTCCCGGTAGCGGCGCGGAGCCAGACCGGCTGCCCGCGCGGGGGGCTCGCCGAGCCAGAACCGTTCCGAGACTCCGAGCGCGGCCGCGGCCCGCTGCAACTCTTCTTCCCGCGCCGTGGTGAGCGCGGCGGTGCCCTCGAGGCCCGAGAGCGGCCCGGGAACGACCTCGCCACGCTCGCCGCGGGAGGCGGTGAGCAGCGAAACCCGGATGCCTCGCTCGATCATTTCCGCGATCAGCGCCCCCGTTGAGATCGTCTCATCGTCGGGGTGGGCGTGCACGAGGAGCACGGATGCGCCCAAGTCGAGCAGGCTCACGCGATCGCGAGGTGCTGGTGGTGGTCGGCGCCGGGGCCGGCGAGAGCACGGTAGACGACCAGCAGGCCGGCCGCTGACCGGGGCCAGTCCAGGTCTTCCGCATGCTCGCGCCCCGCGACGGACAGGCGCCTGGCCAGTCCGGGGTTCGACAGGATCGTCGTGATGGCTCCGGCCCAGGCCGCCGGGTCGCGCGACTCGAGCACCACGCCGGTGTCGCCGTGCAGCACGGCCTCGCGCAGGCCGCCGGATGCCGCGGCGACCACGGGCACGCCGCTCGCCGCGCCCTCGAGGGCGACCAGGCCGAAGGTCTCCGAGTGGGAGGGGATGAGCACCACGCGTGCCCCGCGCAGCAGGGCGGCCAGGGCGACCCGGGACTGCGGTCCGACGAACCGCACCCCGGCTTCGATCCCGTGCCGGGACGCGAGTGCCTTCAGCTCGTCGACGTAGCCGTCGAAGTCGGCCGAGGCATCCCCCGCGATGACCAGGTCGGGGCGCACCGCTTCCGGCACCGCCGCGATGGCCTCGATCGCCAGGTCCAGGCCCTTCAGCGGCTGCAGGCGCGCGGCCACGATCGCATAGCCGCGGCCAGCGCCGGGTTCCGGCGTGGTCGGACGGAAGAGGCTCCCGTCGACGCCGGGCGGCACGATCGCGACGCGATCCGGTGAACCGCCGAGGCGCTCCACCACGGTGTCGGCCTCGGCCGCGCTGATCGCCACGACGGCGTCGGATTCGCGGGCCAGCCAGGCCTCGCCGGCCATTCGACCCGGGGATTCCGGGCGTTCACCGGCCGACAGCGGGGTGGACTCGTCGGCCGCGATGCTGTGGAAGCTCTGCACGTGCGGCACCCCGCGGAGACGGGCGAGAGGCAGGGCGGCCATCCCGGAGAACCAGTGGTGGGAGTGGTAGACGTCGTACGGGCCGAGGGCGCTCATCCGCAGCCGGAACTCGTCGATGAAAGCCTCGTGGTCGCCCTTCGCCACGGGCTCCGCCGGGCCGGCGTCGAGGAACCGCAGGGTGACCCCCGGGGTGAGCTGCACGTTGCCGGCCAGCTCGAACGACGAGCGCCGGGTCAGGATGTCGACGGTGTGGCCTGCCGCCGCCAGGGCTTCCGCCTGCTGGCGGACCACGACATTCATGCCTCCGGCGTCACCCGAACCTGGCTCCGCGCCCGGCGAGGTGTGCAGGCAGACGAGGGCGATGTGGAGGGGAGGCAACGGGTGAGGCACCAGAAGAGCGTAGCCCAGCAGATTCGGCGTTCTCTGGGAGGCCTGCCCGGCGAGCGCGCCAACTTCGCCGCTGCGCGCCAGGCACGCCGGGCGCGCAGCGGCGCTTCGGGCGCGCTCGAGGCGAGCGGGCCCCGAAAAAAGGTCAGGTCATTGGCCAGTTGCCCGGCCTACGGCCTCGTCGCGCAGGTCCGGGAAGCGGGCGCACGTTCTGCCGTGCGCCCGCTTCTCAAACCTGCGCCGCGAGCCGGGTCCAGCCGCCGCGAACTCGATGACAAGCCGCCTCACCGTCGGCATCGAGCGCAAGGACGGCCACTGGGCCCGGGTCTATGCCGCGGCAGCAAGCCCTGCCGCGAGCGGAGTCGTCGGCCTGCCGATGAGGCGGGCAAGGTCACCGCTGGTCTCGGCGAGCAGGCCGTCACGGATGTTGGCGTCGAGCCCGACGATGAAGCCCACCGTGCCCTCGTCCAGCCCGAAGCCCGCGAGCATATTCGAATGCTCCGACGGTGTGAGGTTGCGGAAGGTCACGTCCCTGCCGATCAGCGTTCCGATCGTCGCCGCGAGTTCGTCGAAGTCCCAGGCGTGGTCGCCCGAGAGCTCGAGAGTGCGGCCCGCGAGGGAGTCGTCCAGGAGGGCGATCGCCGCGGCATCCGCATAGTCGGCCCGGCTGGCGCTGGCGACCCTGCCGGAACCGACGCTCGCGACGATCTCCCCTGACTGGCGCGCCTTCTCGATCTCCCCGGTGTAGTTCTCGGTGTACCAGCCGTTGCGCAGGATCGTGAACGGAACCCCGGACGCCACCAGGAACTCCTCGGTCGCCTTGTGCTCGGGGGCCAGCAGCAGGCCTGAGGTGGTGGCCTTGGGCGCGCTGGTGTAGACGATGCGGCTCGCGCCGGCGTCTGTGGCCGCCGTGATCACGGTGGAGTGTTGGAGGAAGCGCCGGCCGAGCTCGGAGCCCGACACCAGGGCGATCACGTCGCCGGGCGTGACGACCGTGGTCACCGTCTCGGGCCTCGCGTAGTCGAGCACGGCCGTCCTCACGCCGAGTTCGGCCAGAGCCGGGAGCTTGTTCGCATTGCGGGCCGTGGCGATGATGTCGGCGGGAGCCGCGCCGCGTGCGAGCAGGGACTCGACGATGAGACGGCCGAGGTGGCCGGTGGTGGCCGTGACGATGTATGACATGTGATGCCCTTTCGGTTGCTTGCCGGTGTCAACGACAGGCCAGCGCCATTACTTCCCCAACGCAGGTACCCACTTTTTGGTAAGCTACCCCCATGAAGGTAAGTTTCGAGGTTTCCCGCGCGCGGCCCGGCGCGGTCGGCGGCCTGTATCCGGCGAAGTGCGCCACCCGAACGGTGCTTGACCATGTGACCAGCAAGTGGGGCGTGCTGGTGCTGCTGGCGCTCGAGCAGGAGTCCCTGCGCTGGGGCGAGCTGCGGCGGTCCATCGAGGGAATCAGTGAGAAGATGCTCGCGTCGACCTTGCGCACGCTCGAGGCGGACGGTTTCGTCAACCGGGAGGCGCAGGCATCCATCCCGCCGCGTGTCGACTATGAGCTGACGGAGCGGGGCCGCGAACTCACCCGCCGCCTGTTACCCCTGATGGACTGGATCGCCGACAACGCGGATGAGATCGTGGCGCCGTGACAGCGAAGCGACTCAGCGGGTCGTGACGGTGCCGCCGAGTGAGGCGACGGCGCGCAGCAGGCGGGGGCCGGCGGCGAACCAGGCCACGACCATCACGGCCAGCGACGCGGCGAAGATCCAGAACCCGGTCCAGCCGTCGCCGCTCGTCGCCGCGTACATGTGGTTCAGATTGCGGAGGGCGCCGGTCGCGAGGACCAGCGTGACGTGCACCGCGATGAAGACAAGGAAGAAGACCATCACGCCGACATGAACGACCCTGGTCGGGGCGAGCGGGATCAGTTTGCTGAGTCTGCGCGAGGTCCAGAGCGGAGACAGCCGGATGCCGGTGGCCAGGGCGAGGGGGGCGGCCACGAACACGATGCTGAAGTAACTCAGCGTCTGCAAGGCGTTGTAGTTCACCCAGCCGTCGCCGACGGGCCAGCCCAGTGACGCGTACTGGATCGCGGCGGAGACGGCGTTCGGGACGATGTCCCAGCTGACCGGCACGATTCGCACCCACTGGCCGGTGGCGAAGAGCAGCACGTAGAAGACCAGCCCGTTGAGCACCCAGAGGAGGTCGACGGTGAGGTGCAGCCAGAGATTGATTCCCATCCGGGTCGGTGCCCGCCTGGTGCGCAGGGCGCCGGTGTTCCGCCGGGTCCAGAACGTGGTCGGCCGCCCGGCCGTGCGAACCTGCCAGCCCGAGCGCACGATGAACAGGATGAAGAAGACATTGAGGCCGTGCTGCCAGGCGAGCCAGGCGGGAAACCCGACGGGCGCCCAGGCCGGCAGCGGTGAGGCGCCCGGATAGTCGACCAGGAAGGACTCGACCGCGGGCAGGGCGCGAATGCCCTTCGCGGCGAGCACGGCCCCGGCAAGGGCAAGGACCGCGACTGGGACGGCCCAGGCCAGCGTGAACCAGATGCTCCGGCCCGGGCCGAAGAGCCGGGAGCTCTCCGCGGTCACCGTTCACCCCGCCGGGCGATCGCGTTGTGCGGCATGAGGTTGGGTCTTCCTGGTCAGGCGGAAACGCTCGGCAGGCCGGCGCGGAGTGCCGACTATGCCATCATCGACCATTTCGCCATCGCTGGTGCGGTGCGCCGTAAAGCAACGAAACCTCGTGCCAGCCGGGCCATGCCGCGCCCGGTGTAGATCACCTGCACCTGGCGGGAGTCTTCGCCACTCAGGGCGCCAGTCGTCGTCCCGGCAGGCGACGATTTCGGTCGGCCGGAACTCGGAGGCCAGCCGGGTGATGATGTCGAGCAGCCCGCGGACGGCGTTCACGGTGATCGGTCACGCGGGCATGCTCCCACAACAGGGTCGGAACGCCGAGCTCCGGTGATCGAGCCTGTCGAGATCGCGTCCCGGTGATCGAGCCTGTCGAGATCGCGCCCCGGTGATCGAGCCTGTCGAGATCCCCGCGTCTCGACAGGCTCGACGACCGGTCCGGGCTCGGCACCGTCGGTGATCGAGCCTGTCGAGATCCCCGTCTCGCCCTCCAAGATTTCGCACAGCGCGGCATACATCGCTGCTAGCTTGACGACGTGGGCACAGTACCCGCGGCCACCCTGGGGCGGCACGGAGTCGGGCAGGGCTCAACAGACAGAGGGGAATCGACGATGTCACGTATGTTGACGCCG
Organism: Cryobacterium fucosi; assembly: GCF_004403515.1. Lineage (GTDB taxonomy): Bacteria > Actinomycetota > Actinomycetes > Actinomycetales > Microbacteriaceae > Cryobacterium > Cryobacterium fucosi. The sequence continues at coordinate 48,237 of NZ_SOHH01000038.1, read as the reverse complement.
GTGCGGGGATTCTGGGTCGGGGCGGTTCTCACCGTCCTCGGCCTGGCCGTCGGAACGTTCCTCATCACCGTGATGTTCGGCCTCGGCGGCGGGCAGGAGCTGGCATCGAATGAAGCTGTCCGATTCGTGGTCTATTTCTTCGCCGGTGCACTGCTGCCACTGGGGCTGACGTTGATGGCCTTGTCCCTGGTTGCCAGGGCACTCGTCCACCCGCCCAGTATCAGCGAGACGGGCCTCACCGAGGATCGTGAGGATGCGCCGTCGGTTCCCCCGCGAGTCAACTCTCGAATCGCCGTGGCGATCGGGCTGGCGCTTTTGGTCCTGGGCCTGGCGAGCCAGCTCTATTTGGAGCAATGGACGTTCGCAATCCAGGGCGATGCGACCTTCTTCAGAGATTTCGTGGTCTATCTCGCACCGTTGTTGAACGCGGTCATGCTTCCGCTTGGCGTGCTGCTGATTGCCTGCGCGTGGATTCTCCGGATCGTGGAGGAGCGTCGAATCTTCAACGCGTAGGGACGCAAGTCCGGGCCGGTTCTGCGCCTCAGTGTCGGTCGGCGACGACGTCCTCGAGGATGCGGGCTGCGATTTCGGCCGGCGTGCGCCCGGATGTGTCGATCACGGTGGTTTCCGTCGCAAGCCACGGCAGCGCGTCCTGAAAGGCCGGGATTCGGGCGAGACGCCAGTCCACCGCGCTGGGCTCCTTGGCGTCCCGAGCGATGCGTTTCTCGAGTTCCTCGGGTTGCGCGGTGAGAGTGAATGCGCGCATTTCGACGTCGGCGGAGGCGAATCCGGTGGTCAATTCGTGCCAATAGGCGTGTGTGAACACGGATTGAGGGATCACGAGATCGCACTCGAGGCATGCCACCAACTCGATGGCAGTGGCAACGACCAGGGCGCGCCATGCAGGCCAATCCTGGAAGTCGGTGACTGGGCGCTTGGCGTTGAGCGCGTGACGCAGCATCTGGCCGACTTCTTCGGTATCGAAGAGGACCCTGGACTCATCACGCTCACACAGCGATCGAGCGACAGCCGTCTTGCCTCCGCCGAACGGTCCGTTGAGCCAGATGATCACGTTCAGACTCTATAGCTGGAAGAGCCTGTCGCCGGGAGCGGGGCATCCGTCGGGAACCTGTATCGACTGTGGGTCGAGGCGTGCGCCGCCCGCGGTCGCCGGAGTGGCCGAGCGGGCTCGGCCGAAGTTCGACCGTGCAGAATGCTGGATCACTGCCGAGGATCCGGCCACCGGGATCCTCGGGTTCGTGCTGGCGACGAGACCACGCAGCGGGTGGGCTCTCGACGGGCTCGACCACCGGCGGGTGGGGTCTCGACGGGCTCGACCACCGGCGGGTGGGGTCTCGACGGGCTCGACCACCGGCGGGTGGGGTCTCGACGGGCTCGACCACCGGCGGGTGGGCTCTCGACGGGCTCGACCACCGGTTGACCGCCTCGGCCACCGGGTGAGCGGCTCGACCACCGGCTGACGGACTCGACCACCGGCTTGCGGGCTCAAACGCCGCCCGTTCGCTCGACCACCGGCGGACCGGCAGACTCATCAGGTGCCCCCAGGCAGATTCGAACTGCCGCCCCTGCCTCCGGAGGGCAGTGCTCTATCCCCTGAGCTATGGGGGCCAAGGAAAACACTAGGTTATCAGCATCCTGGGGCCCGGTGGTTCGCTTCGACCGCGATCTGCCGGTCGCACGTCGCCGCAGAGGGGCGGCGACGGCGACCTTCCGGCTACTGGAGGTGCGAGAGTGCAGCCGACATGAGCTGCTCGGCGTCGCCCGGCTCGCCGAAAACGGGGGAGCTGAAGGTGACCCAGTACTTCTCGGTGAAGACCTGAGCCTCGCCGTTCCCGCCCTTGGTGGTGAAGAACCCGGAGACGGGCGTGGCGCCGTAGGTGGGAACGGGGTTGCTGGAGGCGATGGCCTTGTCGGTCAGCGTGGTCATCAGAACCGGGTTGGGCAGGGCCACCGAGATCTCGATGATCTCGCCGCTGGTCTGGTTGAGCAGACCGCAGGCGAGGCCCTGGTAGGACAGCGCCGTCTTGGCGGTCGCCGACGTTGCCGTGAAGCCGGGCGCGGTGCCGTAGTTCGGGTTGAACGCGTAAACGTCGTCCGGGGTGAGCAACTGGTCGCAGGTCAGCGTGACCGCGGCTCCGGCCGGGGTGGGCGTGGGCGTCGGAGTCGCGGTGGGGCTCGCGCTCGCCGAGGCGCTCGGCGTGCTGCTGCCCGAGGCCGACGGCGTTGCCGCGGGGGAGCATCCGGTGAGCGCGGCGAGGGCGAGGCTGGCGGTCGCGAGGACAAGGCCGGCACGCAGGCGCCGGCTGCGGAGGAGGGAGCGCGAGAAGGAGTCAGTCACGGGTTGACCCTACCAAGCAGGGGGCCGATAACCGGGCCGGTAAGCTTGGTTTCCGTGACTCCCGCCGAGCTTTCCGAATCCCTGTTCGCCCTGATCCAGCAGTTGGGCGAGCGCCGACGCCAGTCGGGAAGCGAAACCACCCTCGATCTGACCCCCGCCGACGTCACCCTCGAGCGCCCGCGCAACCGCGACCACGGCGACTGGTCCTCCAGCATCGCGATGAAGATCGCCAAGCCGCTCGGCTCGACGCCCCGGGCGGTCGCCGCGCAACTCGCCGAGGGGCTCGAGGCCCTCCCCGACGTCGCCTCCGTCGAAATCGCCGGCCCCGGCTTCGTCAACATCCGCCTCGAGGCCGCCGCCGCCGGCGCGCTCGCGAAGACCATCGTCGACGCCGGGCCGGGCTACGGCACCGGCCACCTCTATGACGGCATCAAGATCAACCTCGAGTTCGTCTCGGCCAACCCCACCGGCCCGATCCACATGGGCGGGGTGCGCTGGGCGGCCGTCGGTGACAGCCTGGCCCGGGTGCTCAAGGCCGAGGGCGCGGATGTCACGCGCGAGTATTACTTCAACGACCACGGATCTCAGATCGACCGGTTCGCCCGCAGCGTGCTGGCCGCCTACCTCGGCGAGCCCACCCCGGAAGACGGCTACGGCGGCGCCTACATCGGCGACATCGCCGACCAGGTCGTCGCGGAATTCGACGGCGACATCGCGTCGCTGCCCAGGGACGAGCAGCAGGAGGTCTTCCGGCAGATCGGCGTGGACCTCATGTTCACCGAGATCAAGGACAAGCTGCACGGCTTCGGCGTGGACTTCGACGTGTACTTCCACGAGGACTCCCTGCACGAGTCCGGCGCCGTCAACCGCGCCATCGCGCGGCTCCGCGAGCAGGGCCACATCTTCGAATCGGACGGCGCCATCTGGCTGCGCACGACAACGTTCGGCGACGACCGCGACCGGGTCATCATCCGTTCCAACGGCGAACCGGCCTACATCTCCGGCGACCTCGGCTACTACCTCGACAAGCGCGAACGCGGCTTCGACCAGAACCTGATCATGCTCGGCGCCGACCACCACGGCTATATCGGCCGGATGATGGCCATGGTCGAGGCGTTCGGCGACGTGCCAGGGGTCAACCTACAGATCCTGATCGGCCAGATGGTCAACCTCGTCAAAGACGGCGAACCGATGCGGATGTCGAAGCGCAACGGCACCATCGTGACCCTCGACGACCTGGTCGACGCCGTCGGCGTGGACGCCGGCCGCTACTCCCTCGTGCGCTCGAGCAGCGACTCGCAGCTGGACATCGACCTCGACCTGCTCGGCAAGCGCACCAACGAGAACCCCGTCTTCTACGTGCAGTACGCGCACGCCCGCACCCGGTCCGTCGCCCGCAACGCGGTCGCCGCCGGCGTGGACCGCTCGGCGTTCTCCCCGGAGCTGCTCACGCATGACAGCGAGTCGGCCCTGCTCGGCGTGCTCCAGGAGTATCCGCGCGTCGTCGGCCAGGCCGCCGAACTGCGGGAGCCCCATCGCATCGCCCGCTACATCGAAGAGGTCGCCGGCTACTACCACCGCTGGTACGACAACTGCCGGGTCATCCCGCTCGGCGACGAACCGGTGACCGACCTGCACCGCACCCGGCTGTGGCTGAACGACGCCACCGGCCAGGTCATCCGCAACGGCCTCGACCTGCTCGGCGTCTCCGCCCCGGAGCGCATGTAATGGCGGACAGGGCAGCACGAACCCGCCGTCGCCGCGGGATGAGCGCGATCGTCATCGCCAGCCTCACGGTGCTGGGACTCATCGCCGCGTTCTTCATCGTCGACGCGGGAGCCCGTAGCTACGCCGAAGGGCGGGTCAAGCAGGAAATCGCCGACAACCTCCCCGACACCGTCACCGGTGACGTCGGCGTGTCCATCGGCGGCATCTCGGTGATCGCCCAATACCTGGCCGGCAGCTTCGACCGGGTCGCACTGACCGCGCCGGCCCTCACCGTCGACGGCGTGGCGGCATCCGTGCGGGTCGTGGCCACCCAGGTCCCCGTCGACCAGGGCAAGCCCGTCGGCGACGTTCGCGGCCTGGTCGACCTGGACCAGACTGCGCTGAACACCCTGCTGCGCAGCTCGCTGGCGGCGGATGCCCCCGACGCCCAACTCGTGCTGGGCGCCGGTGAGGTGAGCTACGCCGGCAGCGTCTCCGTGCTCGGGTTCCCCATCGGCTACGAGGCCACCGCCACCCCGACCGCCGTCGCCGATTCGCTGCTGTTCGCGCCGAAAAGCGCCAAGGTCACCACCGGCTCCGGAAGCATCGACGCGGACCAGCTCCTGCCGCTGATCGTCGGCCAGCAACCGGTCAGGGTGTGCGTGGCGAAGTACCTGCCGGAGGGCGTCAGCCTGGCCGGAGTGAACGTCACGCCGGAGCGGGCGCGGATCACGCTCGAGTCCAGCAGCCTGCTGCTCACCCGCAAGTCGCTCACCACGCTCGGCACCTGCGACGCCGGCTGAGCCGGCACCGCTCGCCGGCACCGCTCGCCGGTTCCGGCTCTGGGCAAGCGGCACGAGGGCGCCGAATCGCGGCGTAACACCGATTCGGCGCATCCCGCACCCGGTCGCTAGAATTGCCGCAGGTCCCCGCTCTCCCAGCGGCGGCATCTTCACTGGCTTCAGGGACCAACCCGGGTTCGCTCGCCACTCAGTGAGACACCCACTCGACTTTCCCGTGAGGTTTTCACCCGTGGCCACCAACCCGCTCGCCCCCGACTGGCTCGGCCTGCCCGGCGACGCCAACGCGCTCGCCGCAGGCCTCTGGCCCGTCTCCGCCACTCGCGACGGCAACGGCGAACTCGTCATCGGCGGCTGCAGCGCCGGCTCCCTAGCCGCACGGTTCGGCACTCCGCTCTACGTCGTCGACGAAACGGATGCCCGCACCCGCGCGGCCGAGCTCCGCACCGCCTTCGAGGCCGAGTTCGCCCGCATCGGCACCAGCGTGCGCATCTACTACGCGGGCAAGGCGTTCCTCTCCACCGAGTTCGCCCGCTGGATGGTCGGCGAGGGGCTGAACATCGACATCTGCAGCGGCGGCGAACTCGCCGTGGCGCTCGCGGCCGGTACCCCGCCGCACCGGCTCGGCTTCCACGGCAACAACAAGTCCCCCGCCGAGATCGACGACGCCTGCCGGCTCGGCGTCGGCACGATCGTGATCGACTCGCCGCTCGAAATCGGCCGGGTCGCCGAGGCCGCGGCCCGGCACGGCATCGTGCAGGCGGTGCGCCTCCGGGTCAACAGCGGAGTGCACGCGCACACCCACGAGTTCCTGGCCACCTCCCACGAGGACCAGAAATTCGGCGTCGTGCTCGAGGACGCCTCCGCGCTGGTCGCCCGCATCCGTGCGGAGGCGAGCCTTCGTTTCGTCGGCCTGCACTGCCACATCGGCTCGCAGATCTTCGGCGCCGACGGTTTCGCCGAGTCCGCGTCCCGCCTGCTGGCCGTGCACGCCGCCCTGCTCGCCGGCGGCCCGGTGCCCGAGCTCAACCTCGGCGGCGGCTTCGGGATCGCCTACACCTCCGCCGACCGGCCCACCCCGGTGGCCGAGCTGGCCGCCCGCCTGGCCGACATCGTCGCCGCGGAGTGCGCCGATCGCGGCATCCCCGTTCCCGTGGTCGCGTTCGAGCCGGGCCGCTACATCGCCGGCCCCGCCGGGATCACCCTGTACGAGGTGGGCACCGTCAAGGCCGTCGACGTGTCGGGCAGCACCCGCTTTTACGTGAGCGTCGACGGCGGGATGAGCGACAACGCCCGCTTCGCCCTCTACGGCGCCGACTACTCCGTGCGGCTGGCCGGCCGTGCCTCCACCGCCGAACCCGTGCTCGTGCGCATCGCCGGCAAGCACTGCGAGAGCGGCGACATCGTCGTGGACGCCGACTACCTTCCCGGCGACGTCGCACCGGGCGACCTGGTCGCCGTGGCCGCGACCGGCGCCTATTGCTGGTCGCTGGCCAGCAACTACAACTTCGTCGGCCGACCGGCGGTGGTCGCCGTGCGTGACGGCGAGGCGCGGATTCTCGTGCGCGGCGAGAGCATCGCCGACCTCCTGGCGCGCGATGGCGGGGTCTCGACAGGCTCGGTCTCGACAGGCTCGACCACCGGCGGCGGGGTCTCGACGGGCTCGGTCTCGACAGGCTCGACCACCGGGGGCTCGACCACTGGCGGCTCGACCAGCGGGGGCGGGGTCTCGACAGGCCCGACCACCGATCAACCGAAGGAATCCATCCGATGATCGAATACCGCAATCTGCGCGTCGCCCTGCTGGGCGGCGGCTCCGTCGGCGCGCAGGTGGCCCGACTCCTTCTCGAACAGAAGGAGGAGCTTGCGAACCGGGTGGGAGCGAGCCTCGAACTGGTCGGCATCCTCGTGCGCGACGTCGATGCGGAGCGCACCGTCGACCTGCCGCGCGAACTGTTCACCACCGACGCCGAGTCGCTGATCCTCGGCGCCGACGTCGTGATCGAGCTGATGGGCGGCCTGGAACCGGCCCGCAGCTACATCCTGATGGCGATCAACTCCGGCGCGGATGTCGTCACCGCCAACAAGGCACTGTTGGCCACGCACGGCCCCGAACTGTTCGCGGCCGCCGACCAGGTCGGCGCCCAGCTGAACTATGAGGCCGCCGTCGCCGGCGCCATCCCGATCGTGCGCCCGCTGCGGGACAGCCTCGGCGGCGACCAGGTCAACCGCATCCTCGGCATCGTGAACGGCACCACCAACTTCATCCTCGACCGGATGGACACCGACGGGGACACCCTGGAGGAAGCCCTCCGGCTCGCCACAGACCTCGGCTACGCCGAGGCCGACCCGACCGCCGACATCGGCGGCTATGACGCCGCGCAGAAGGCGGCCATCCTGGCCAGCCTCGCGTTCCACACCAACGTGCCGCTCGAATCCGTGTATCGCGAGGGAATCACCTCCGTCACCCCGGCCCAGATCGAATCGGCCCGGAAGGCCGGCTACGTCGTGAAACTGCTCGCGATCTGTGAGCGGCTCGTCGACGCCGCGACCGGCAGGGAGGGCGTCTCCGCCCGGGTCTACCCGGCCATGGTGCACCGCAGCCACCCGCTCGCGTCGGTGCACGGCGCCAACAACGCGGTCTTCGTCGAGGCGGAGGCGGCCGGCAGCCTGATGTTCTACGGGGCAGGCGCGGGGGGAGTGGAGACGGCCTCCGCCGTGCTCGGCGACCTCGTTTCGCTGGCCAGGCGCCACATCGCCGGCGGCCCCGGGGTTGCCGCGTCCAGCCACGCCGATCTGCCCGTGTTCTCGATCGACAGCATCACCACCCGGTATGCGGTCACGCTCGAGGTCACCGACGAACCAGGCGTGCTCGCCACGCTCGCCGGGGTGTTCAGCGACCACGGCGTCTCGCTCGCCTTGGTCGAGCAGTCGATGACCCCCGCCCAGCCGGGCACGGCCAGTAACGCGGCCGTGTCGTCCACGGCTACCCTTGTCATCGGAACGCACGAGGCAACGGAAGCGGCACTCGCCGCCACCGTGAAAGACCTCGCCGGGAACAAATTCGTCACCAATGTCGCATCCGTTTTGAGAGTTGAAGGAGTCTGATGTCCAGCGAACGAGAGTCCCTGCTGCAGCCGGCCGTGAAGACACTGTCCCGGCAGTGGCGCGGAGTGCTGCGCGAATACGCGGACCGCCTGAACATCACGTCTGAAACGCCCATCATCACCCTCGGCGAGGGTGGCACCCCGCTCATCCCCGCCCCCGCGCTGTCCGCCCGCACGGGTGCGCAGGTCTGGGTCAAGTACGAGGGCATGAACCCCACCGGGTCCTTCAAGGACCGCGGCATGACCATGGCCATCTCCAAGGCCATGGAAGACGGCGCCAAGGCCGTCATCTGCGCGTCCACCGGCAACACCTCCGCCTCGGCCGCCGCGTATGCGACCCACGCCGGCATCCAGGCAGTCGTGCTCGTGCCGGAGGGCAAGATCGCCATGGGCAAGCTCAGCCAGGCCATCGCGCACAACGCGCAGCTCCTGCAGGTGCAGGGCAACTTCGACGACTGCCTCGACATCGCCCGCGATCTGTCGGCGAACTATCCCGTTCACCTCGTGAACTCGGTCAATCCCGACCGCATCGAGGGCCAGAAGACGGCGGCGTTCGAGGTCGTCGAGGTTCTCGGCGACGCCCCTGACATTCACATCGTCCCGGTCGGAAACGCCGGGAACTACACCGCGTACACCCGCGGCTACACGGAAGAACTCGAACGCGGCGCCACCACGAGGATGCCCCGGATGTTCGGCTTCCAGGCCGCAGGCAGCGCCCCGATCGTGCTCGGCCACCGCGTCGACCACCCCGAGACCATCGCCAGCGCGATCCGGATCGGCAACCCGGCGTCGTGGGACCTCGCCCTCGCGGCGCAGAAGTTCACGAACGGGTACTTCGGCGCCATCACCGACGAGAAGATCCTCGAGGCGTACCGCATCCTCTCCGCCGAGGTTGGCATCTTCGTCGAGCCCGCCTCCGCGATCAGCGTCGCGGGCCTGCTCGAGCGCGCCGAAGCCGGGCTCATTCCCGCCGGCGCCACCGTCGTTCTCACGGTGACCGGCCACGGCCTGAAAGACCCGCAGTGGGCCCTCCGCACCGCTGACGGCTCCGACGTGAAGCCGACCATCGTGCCGGTCGACACCGCCGAGGTCGCCAGCGTGCTCGGGCTGGTCCACAAGTGACCATCGCCGAGGCCCTCTCCGGCCGCTCGGTGCTCTCCGGGCGCTCCGTCACGGTCCAGGTCCCCGCGACGACGGCGAATCTCGGCCCCGGCTTCGACACCCTCGGCCTCGCGCTCGCCCACTACGACCACCTCGACGTTGCCGTTCGCGACGGATCAGGGGTCACGGTCGAGGTGCACGGCGTGGGCGAGGGAGAGGTGCCGACCGACGAGTCCAACCTCGTCGTGCGCGCCATCATCCACACCTTCGCCGCCTACGGCCAGCCGCTTCCCGGTCTGGAGCTCGTTGCGCACAACGTCATCCCGCACGGTCGGGGCATGGGCTCCTCCGGTGCCGCCATCGTTTCCGGCATCATGGCCGCGAAGGGCCTGCTCGAAGGCGTCGTCGACATCGACGCCGAGGCTCTCCTCTCCCTCGCCACGGAGATGGAAGGGCACCCGGACAACGTGGCGCCCGCCCTGTTCGGCGGTCTGACGATCGCCTGGATGACGCCGGAGGGTCCCCGGCACAAGAAGCTGATGGTGCACCGCGGCGTGAAGCCGCTCGTCTTCGTGCCGGACCACGCCATGTCGACCGCGCTCGCCCGCAGCCTTCAGCCGGAGTCGGTGCCGCACGAAGACGCCGTCTTCAACGTGTCCCGCTCCGCCCTGCTCATCGCCGCGTTGATCCAAAGCCCCGAACTGCTGCTGGCCGCCACCGAGGACAAACTGCACCAGAGCTACCGCGCCGCCGCCATGCCGGAGACCAACCGGCTGATCACCCTGCTTCGGGAGCACGGCTTCGCGGCCGTTGTCTCCGGCGCCGGCCCGTCGATCCTCGTGCTCGCCAGCGACCCCGGCCAGCGGCTCGTCGCCGCCGAGCTCGTTGCCGCGGAGTCCGAGACTCCCTGGCAGGCGCTCATGCTCGCCGTCGACTTCATGGGAGCGACGGTCACCCGCACCGACGTCTGACCGTGGCGGCCGGACCGCCGCCGAGGCGACCCGGCCTCTGGGGCCCGCCGGCCCAGCGGCGGATGTGCCCCGGGTGGGGGCGTCTTCAGCGTCCGAACGTTCTGCTAGGGTTGAGGCGTACCCGATGGAACCGCCTAACGAACGGATCCCTTCTCCGGTGCATTCCCTGTAACTCACTGCTATCGCCTCATCTGTGCGTAGCTGTGTGTGTTCACTCCAGTCCACATCACTTCAGGACTGGACCACCCGCAGCGCGTGAGACGCTGCACACAGCTTCCCTGGCCCACCTTTTTCACGCCAGGGGAAAGGACAATTTTTCGTGACTGACGTCAACCTCCGCACCACTGCTGCGGATTCATCGCACCTGGCCACCCTCCGCGTCGCCGAGCTTCAGGCTCTGGCGCTCGAGCTGGGCATCCCGGGCGCATCCAAACTACGCAAGGGGGAACTCGTGGAGGCAATCACCGCGGACCAGGCCAGGACCAACTCCACGGGTGACACCGCGGACAACGCTCCCGCCGCCGCGGAGACCCTCGAGGTCCCGGCAGCCGAGGCCCCCGTCGCCGACACCGCCGTCGCCCCGGCCACAGCACCCCGCAAGCGCGCTCCGCGCCGTGCCACCACCGCGACCGCGGCTCCCGCGCTCGCCCACGTCAACGCTGACGGCGACGTCGGACTGGGCATCATCCTTCCGGATGCCGCCCCGACCACCCGCAGGACCACCGCCCCGGCCACGTACGCCGGCGCATCCGCCGACGGCACGACCTCCGAGACCGTCGCGGCCCTCGATAAGCCGGTTCGCCAGGCCCGCAAGCGCGCCACCTCGGTCACCGTGAAGGCGGCGGCAGCCCTTGAGGCCGCCGCGGCCGAAGCGACCGTCGAGCTGCCCACCGCCGAGGTGTCCGTTGCCGAGGCCGCCCCCGTCTCCGCCGAGGCCACAAACCCCGACGCCGAAGCCGACGCGATCGTCGAGCCCACCTCCGGACGCTCCCGCCGCGGAAGTGCCCGCGGCAACGCCCGCAACGGCACCGCCCGCAACAGCATCGACGCCCGCAGCAGCATCGACGCGCGCAACAACGCCGACGCCCAGGCCGACGCGGATGCCGCGACCATCCCGGTACCGACGTCCGAAAGCCCGGACGCCGAGGCCGAGACCACGGTCGAGCCCGCCGAGCAGGGCGACGCCGAGCAGGCCGAGCAGGCCGAGCAGACCGAGCAGGCGGAGCAGGCCGAGCAGCCTCGCCAGGGCCGCAACCGCAACCGCAGCCGCGGCGGCGACCGCAACCAGGCCGGCGACGACACCTCGCGCCAGCAGAACCAGCGCCAGGCCGGTCGCAACCAGAACCAGAACCAGAACCAGAACCAGAACCAGAACCAGAACCAGAACCAGAACCAGAACCAGAACCAGAANAACCAGAACCAGAACCAGAACCAGAACCAGAACCAGAACCAGAACCAGAACCAGAACCAGAACCAGAACCAGAACCAGAACCAGAACCAGAACCAGAACCAGGACGCCCAGGGTGACCGCGGTCAGGACCGTCAGGCCCAGGACCGCAACCAGGGTCAGGACCGCAACCAGGGCCAGGACCGTCAGGACCGCAACCAGGACCGCCAGGCCCAGGACCGCCAGGCTCAGGACCGCAACCTCGGCCAGGACCGCAACGGGCCGGACGACGACCTCGGCAGCCGCAGCAACCGCAACCGTTTCCGTGACCGCAAGCGTCGCGGCGTCACCGCCGGCGACGACTTCGAGCCGGAGCTGGGCGACGACGACGTGCTGATCCCGGTTGCCGGCATCCTCGACGTTCTCGACAACTATGCCTTCGTGCGCACCTCCGGCTACCTGCCGGGACCGAGCGACGTGTATGTCTCGCTCGGCCAGGTCAAGAAGTACAACCTGCGCAAGGGCGACGCCGTCGTCGGCTCGATCCGCCAGCCGCACGAGGGCGACCAGAACGGCCGCCAGAAGTACAACGCCATCGTCAAGGTCGACTCGATCAACGGCCTGACCGTCGAGGAAGCCGCCACCCGGGTCGAATTCCAGAAGCTCACCCCGCTCTACCCGCAGGAACGCCTCCGCCTCGAGACCGAGCCCGGCAAGCTGACCCAGCGCATCATCGATCTCGTCGCCCCGATCGGCAAGGGTCAGCGCGGCCTGATCGTCGCACCGCCGAAGGCCGGCAAGACCATCGTCATGCAGCAGATCGCGAACGCCATCGCCACCAACAACCCCGAGGTCCACCTCATGGTCGTGCTGGTCGACGAGCGTCCGGAAGAGGTCACCGACATGCAGCGCACGGTGAAGGGCGAGGTCATCGCCTCCACCTTCGACCGTCCGGCCGAAGACCACACCACGGTCGCCGAACTGGCCATCGAGCGGGCCAAACGTCTCGTCGAGCTCGGCCACGACGTCGTCGTGCTGCTCGACTCGATCACCCGCCTCGGCCGCGCCTACAACCTGACTGCGCCGCCGTCGGGCCGCATCCTCTCCGGTGGTGTCGACGCCTCGGCGCTCTACCCGCCGAAGCGCTTCTTCGGTGCGGCACGCAACATCGAGAACGGTGGCTCGCTCACCATCCTCGCCTCGGCGCTCGTCGAGACCGGATCCAAAATGGACGAGGTCATCTTCGAAGAGTTCAAGGGCACCGGCAACATGGAACTGCGCCTGTCACGCCAGCTGGCCGACAAGCGCATCTTCCCGGCGGTCGACGTGAACGCATCCGGCACCCGCCGTGAAGAAATGCTGATGAGCGCCGATGAGGTCAAGATCACCTGGAAGCTGCGCCGCGCCCTCGCCGGCCTCGAGCAGCAGCAGGCCCTCGAGGTCATCCTCGGCCGTCTCAAGGAGACGTCCTCCAACGTCGAATTCCTGATGCAGGTCCAGAAGTCGATGCCGACCCTGAACGGGTCAGACAAGGACCACTGATGTTCGAGTCCGTTCTGACTCTGCTGGCTGAGCACGATGAGCTGCAGTCCCAGCTGGCGGATCCGGAACTGCACGCGAATCCGGCCCGCTCGAAGAAGGTGAACCGGCGCTACGCCGAGCTCAGCCGCATCATCGCGGCCTGGAACGAGTGGAAGGAGATTGGCGACAACCTCGAGGCCGCCCAAGAACTCGCCGACGAAGACGCCGACTTCGCCGCGGAGATCCCCGGGTTGACGGAACAGCTGGAAACCGCGGCCGAAAAGCTGCGGCGCCTGCTGATCCCACGCGACCCGCTCGACGCGCGCGACGTGATCATGGAGATCAAGATGGGGGAGGGCGGTGCGGAGTCCGCGCTGTTCGCCGCCGACCTGCTCCGGATGTACCTGCACTACGCCGAGTCGAAGCGCTGGAAGACCGAGATCATCGAGCAGACCACGAGCGACCTCGGCGGGATCAAGGACATCCAGCTTGCGATCAAGGGCTCGTCGAGCGACCCCGCCGAGGGCGTCTGGGCGCACCTGAAGTACGAGGGTGGAGTGCACCGCGTTCAGCGTGTGCCCGCGACCGAGTCCCAGGGCCGCATCCACACCTCGGCGGCCGGCGTGCTGGTCTTCCCCGAGGTTGACGAGCCCGAAGAAGTCGAGATCAACGCCAACGACCTCAAGATCGACGTGTACCGGTCCAGTGGGCCCGGAGGGCAGTCGGTCAACACCACCGACTCCGCCGTGCGGATCACCCACCTCCCGACCGGCATCGTCGTGGCCATGCAGAACGAGAAGAGCCAGCTCCAGAACAAGGAAGCGGGCATGCGAGTGCTGCGCGCCCGGGTGCTCGCCCGCCAGCAGGAAGAGATCGACGCGGCCGCGTCGCTCGTGCGCAAGGGCCAGATCCGCACCATGGACCGGTCCGAGCGCATCCGCACCTATAACTTCCCGGAGAACCGGATCGCCGACCATCGCACCGGCTACAAGGCCTACAACCTGGACACCGTCATGAACGGCGCCCTCGACGCCGTGATCGACTCCTGCATCACCGCCGACGAGGCAACCCGCCTGGCCGAGATCGGCGACCACGACTAGCAGCCCCTCGAGTTCGACCCTTCCGGTCGAGGTCGCCCGGTGCGCGGGTCGACCTCGACCGGAAAGGTCTATCTCGGCGAGGGATGCCGTGGGGCGGCTCAGTCGCCGGTGAGGGGGAGGCCGCGGGCGGCCTCGATCGTTTCCGTTTTGACGTGTTGGATCACTGCGGGGATGCCCAGGAGCAGCGACTTGGCCGGGGCATCCTTCGTGACGACGGCGTTGGCGCCGATCGTGCTCCATGCCCCGATCGTGACGGGCCCCAGGATCTTCGCGCCGGCGCCGACGGTCACGCCGTCCCGCAGGGTCGGATGGCGTTTCTCGCCGCGCACCACGCCGTGGCGGGTCTTTCCGCCGAGGGTGACACCGTGGTAGAGCATGACGTCGTCGCCGATTTCGGCCGTCTCGCCGATCACGACGCCCATGCCGTGGTCGATGAACAGGCGTCGGCCGATCGTGGCGCCCGGGTGGATCTCAATCCCCGTCAAAAACCGGGTGAATTGGGAAACCAGCCGGGCAGGCAGCCGGAGGCCCGACGTCCAGAGCCGGTGCGAGAGACGGTACGACCAGACCGCGTGCAGGCCGCTGTAGGCGAGGAAGACCTCGATGTTGCTGCGCGCGGCCGGGTCGTGGGCGCGCGCCATCGCAATGTCCTCGCGGATGGTGGAGATGACGCCCATTGTCGGCTTCGGCCTGCCCTGTTTCCCGGCCTAGTCCAGCAGGTCTTCGTAGAGAACGGTGGAGAGGTACCGTTCGCCGAAGCTCGGCAGGATCGCCACGATGACCTTGCCGGCGTTCTCCGGCCGCTTCGCCTGTTCGATCGCGGCCCAGACCGCCGATCCGCCGGAGATGCCGGAGAGGATGCCCTCGTCGGTGGCGAGGCTGCGTGCCGTGGCGAGCGAGTCGGCGAGGGTCACATCCGTCACCTCGTCGTAGACGTGGGTGTCGAGGACCGCGGGCACGAAGTTGGGGCCGATGCCCTGGATCTTGTGCGGGCCAGGCTTGCCGCCGGTGAGGATGGGGGAGTCGATCGGTTCGACGGCGATCACCCGCACGGAGCTCTTGCGCTCCTTGAGCAGTTGTCCGGCGCCCGTGATGGTGCCGCCGGTCCCGATGCCCGCGACGAGGATGTCGACGGCGCCGTCGGTGTCGTCCCAGATCTCCACGCCGGTGGTCGCGCGGTGGATGGCGGGGTTGGCGGGGTTGTCGAACTGGCGGGCGAGGACGGCGCCCGGCGTGTTCGCGGCGATTTCCTCCGCCTTCGTGACGGCGCCGCGCATGCCCTCGGCGCCGGGGGTCAGCACGATCTCGGCGCCGTAGGCGCGGAGCAGCAGGCGACGCTCCTTGCTCATGGTGTCCGGCATGGCCAGGATGACCTTGTAGCCGCGGGCCGCGCCGACCATCGCGAGGGCGATGCCGGTGTTGCCGCTGGTGCCTTCGACGATGGTTCCGCCGGGGGCCAGCTCTCCCGAGGCCTCGGCCGCGTCGACGATCGCGATCCCGATCCGGTCCTTCACACTGCCCGAGGGATTGTAGAATTCGAGCTTCACCAGCACGGTCGCGTCGAGGCCGACGGTGAGGCGGTTCAGCTTGACCAGCGGCGTCCCGCCAACAGCAGCGGTAATGTCGGAGTGGATCTTTGCGGGCATCGGGGAGCCTTTCAATCGGGGTCTGGGACCTCGCCTAGCCTACGGCCACGGCATTGGGCGTGCGAGTGCATTACATTCCAAAGAGTGACAACTCCGCCGAGCGACCATTCCATTCCCGCCACCGTCGACGAAATCCGGCAGTGGGCGATCGAAACACTCGGCCGGGCCGGTATCGGCGACCCGCACGTCGACGCCGACCTGCTGATCGGACACGTGCTCGGCCAGAGCCGCGGCCAGGTGCAGGCCGCCGGCATCCTGCGCACCGGCCTGACCGAGACGGATGCCTCCGCCATCCTGGCGCTCGTGCGGCGCCGTGCGTTGCGCGAACCGCTCCAGCACATCACCGGCCGGGCGCCGTTCCGCGGGATCGAACTGCTGGTCGGCCCCGGGGTCTTCGTGCCCCGGCCGGAGACCGAACAGGTGGCCCAGTTCGCGATCGACGCGCTGCGGGCGATGCCCGACCCGGAGCCGATCGCGGTGGACCTCGGCACCGGCAGTGGCGCCATCGCGCTGGCGATGGCCGTCGAGGTGCCGCACGCGCGGGTCTTCGCGGTGGAGAACTCGCCGGAGGCGTTCCCGTGGACCACCCGCAACTTCGCCCAGGTCGGAGCGGGCAATGCCACCCTCGTCTTCGGAGACCTGGCCGACGCCTTCGCCGAGCTCGACGGCATGGTCGCCGTTGTCATCTCCAACCCGCCGTACATCCCGGCCGACGCGATCCCGCGCGACCCGGAGGTGCGCCTCTTCGACCCGGCCCACGCCCTGTTCGGCGGGCCGGACGGTCTCGACGTGGTGCGCCGCGTCTCCCGCACCGCGCTGCGCCTGCTCCGGCCCGGCGGGGTACTCGTGATCGAGCACGGCGAGTTGCAGGGGACGGAGATCAGGGCGCTCCTCGGCGCCGACGGCTGGCGTTCCCCGGCCACCCACCGCGACTACACCACGCGCGACCGCGCGACCACCGCCCTCGCCCCTGCCTCCCTCACACCTGCCGCCCTCGCCCCTGCCGCGCCCCACTGACCGCCGCGCGGGAGGACGGCCGCGCCGCTCATCGACGGGGCCCAAGCCAGCGACGGTGGCCGACGCATCCGTGGCCAACTCAGGAGATCCGTCCGGGGTTCCCGAGCGGGCCGCACTGGTCCGCGGAGTTGGCGGAGCCTCCGCGGGAAATCTCCTGAATTAGCCACGTCGGCGGGCGGGCAGCCCGGGTGGGAGACGGATGCGGCGCCGGGCTTCCGCCTGGGCGCCCACAGCGTCGCACAGCCGGAGATTTTCGCAACACGCCGCGAGCGCCGCCCGCAGGGTCGGTGTGTCGCGAAAATCTCCGCCACGGCGGAAGCGATGGATCGAATCAGACGACGTCAACCGACTGATTCCGCGGCGTCGCAATGGCGGCCGCACACCTGGTTCGGCGGATGCCGGGCGAGGGCGGACAGGGCGGGCTGCCAGCCCTCGGGAGGGCGGCTGCGCTAGAATCGGTCGAAATGACACGCATCTACGACTGCTCGGTCGACACTGAATACGCGGCCGGCATGAGACTCGCACGCTCGGCCATCGGTCGCGGCGCGCTCGTCGTCATCCCCACCGACACGGTCTACGGTGTCGCGGCGGACGCCTTCAGCCCCGAGGCGGTGCAACGCCTGCTGGACGCCAAGGGCCGCGACCGCACATCGCCGCCGCCCGTGCTCATCCCCGGCATCCCC
The DNA here is from genome assembly GCF_004403515.1 of Cryobacterium fucosi. Lineage (GTDB taxonomy): Bacteria > Actinomycetota > Actinomycetes > Actinomycetales > Microbacteriaceae > Cryobacterium > Cryobacterium fucosi. The sequence goes on along the minus strand of NZ_SOHH01000038.1, from coordinate 30,838 downwards.
ACGCTCGACGCGCTCGCCCAGGACGTGCCCCCACCGGTGCGGGACCTCGTGGCGGCCTTCTGGCCGGGCGGCCTCACCGTCGTGCTCAACGCCCAGCCGTCGCTGGTCTGGGACCTCGGCGACACCAAGGGCACCGTGGCACTGCGGATGCCGCGCAACAAGGTCGCCCTCGACCTGCTGGCCGAGACCGGGCCGCTGGCCGTGTCCTCCGCCAACTCCAGCGGCCTCCCGTCGGCGATCGACGCGATCGGCGCGGAAGACATGCTCGGTTCCAGCGTCGCCGTGTACCTCGACGGGGGAGTGGCCGGCAGCGACTACGAGCCGATCGGCGACCGCCCGGGCGACACCTCGTCGACGATCGTGGATGCCACCAGGTTCGCTACGAACGGCGGCAAGCTCGTCATCGTGCGCAATGGCGTCATCTCCCGCGAGGCCATCGCCGGAGTGATCGGCGACGCCCTCGCGCCGGCCGGTTTCATCGCCGAGGAGCCGGAGCCTGAGCCTGAGCCTGAGCCTGAGCCTGAGCAGGCAGAACCCGGGCCGGCCGATACCGCGACGGATGCCGACCGGCCATGACCATATTCGTCATCCTGGCCTTCGTCTCCGCCATCGTCACCTTCGGATGCTCCTTCGTCGTGCTCCGGCTCAGCCACCGCTACCGGCTCTACCCGAAGATCCGGGACCGCGATGTGCACACCCGCCCGACGCCCCGGCTCGGCGGGATCGCCATCTTCGTCGGCGTCGTCGCGGCCTTCGGCGTCTCGTACCTGATCGCGGGGCAGTTCGCACCGCTCCGGCTGATCTTCTCCGACCCCCAGCAGATCCTCGCGATCCTCGGGGCGGCCCTCCTGATCGTGCTGCTCGGTGTGGCCGACGACCTCTGGGACCTGGACTGGATGACCAAGCTGGCCGGGCAGTTCATCGCCGCCGGCCTGGTGGCCTGGCAGGGGGTGCAGGTGTTGTCGCTGCCGATCGGCGGCCTCACCGTCGGGTCGTCCTGGATGTCGATCCTGATCACGGTGATCACGATCGTGATCGTGATGAACATGATCAACTTCATCGACGGTCTCGACGGGCTGGTCGCCGGGGTGGCCCTCATCGCCAACGGCGTGTTCTTCCTCTACAGCTACCTCCTCGTGCGGGACACCTCCCCGAGCAACTACTTCAACCTGGCCTCGCTGATCGCGGCCATCCTCGTCGGCGCCTGCCTCGGCTTCCTGCCGCTGAACTGGCGCCCGGCGAAGCTCTTCATGGGCGACGCCGGGGCTCTCCTGGTCGGCCTGCTGATGGCGACCTCCGCGATCGCCATCACCGGCCAGGTCGACCCGACCGCCGTGAACCGGTCCCAGCTTTTCCCCGCGTTCATCCCGATCATCCTGCCGGTCGCGATCCTGATCATCCCGCTGCTCGACTTCGGGCTGGCCGTGTTCCGCCGGGTGCGGGCAGGCAAGTCACCGTTCAGCGCCGACCGCAAGCACCTGCATCACCGCCTCCTGGACATGGGCCACTCCCACCTCCACGCCGTGCTCATCTTCTACGGCTGGACCGCGGCCGCGGCCGTCGGCTGCCTGCTCTACTTCGTGCTGCCCGTCTACTTCGGGCTGCCGACCTGGTACGCCACGATCTTCCTGGTCGTCGCACTGATCGTGTGCGCGCTGGTGACGCTCGCGCCGCTGAGCCGCCGCAAGGCCGTCGAGGCCGCCAGCCAGCTCGCCCGCCCGATCGACCAACCCGAAATCGCCAGGCTGGACCCTCTCGACGAGGCGTCGGCCACGGCAGAGGAGAACGCATGAGCATCACGCCGCCCCGGTCCACCCAGCCGACCTCGGTCCCCGTTTTCCGGCGCATCCTCGTGCTCGGCGGGTTCCTCGCCGGCGGCATCGGCGTGGTCGGGGCCGTGGTCGGCGGTCTCGTCGCCGGCGGCACCGGTGTCGTGAGCGCCCTGATCGGCACCGGGATGTCCGTGGTCTTCATGGGCATCACGGCCGGCAGCATCCTGCTCGCCAACCGCTTCGCCGGCAGCCAGGGGGCCATCGGCGCGTTCTTCGCGATCGTCCTCGGGGGCTGGCTGGTGAAGTTCGTCGTCTTCCTCGTGCTCGTGGTGCTGCTCAAGGATCAGCCCTGGATCCAGCCCGTGGTGCTGTTCCTCAGCATCATCGCCGGGGTGATCGGTTCCCTCGTCGTCGACGCGATCGTGGTTCTGAAGAGCCGGATGAGCTATGTGAGCGACGTGACCCTGCCCGGCGCGTCCACCGAGGACTGAAATGTCACTTCACGATTCGCCCGCCGGGCCCATTCCTTGGTAGGGTAATGACCGGTTCGCCCCGCGTTGCTCGTGCCTTCGTGCCGGGCAGCCCAGCCCACTATTCGTCATCGCGAGAGCAGAGCTCCCCGCCCCGAACCAGGAGAAAGCGCTGCTAGAAACCGCCGTAAGCCTGATGCTCCCGTCTGCCACCGAGGACGGCCAGTTCAAGGGTCCGTCGATCAACGAATTCTTCCCTGAAGCTATTCTCTTCGCGGGCTCACCGTTCGAAATCAACCGCATCATGCTCATCCGCTTTCTCGCGGTGGCCGTGCTGCTGCTCGTCTTCTGGCTCGGCACCCGCCGGATGCAGGTCATCCCGACTCGCTTCCAGAGCATCGTGGAACTGGGGCTCAACTTCGCCCGGGTCAACATCGCCGAAGACATCCTCGGCAAGAAGGACGGCAAGCGATTCCTGCCGTTGATCACGACGATCTTCTTCATGGTGCTGTTCCTGAACATCACCGGCCCGCTGCCGTTCCTGAACATCGCCGGAACCAGCGTGATCGGCGTGCCGCTCGTGCTCGCCGTCATCGCCTACGTCGCGTTCATCTACGCCGGCGTCAAGAAGAACCCGGGCAACTTCTTCCGCAACGCCCTCTTCCCCCCAGGCGTGCCCCCATTCCTGTACATCATCGTGACCCCGATCGAGTTCATCTCGACCTTCCTGGTCCGCCCGGTCACACTGACCCTGCGACTGCTGATGAACATGATCGTCGGCCACCTCCTTCTGGTGCTCTTCTTCAGCGCCACCCAGTTCTTCTTTTTCACCGCAGACGGCGGCTTCAAGCTCTTCGGAGCCGGCACCCTTGTCTTCGGGTTCGCGTTCACGCTCTTCGAAGTGCTGATCGCCCTCCTCCAGGCTTACATTTTCGCCCTGCTCACCGCTGTCTACATCCAGCTCGCGCTGGCTGAGGAACACTAAACCCGAATTCGGCACTCGCTGTCTTTGGCACTACGGAAGGAAAAATACGTGGACGCAACATCCGTTCTCGCGGCAATCAACGGAAACATCGCGACCGTCGGTTATGGCCTCGCGGCCATCGGCCCGGCAATCGGCGTCGGCATCGTCGTCGGCAAGACCATCGAGGGTGTCGCTCGTCAGCCCGAACTGGCCGGCCAGCTTCAGGTCCTGATGTACATCGGTATCGCCTTCACCGAGGCGCTTGCCTTCATCGGTATCGCGACCTACTTCATCTTCGTTTAGTCCTCTTTTCTCTCTAGTCAGGAGGCACGATGTTTAACGCAGTGATTGCAGCTGCAGCGGAGGGCGAGGCCCGCAACCCGCTCCTGCCGGAAATCTACGACATTGTCTGGTCGTCGGTCATTTTCGTGGTCATTCTGTTCTTCTTCTGGAAGCTCGTGCTTCCGAGAATGCAGAAGCTCCTCGACGAGCGCGCCGAAGCCATCGAAGGCAACATCGCCAAGGCCGACGACGCCCAGCGAAAGGCCGAAGCCGCTCTCGAGCAGTACACGGCCCAGCTTGCCGACGCCCGCGCCGAGGCAGGCAAGATCCGCGAGGTCGCCCGAGCGGACGGCCAGAAGATCGTCGCCGAGCACCGGGAACAGGCCGTTGCCGAAGCCGCCCGCGTCACCGCGAGCGCCAAGGTCCAGATCGAAGCAGAGCGTCAGGCGGCCGTCGTGTCCCTGCGCTCCGAAGTCGGCACCCTGGCCATCGACCTTGCATCGGGTGTCATCGGCGAGAGCCTGACCGACGATGCGAAGGCCAGCGCCATTGTCGACCGTTTCCTGGCCGACCTTGAGGCCTCGGAGAAAGCAGCTAAGTAATGGGAAGCGCCACCAGAGAAGCTTTGGCCTCGTCGCGAGCGGCACTGGCCGCCCACGGCGGCACGGCCGATCTGGCGACCGGGGAAAGCCTGCTCAGCGCGGGCCGGGTGATCGGCGAGTCCTCGCAGCTCCTGTCGGCCCTCGTCGACCCGGCAGCGGATGCCGCACCCAAGGCGGTCCTCATCGCCAAGGTGTTCGGCCCCGCCGTCACGCCCTTCGCACTCGACCTGCTGCAGGCAGTGACCGCGGCGCGCTGGTCGAGCCACACCGACCTGCTCGCGGGGATCGAAGACCTGGGCCTGCGTTGTGCCGCATCCTCGGCCGCCGTTGCCGGAGTGGTCGAGGCCGAACTCTTCTCGTTCGGTGCGACCGTCGCCGGGAACGCGGAACTCGAGCTGGCTCTCGCGAGCAAGCTCGGCTTGCCCCAGGCCAAGGTCGGACTCGTCGACGCCATCCTCACCGGCAAGGTGACCGACCAGACCCTCGTGATCGTGCGGCACCTCGTGCAGCAGCCGCGCGGGCGCCGGATCGGTGAATTGTTGCGCTACGCGGCATCCGTGGTGGCCGACCAATCGGGCACCAGGGTCGCGACCGTCACATCGGCGTCGTCGCTGGCGCCGGCCCAGCTCGATCGGCTGCGTACCAACCTGTCCGCGCGTTACGGGCGCAGGCTCACGATCAACCTGGTCGTTGACCCGTCGCTCGTCGGCGGAGTGCGCGTGCAGATCGGCGACGATGTCATCGACGGCAGCATCGCCACCCGCCTCAAGGATTTGAGACTCCAGCTTGCCGGCTGACCTACGGTCAACCGGAACGACAACCTCGAAGCGGCAACGTTTCGTTTCAGACAGAACCTGTACACCCCGTACGGGAAAGGGAAGATGATGGCAGAACTAACGATCAGCCCCGATGAGATCCGCGACGCTCTCCAGGACTTCGTCAAGTCCTACGAGCCGAGCAAGACCGCAACCACCGAGGTCGGCTACGTCACCACGGCGGGCGACGGCATCGCCCACGTCGAGGGTCTTCCCAGCGTGATGGCGAACGAGCTCATCAAGTTCGCCGACGGCACCCTGGGCCTGGCCCAGAACCTCGACGAAGACGAGATCGGCGTCGTCGTGCTCGGCGAGTTCGCCGGCATCGTGGAGGGCATGGAGGTGCACCGCACCGGCGAGGTGCTGTCCGTGCCCGTCGGTGACGGCTATCTCGGCCGTGTCGTCGACCCGCTCGGCGCCCCGATCGACGGCCTCGGCCCGATCGAGACCGAAGGCCGCCGCGCCCTCGAACTGCAGGCTCCCGGCGTCATGAGCCGCAAGTCCGTTCACGAGCCGATGCAGACCGGCATCAAGGCCATCGACGCCATGATCCCGATCGGCCGCGGCCAGCGCCAGCTGATCATCGGTGACCGCCAGACCGGCAAGACCGCCATCGCGATCGACACCATCATCAACCAGAAGGCCAACTGGGCCTCCGGCGACGTGAACAAGCAGGTGCGCTGCATCTACGTCGCCATCGGTCAGAAGGGCTCCACGATCGCCGCCGTCAAGGGTGCGCTCGAGGACGCCGGAGTCATGGAGTACACGACCATCGTCGCGTCCCCGGCCTCCGACCCGGCCGGCTTCAAGTACCTCGCCCCGTACACCGGTTCGGCCATCGGCCAGCACTGGATGTACGCCGGCAAGCACGTCCTCATCATCTTTGACGACCTGTCCAAGCAGGCCGAGGCCTACCGTGCCGTGTCGCTGCTGCTGCGCCGCCCGCCGGGACGCGAGGCCTACCCCGGCGACGTGTTCTACCTGCACTCCCGCCTGCTCGAGCGTTGTGCCAAGCTCTCCGACGAGCTCGGCGCCGGATCGATGACCGGCCTGCCGATCATCGAGACCAAGGCCAACGACGTCTCCGCGTACATCCCGACCAACGTGATCTCGATCACGGACGGCCAGATCTTCCTGCAGTCCGACCTCTTCAACTCCAACCAGCGCCCCGCGGTCGACGTGGGTATCTCGGTCTCGCGAGTCGGCGGCGACGCCCAGGTGAAGTCGATCAAGAAGGTCTCCGGAACCCTGAAGCTCGAGCTGGCGCAGTACCGGTCGCTCGAGGCCTTTGCGATGTTCGCCTCCGACCTCGACGCGACCAGCCGTCGCCAGCTCGCCCGTGGCGCCCGGCTGACCGAGCTGCTCAAGCAGCCGCAGTACTCGCCGTACCCGGTCGAGGACCAGGTCGTCTCGATCTGGGCCGGCACCAACGGCAAGTTCGACGAGGTCCCCGTGGAAGACGTGCTCCGGTTCGAGCGCGGTCTGCTCGACCACCTCGGCCGCGGCACCGACGTCCTCAAGACGCTGCGCGAGACGAATGTGCTCGACGACGCCACCATCGCGACCCTCGAGCTCGAGGTCGACAAGTTCAAGCGTGAATTCCAGACCGGCGAGGGCAAGCCGCTCGCCTCGGTCGGCAAGGAAGAGTTCGTGGCGATCGCCGCCGAAGACGTCAACCAGGAAAAGATCGTGAAGCACCGGCGCTAAGGTCTCGACAGGCTCGACCACCGGTGGTTGAGCCTGTCGAAACCACGCCGCAGGCTCGACCACCGGGTCTCGACAGGCTCGACCACCGGGTCTCGACAGGCTCCACCACCGACAACACTGACAAGGAAGCACAGGAGACACATGGGAGCGCAACTTCGGGTCTACCGGCAGAAGATCAAGGCTGCCCAGACGACCAAGAAGATCACTCGGGCCATGGAGTTGATCTCCGCCTCGCGCATCCAGAAGGCCAAGGCGCGCGTTGCGGCGTCGACCCCGTTCGCCCGGTCGATCACCCAGGCGGTGTCGGCCGTCGCGACGTATTCGAATGTCGCGCACGTGCTCACCACGGAGCCGGAAAAGATCGAACGGGCCGCGGTTGTCATCTTCACGTCCGACCGTGGCCTCGCGGGTGCGTTCAGCTCCCAGGCGCTGCGTGAGGCCGAGTCCCTGACCCAGCTTCTGCGGGCCCAGGGCAAGGATGTCGTCTACTTCCTGGTCGGACGAAAGGCGGCGGCGTACTTCAACTTCCGTCGGCGCCCGTCCGAACGGGTCTGGACCGGTTCCACAGACCAGCCGCAGTTCGAGACGGCTCGCGAGATCAGCGACGCCCTGCTCGAGGCATTCCTCCGGGACGCCGACGACGGCGGAGTCGATGAGATCCACGTGGTCTTCAACCGCTTCGTGAGCATGGTCACCCAGACCCCCCAGGTCGTGCGCCTGCTGCCGCTCGAGGTCGTCGAAGGAGTCGAAGAACCCGGTGAAAGGCAGATTCTGCCGTTGTACGAGTTCGAACCCGACGTGGAAACGGTGCTCGACGCGCTGCTGCCCGTCTACATCGAGAGCCGAATCTTCAACTCCATGCTGCAGTCGGCCGCCGCAGAGCACGCCGCACGTCAGAAGGCCATGCAGTCGGCCTCCGACAACGCGGACAAGCTCATCAAGGACTTCACCCGGTTGTCGAACAACGCCAGGCAGGCCGAGATCACCTCGCAGATTTCCGAGATCGTGGGTGGAGCCGACGCGCTCTCATCCGCCAAGAACTAAACCAGAGAAGAGAGAGCAATGACTGACACCGCAACTGCGCCAGTCCACGCACCGGTTGAAACCGCCGCCGTCGGCCGGATCGCCCGCGTCACGGGCCCGGTCGTCGACATCGAGTTCCCCCACGACTCGATCCCGGGCATGTACAACGCGCTGAAGACCACGATCGTCATCGGGGATGTGTCGACCGTGATCACCCTCGAGGTCGCCCAGCACCTCGGCGACGACCTGATCCGCGCCATCGCGCTGAACCCCACCGACGGTCTCGTCCGCGGCCAGGAGGTTCGGGACACCGGATCTCCCATCACCGTCCCGGTCGGTGACGTCACCAAGGGTCGCGTCTTCAACGCCATCGGTGAAGTGCTCAACGCTGAGCCGGGCGAGAAGATCGAGATCACGGAGCGCTGGCCCATCCACCGCAAGCCGCCGCCCTTCGACCAGCTCGAGTCCAAGACCCAGCTGTTCGAGACCGGCATCAAGGTCATCGACCTTCTCACCCCGTACGTCCTGGGTGGAAAGATCGGGCTCTTCGGTGGAGCCGGCGTCGGCAAGACCGTGCTGATCCAGGAAATGATCCAGCGCGTCGCGCAGGACCACGGTGGAGTGTCGGTGTTCGCCGGTGTCGGCGAGCGCACCCGTGAGGGCAACGACCTCATCCACGAAATGGAGGAGGCGGGGGTCTTCGACAAGACCGCCCTCGTCTTCGGCCAGATGGACGAGCCGCCGGGAACGCGTCTCCGCGTGGCGCTCTCCGCGCTGACGATGGCGGAGTACTTCCGTGACGTCGCCAAGCAGGACGTGTTGCTCTTCATCGACAACATCTTCCGCTTCACCCAGGCCGGCTCCGAGGTTTCCACGCTTCTCGGCCGCATGCCGAGCGCCGTGGGCTACCAGCCGACCCTGGCCGACGAGATGGGCATCCTCCAGGAGCGCATCACGTCCACGCGTGGCCACTCGATCACGTCGCTCCAGGCCATCTACGTGCCTGCCGACGACTACACCGACCCGGCCCCGGCGACCACGTTCGCCCACCTCGACGCGACGACCGAGCTGTCCCGCGAGATCGCGTCGAAGGGCCTCTACCCGGCCGTCGACCCGCTTACCTCGACCAGCCGTATCCTCGACCCCCGCTATCTGGGTGCCGACCACTACACCACGGCCGTCCGGGTCAAGGCGATCCTGCAGAAGAACAAGGAACTCCAGGAGATCATCGCGATCCTCGGTGTCGACGAGCTCTCCGAGGAGGACAAGGTCACGGTTTCCCGTGCCCGCCGGATCCAGCAGTTCCTGTCGCAGAACACCTACATGGCGAAGAAGTTCACGGGTGTCGAGGGGTCGACGGTTCCGCTCAAGGACACCATCGAATCCTTCACCGCCATCGCCAACGGTGACTTCGACCACGTGGCCGAGCAGGCCTTCTTCAACGTCGGCGGCATCGCCGACGTCGAAGAGAAGTGGGCGAAGATTCAGAAGGAGAACGACTAACCATGGCTGCGGCCCTCAACGTCAGCGTCGTCTCGGCGGACCAGGAAGTCTGGTCCGGCGAGGCAACCATGGTCGTTGCCCGCACCGTGGAAGGCGAGATCGGCATCCTCGCCGGTCACGAGCCGATGCTCGCGATCCTGGCCAGCGGTGAGGTTCGCCTCACCCTGCCCGACGGGAAGAAGATCGTCGCCGAGGCGGCGGACGGATTCCTCTCGGTGGCCAACAACCTGGTCACCATCGTCGCCCGCAAGGCGGGGCTCGTCTAACCGATTGCTAGTCCTGCTGCCGCCGTCCGAGACCAAGCGTCTCGGCGGCACCGGCGAACCGCTTGACCTGCGCACCCTCACGTACCCGTCGTTGCACTCCAGCCGGCGGGTACTGGTGCGTGCGCTGGTGGGTCTGGCCAAGCATCCGGATGCCATGATGGCCGCCCTCAAGCTCGGCCGCACCCAGGCTGGGGAGATCGGTCGCAACCGCACCCTGGCGACGTCGGCGACGATGCCGGTGCTGGACCGCTACACCGGCGTGCTCTACGACGCCCTCGACGCCGCGACCCTGACCTCGGCCGGGCGTGCCTGGGCCGGTGAGCACGTGCGGGTGCACTCCGCGCTCTTCGGCCCGGTCGGCGCGCTCGACCTGATCCCGGCCTACCGGCTGTCCCACGATTCCCGGCTGCCGGACCTCCCCCTGAAGAAGCACTGGAGCGGCCCGGTCGAGAAGGCCCTGCGCGGAACAGACGGGCTCCTGCTGGACCTCCGCTCGGCCGGCTACGCGGCCCTCGGGCCCGCCCCGGTGCGGGCGGACTCCCTCTTCCTGCGGGTCGTCACCCAGGCATCCGACGGCCGCACCCGGGCGCTCAACCATTTCAACAAGACTGCCAAGGGTGCCTTCAGCCGCGCCCTGATCGAGCACGCAGAGTCGTTCGACGGCGTGATCGCCCTGCTTGACTGGGCCGAGTCGGCTGGGTTCACACTGCGCCCCGGGGCGGCCGGGGAAGTCGACCTGGTCGTCGACCAGCTGGTCGGCGCGTCTCAGGCCTGACGTGGCCGCCCTCCGGCCATAAGCTGGCATCGTGCCCATACCAGCGATGAATGTCACCGTGACCGGCGCAGCCGGCCAGATCGGCTACGCCCTGCTCTTCCGCATCGCGTCCGGCCAGTTGCTCGGGCCGACGACCCCGGTCAACCTGACCATGCTGGAGATCCCGGAGGGGCTCGCCGCAGCGGAGGGCACCGCCCTGGAGTTGCAGGACTGCGCGTTCCCCCTGCTGCGCGCCGTCACCGTCACCGCCGACCCCGTGCGGGCGTTCGACGGGGTCAACATCGCGCTGCTGGTCGGCTCCCGGCCGCGGGCGGTCGGGATGGAACGGGTCGGCCTGCTCGAAAGCAACGGGCGCATCTTCGGTCCACAGGGAGCCGCACTGAACGCCGGCGCGGCCGCAGACGTGCGGGTGCTGGTCGTCGGCAACCCCGCCAACACGAACGCGCTCGTCGCGAGCGCGTTCGCCCCCGACATCCCCGCCGCGCGCTTCACCGCGATGACCCGCCTCGACCACAACCGCGGCGTCGCACAGCTCGCGGCAAAACTGGGCGTGCACGTCGACCAGGTGCGCGGGCTCAGTGTCTGGGGCAATCACTCCGCGCTGCAGTACCCGGATGTCAACCACGCCACCGTCGGCGGCATACCGGTCACGGACCTCGTCGACGAGGGCTGGCTGGTGGACGAGTTCATCCCGCGCGTCGCGGGGCGCGGCTACGAGATCATCACGGCGCGCGGGGCGTCGTCGGCGGCCAGCGCCGCCAGTGCCGCCATCGACCACGTCCACGACTGGGTGAACGGCACAGGGGACCAATGGACCTCCGCCGCCATCGTCTCGGACGGTTCCTACGGCGTGCCCGCGGGGCTGTTCTCCTCGTTCCCCGTGCGCGGCGTCGACGGTCGCTGGGAGATCGTGCAGGGCCTCTCGATCAACGCATTCGCTCGGGCCCGGATCGACGCGTCCGTCGCGGAGCTGACCGAGGAACGCGAACACGTGCGGGCGCTCGGCCTGCTGCCCTGACGGCCGACCGCGCCACTTCCGCCGCTGCGCTCCAGGTGTGCCTGGTGCGTAGCGGCGGAAGTGGCGCCCTCGCGGGTGGGCGGATGCTGACGCGTGCCCTCGCGGGTGGGCGGATGCTGACGGGTGCCGCTGACGGGTGCCGCTGACGGGTGCCGCTGACCGCGCCAATTCCGCCGCCGCGCTGCCGGTGCGCCTGGTGCGTAGCGGCGGAAGTGGCGCGTTCGCGAAGGACTGCGCCGCCGAGCTCGCGCCGTCGACTGCGCGCCGGCCGAGCACGCGCCGCCCATTGGATGCCGCGGCCGGCCGCTCAGCGCCGAGCGAGGACGATCCGAAGTTCAGTCGGCGGCACGGTGGCAGCCGACGACGTGGTCGTCGACCAGCCCGGCCGACTGCATCAGCGCGTACACGGTCGTCGGCCCGACGAAACGGTAGCCGCGGGCGCGCAGTTCCCGGCTGAGCGCCGTGGACTCCGGCGTCACCGCGGGGATGTCGCCGAGCCCGGACAGCCGCGCAGTGCGGGGCTCTGGCGCAAAACTCCAGATCAGCTCGGCGAGGCTCCCGCCGAGATTCCGGGTGACCCTGGCGTTCCCGATGGTCGCCTCGATCTTGCCGCGGTGACGGATGATGCTCGCATCGGTGACGAGACGGGCGACATCCGTTTCGTCCATGGCGGCCACCCGATCGACGTCGAAGTCTAAGAACGCGGCGCGGAAAGCAGGGCGACGCCGCAGGATGGTGAGCCAGGACAGGCCGGCCTGGAACCCCTCCAGGCACAGCTTCTCGAACAGGAGCCGGTCGTCCCGGAGCGGGCGGCCCCATTCCTCGTCGTGGTACCGGCGGTATTCCGGGTCCGAGCCGGCCCAGCCGCACCGGGGGAGCCCATCGTCGACGACGGCCGGGACTGGTACCGAGGCAGTCACGCGACGGGCTCCATGGCCACAGGCCCGGTTTCCACAGGCCCGGTTTCCACAGGCCCGGCGTCCACAGGCCCGGTTCCCCCGTGCTCGATGCCCTCGTGGTCGAGCAGCCAGGCCTTGGTGGGGATGCCGTCGCCGCCACTGTACCCGGTGATCCGCCCGTTGGCGGCGAGCACCCGATGGCAGCCGATCAGGATCGGCACCGGATTGGCGCCGACCGCGCCGCCGATGGCCCGGCCGGAGCCCGGCCGTCCGATCGACGCGCCCAGGTCGCCGTAGGAGATGACCTCGCCGAACCCGAGTCCGGCGAGCCCCTGCCACACGCTCCGTTGGAAGGCGGTGCCGCCGGTGAGGCGGATGGGGAGGTCGAAGCCGGTGCGGGTGCCGGCGAAATACTCCGCGAGCTCGGTTGCCGCGCGCTCGAGCAGTGGAGACGGCGACTCCGGCGATTGCTCGAGCGGAAGGTGGCCGGCGCGTTCGATCGAGAGCGAGAGGATGCTCTCCGAATCGGCGGTGAGTTCGAGCCGGCCGATCGGGCTGGGCAGACGAATCAACGAGGGTGCGATGCTGGTCATGTCTCGACTGTAGTCGGCGGCGCGGCCCTGATCTGGCGGGTTTCGGACACGGCGTGAACGCGTCCGGGCCTGGCCTGGGGAGGGATGGCCGTCGCAGGCGCGTCAGGCCAGACGCGGATGCGGGTAGTCACCCGAGCGCTGCTGGAAGGCGAGAATGTCGGGGTTCTGGATGACCCCCTCGCGGATCTCGATCGCCCGCCGGAGAGTCTCGTTCGCGTCCCAGGCCGCGGGCCCGCCGAGGAGCTCCGGCAGGTACGGGAGCAACGCCTCGCTGATCTCCCAGGTGGCGGAGTTCCACAGGTAGGAGGGGCTGTGGTCGACCGCGTAGTAGGTCACGTTGTCGGCGACCGGGAAGGTCGGGTGGTCGAACGAGGTGGGCTTCGCCCAGGTGAAGCCCATGCCGGAGTCGCAGGAGACGTCGATGATCAGGGAGCCGGGCATGATCAGCGGCAGGTCGTCGCCGGCCAGGAAGACGAGCGGGGCGTTCGGGTCCTGGAGCACGCAGTTGACGATAATGTCATGGCCGGCGAGGTAATGGGGCAGGGGCACCCGCCCGCCGTCGGGGAGGGCGAAGTTCTCGTGCGGGCTCGACCCGTGTTCGAGTCGCACGATCAGGGCGGAGTGGATCGGGGAACTGACCGCGGTGACGTCGCGACTGGTCAGCACCGTCACGTCGTAGACTCCGAGGGCGTTCAGCGCCGTCACCGCGCCCCTGGCCGTCGCGCCGAAGCCGATCACCGCGGCCCGGAGCCTGCGGCCGTAGTCACCCGTCGAGCCGGTCAGCGCCAGGGCGTGCAGCACCGAAGAGTAGCCGGCCAACTCGTTGTTCTTGTGCAGCACGTGCAGATGGAAGTCGCCGCCGCCGGTCCAGTGGTTCATTGCCTCGAACGCGATCAGGGTCAGTCGTTTGTCGATCGCGAGCTGGGTGAGCGCGGCATCCTGCACGCAGTGGGGCCACCCCCAGAGCACCTGACCGTCGCGCAGCTCGGCGACGTCCCGCAGCAGCGGCTTGGCCAGGAGGATGACGTCGCAGTCCCGGATGAGCTCTTCCCTCGGGCGCAGCCCGCCCACCAGCGGCGCGAGGTGGGCGTCAGGCACGCCGAACTGCTCGCCGTAGCCTGCCTCGAGGAAGATCTGCTTCCGCACGGCGGGGTCGATCCGGTCCAGGTGCTGCGGATGAATGGGCAGCCGACGTTCGTTCGGCTTGCCGGAACGAGACATTATTCCGAGCGTGAGTCGACTCACGGGCACCCCTTTGATTGTTTCCTGTCTAGCACAGGCGTGCGGCCCTAGTCTGGGGTGATGGCAGAGATCGAGTACCGCTCACTCGGCAAGTCCGGACTCATGGTGTCCACGATCGGACTCGGCTGCAACAACTTCGGCCGAGCCGGAACCGCCACGGCCGATCAGGCCGGCACCACCGCGGTGATCGAGGCCGCCATCGCGGCGGGCGTCACCCTGTTCGACACGGCCGACATCTACGGCGCCGAGCGGGGCCTCAGCGAGACACTGATGGGGCACGCGCTGCGCGGCAACCGGGACAAGATTGTGCTCGCCACCAAGTTCGGCATGGACATGAACGGCCTGAACGGGCCGGACTGGAACGCGAGGGGCTCCCGCCGCTACATCCGCCGTGCCGTGGAGGGGTCGCTCCGGCGCCTGCAGACGGACTGGATCGACCTGTACCAGCTGCACCAGCCCGACCCCAACACGCCGATCGAGGAGACGCTCGACGCCCTCGACGACCTGATCGGCGAGGGCAAGATCCGTTACATCGGCCACTCCAACCTGGCCGGCTGGCAGGTGGCCGAGGCCGAGTTCACGGCCAGGCTCGCGTCGCATCCGCGGTTCATCTCCGCTCAGAACGAATACAGCCTGCTCGTGCGCGACGCGGAAGACGAGGTGCTGCCCGCCGTCAACGCGTACGGCCTGGGCTTCCTGCCGTTCTTCCCGCTCTACAACGGCCTGTTCACCGGCAAGTTCTCCCGTGACGGCGGCCCAACCGACAGCCGGATCATGATGCTCAGGCGCCACCTCGTGGAGGACGCGCCCTGGGATCTGCTGGAGGCCTACCAGGACTGGTGCGACGAGCGGGACGTGACCATGCTCGCGGCCACGCTCGCCTGGCTGCTCGCGCAGCCCGGACTGACCAGCGTCATCGCCGGTGCGACCACTCCGGAGCAGATCAGGCAGAACGCGGATGCCGCCACCGCCTGGCGACCCAGCGCGGTTGAGGTCGCCTGGATCTCCGACCTGTTCGCCCCGACCTGAACCCCAACCCCGCGCCGCCGCCCGCACTTACTCCCGTCGAATTCGACGGACATTTTGGCGTTATCGCGCCCTGTAGCCAGGTTTTCGGCCGATTCGGGCAGAATCTCCGTCGAATTCGACGGGCGGGCGTGGCGCAGAAGCTTGTGAGTGAGCGCTCACTCATTTAGAGTGTAGGCATGGCCCACAAACCCGCACGAGCGAAGGCACTGTCCGTCGAGGACCGCCAGGCCATGCTGATCGATGCCGTCACGCCGCTCCTGCTCGAGCACGGACAGGCCGTCACCACCCGGCAGATCGCGGACTGCGCCGGAATCGCCGAGGGCACGATCTTCCGCGCCTTCGGCAGCAAGGACGAGCTGATCCAGGCCGCCGTGGCCCGCCACCTCGACCCGGAGCCGTTCCGGCAGCAGTTGCGGGGAATCGACCCGCTCCTGCCGCTCGAGGATCGGATCCGCGCGATCGTCGCCCTGATGCGCGCCCGGTTCACGACGATGTTCACCCTGATGACCGCGCTCGGCCGGCACGGCCCTCCGCCCGGGCACGAGAAGGGTCACAACGGGGCCGGCGAGTTCGCCGGGATCATGTCCGTCATCCTCGCCGAGGACCTCGAGCGGTTCCTCGTTCCGGCCGAACGGGTCGGCCAGATCATCCGACTGGTGACGCTCGCGGCATCCGTGCCCCAGATCCGCAACGGCCCCGACTTCGACGACGCAGAAATCACAGCCCTGATCCTGCACGGCATCATGGCCCCGCCCGCCCCGCAACCCGTCACCTCGACCCCGCACCCCGTCACCTAGGAGAACCCGTTGTTGTGGAAACTGCTCGTGCACTACCTGCGGCCCTACCGGCGCCTTCTGGCGGCGGTCGTCGTCTTCCAGCTGGCGCAGTCGATCGCGTCGCTCTACCTGCCCACCCTCAACGCGGACATCATCGACGAGGGCGTCGCCAGGGGCGACACCGGCTACATCCTCCGCGTCGGCGGGATGATGCTGCTGATCACCTTCGCGCAGATCGTCTGCTCGGTCATCGCGGTCTACTTCGGCGCGAAGGCGGCCATGGCGTTCGGGCGTGACCTGCGCGGCGCGGTCTTCTCGCGGGTCGGCGTGTTCTCCGAGCAGGAGGTCACCCGCTTCGGCGCCCCATCACTGATCACCCGCTCCACCAACGACGTGCAGCAGGTGCAGATGCTCGTGCTGATGACCTCCACCCTGATGGTCTCCGCGCCGATCCTCTCCATCGGCGGCGTGATCATGGCCATTCGCCAGGACCTGGAACTGTCCTGGCTGATCGCGGTGAGCGTGCCGGTGCTGCTCGTCGCCGTCGGCCTGATCATCGTGCGGATGGTGCCGCTGTTCCGGGTGATGCAGGAGAAGATCGACACGATCAATCGGGTGCTGCGCGAACAGCTCACCGGCATCCGGGTCATCCGCGCGTTCGTGCGCGAGGACCGTGAGCAGACCCGCTTCGCCGCGGCCAACGAGGACGTCACCGACTACGCGCTGCGCGCCGGCCGGCTGATGGCCCTGATGTTCCCGATCGTGATGCTCGTGCTCAACGTCTCCAGCGTGGCCGTGATCTGGTTCGGGGCGTTCCGGATCCAGGACGGCTCGATGCAGGTCGGCACCCTGATCGCCTTCCTCTCCTACCTCATGCAGATCCTGATGGCCGTGATGATGGCCACCTTCATGGCCGTGATGATCCCGCGCGCGACCGTCTCGGCCGACCGGATCGGCGAGGTGCTCGGCACAGCCTCGAGCGTGGTGCCGCCGGCCAACCCGGTGAACACGACCGTCGGCCACGGTGAGCTCGAATTGCTCGACGTGGGCTTCGCCTACCCGGGCGCCGAGCAGCCGGTGCTCAGCAATGTGAGCTTCCTGGCCCGCTCCGGCCAGACCACCGCGATCATCGGCAGCACCGGCTCCGGCAAGACCACCCTGGTCAACCTGTTGCCCCGGCTCTTCGACGCAACGAGCGGCGGGGTGCTCGTCGACGGGGTCGACGTGCGCGAGCTGAACCCCGACCTGCTCTGGGGGCAGATCGGCCTCGTGCCGCAGAAGCCCTACCTGTTCTCCGGCACCGTGCGCAGCAATCTGCAGTACGGCAAGCCGGATGCCACGGAGGAGGAACTCTGGCGGGCGCTCACCATCGCCCAGGCCAGGGACTTCGTCTCGGAGATGCCCGAGGGACTCGACTCCCCGATCGCCCAGGGCGGCACCAACGTGTCGGGCGGCCAGCGACAGCGGCTCGCGATCGCGCGCGCCCTGGTGAAGCGCCCCGAGATCTACATCTTCGACGACTCGTTCTCTTCGCTCGACCTAGCCACGGATGCCCGGCTGCGGGCCGCCCTCAAGACCGGCACCGACGGGGCGACGATGATCATCGTGGCTCAGCGGGTGTCGACCATCGTCGACGCCGACCAGATCCTCGTCCTCGAAGACGGCCGCATCGTCGGCGCGGGCACCCACCACGAGCTGCTCGAGAGCAGTGAGACCTACCAGGAAATCGTGTCGTCACAGCTGACGGCGGAGGAAGCGGCATGAGCGGGGCAATCAGGGAGCGGCCCGCGGCGGACCGGCCGCCGGCGCGGGGACCCGGTGGCGGGCACGGCCCGTTCGGCGGAATGAGCGCCCCCGCCGAGAAGGCCATGAACTTCGGCCCGTCAGCCAGGAGGCTGATCGGCACGCTCAGGCCCGAACGGCTCTGGCTCCTGCTCGTGCTGGTCCTCGCCGTGGTCAGTGTCACCTTCTCGGTGATCGGCCCGCGCCTGCTCGGCCAGGGCACGAACCTCATCTTCTCCGGCATCGTCTCGAAGGCGCTTCCGGCCGGAGCCAGCCAGACCGAGGTCATCGCCGGGCTGCGGGCGAGCGGGGATACCACCCGGGCGGACATGCTCAGCGGGATGACCCTCACGCCGGGGCTCGGCATCGACTTCGCCGCGCTGTCCACCGTGCTGCTCTGGGCGATGATCCTCTACGTGCTGTCCTCCGCATTCAGCTGGATCCAGGCCTTCGTGCTCAACGGGGTCGTGCAGCGCACAGTGTTCCGCCTGCGCGACGAGATCGAGGCGAAGATCAACCGCCTGCCGCTGCGCTACTTCGACACCGTGCAGCGGGGCGAGCTGCTCAGCCGGGTCACCAACGACGTCGACAACGTGTCGCAGAGCCTGCAGCAGTCGCTCAGCCAGATCGTCACCTCGCTGTTGACCGTGATCGGCGTCATCGTGATGATGTTCCTTCTCTCGCCGCTGCTCGCCGTGATCGCCCTGGTCACGGTGCCGCTCACCCTGGTGACCACGATGCTGATCGCCAAGCGCTCGCAGAAGCTCTTCGTGGGCCAGTGGAAGAACACGGGCGAGTTGAACGGCCAGATCGAGGAGACGTTCACCGGCCACGCCCTGGTCAAGGTCTTCGGGCGCCAGAGGGAGGTCGAGCAGCGTTTCGCGGCCAAGAACGAGGAGCTCTACCAGGCCAGCTTCGGCGCCCAGTTCATCAGCGGCATGATCATGCCGGCGATGACGTTCATCGGCAACCTTGTCTACGTCGGCATCGCCGTGGTCGGCGGGCTGCAGGTGGCGTCCGGCGCGATGCAGCTCGGCGATGTGCAGGCGTTCATCCAGTACTCCCGGCAGTTCACCCAGCCGCTGGCCCAGCTCGGCTCGATGGCCAACCTGCTCCAGTCCGGCGTCGCATCCGCCGAGCGCGTCTTCGACCTGCTCGACGCCGAGGAGCAGAGCCCCGACCCGGAACCGGCCGAGACCCCGCCCACCGTGCACGGCCGCCTCGCCTTCGAGGACGTCTCGTTCCGCTACGCCGCCGACCAGCCGCTGATCGAGCAGATCAGCCTGATCGCGGAGCCAGGCCAGACGGTCGCGATCGTCGGGCCGACCGGCGCGGGCAAGACCACCCTGGTCAACCTGATGATGCGCTTCTACGAGCTGGACTCCGGCCGGATCACCCTCGACGGCGTCGACGTGGCCAGGATGACCCGCGACGACCTGCGCGGCCGGATGGGCATGGTGCTGCAGGACACCTGGCTGTTCGGCGGCACCATCCGGGAGAACATCGCCTACGGGCGTCCGGATGCCTCGGAGGAGGACATCCAGGCCGCCGCGCGGGCGACCTACGTCGACCGGTTCGTGCACTCGCTGCCGGACGGCTACGACACGGTGCTCGACGACGAGGGCGGAAACGTCAGCGCCGGCGAGAAGCAGCTGCTCACCATCGCTCGCGCCTTCCTGGCCAGGCCCAGTGTGCTCATCCTGGACGAGGCGACCAGTTCCGTCGACACCCGCACCGAGGTGCTCGTGCAGAAGGCCATGAGCGCACTGCGCGCCGACCGCACCAGCTTCGTGATCGCGCACCGTCTTTCCACGATCCGCGACGCCGACCTCATCCTCGTGATGGAGGCCGGCCGGATCGTGGAGCTGGGCACGCACGAGGAGCTGCTCGCGGCGAATGGCGCCTACCACGCGCTTCACAACGCCCAGTTCGCGGCGCCGGTCGCCGACGAGGTGTAGGGCGAACCGGTTCGCCGGTCAGGCGGGCTGGCCGGTCAGGCCCGCAGGCGCGCCTCCGCGTCGCGGGCGCAGTCGATGCACAGCTCGGCGGCGGGCCTGGCCTCGAGCCGTGCCAGCCCGATCGGTTCGCCGCGGCGCACGCACAGCCCGTAGCTGCCGTCGCTGATCCGGGCGAGCGCCCGGTCGATCGTGGCCGCCTTCGCCTCGAATTCGCTGTGTACACCCGAGATCCTCGACCACTCCATCGTGAGCGTCGGACCCTCCGGATCGTGCTCGTCGTCGGCGGTGCCGTTGTTCCTGGCCTCGATCACGTCGTCGAGCGTGTGGGTGATCCGGCCGAGGGCGATGTCGAGGTCGCGGCGTTCCTCCAGCAGCAGGTTCTCGAAGTGCCGCAGGTCGGCGGGGGAGAGCGTTGTCTGGGTGCGCATGGCTGTCCTTTCGAGCGGCTCGCTGCGGGGCCGGAACGCCGCGCCGCGAGGATTGTGCTGTTGAGGATACGCCCGGCGGGCCTGCCTGTCGCGGGGCTGGCGGAGGCCGGTGGAAAACTCAGCCGACGGTCACCGGCACCCGGTGCAGCCCGGTGGCCCCGTCGGGGACCACATCGCGCACGACCGAGGTCTGCACGAGCCCGGCGGCGTCCGTCGCCCGCACCCGGAGGGTGTGCCGGCCGGCGGGGGCCGTCCACTGCCAGCTCCACTGGCGCCACGTGTCGGCCGAGATCGCGTCGGCCAGGGTCGCGTCGTCCCAGGGGCCGTCGTCGACCTGCACCTGCACCGAACGGATGCCCACATGCTGCGACCAGGCGACGCCGGCGACCGTGACCGGCCCGGCCGTCACCCGGGAGCCGGCCCGCGGCACGTCGATCCGGGAAGACAGTTTCACGGGGCCGCGTTCGGTCCAGCCGCGGCTGGTCCAGTATGCGGTCTCCCGGTCGAACCGGGTCACGTCCAGCTCGACCAGCCATTTGGTGGCCGAGACGTAGCCGTAGAGCCCCGGCACGACCATCCGCACCGGGTAGCCATGCTCGAGGGGGAGCGGGACGCCGTTCATGCCGACGGCGAGGATCGCGTTCCGGTCGTCGGTGAGCACCTCCAGCGGGGTGCTCGCGGTCCAGCCGTCCTCGCTGCGGGAGAGCACCATGTCGGCGCCGGGGAGCGGCCTCGCCCGGGCGAGCAGCAGCCGGATCGGGTAGCCCAGCCAGGTGGCGTTGCCGATCAGGTCGCCGCCGACGGGGTTGGACACGCAGGTGAGCGTGGTCGTGCTCTCTTCCAGCGGCAGGGCGAGGAGCTCCGCGAAGGTCAACTCGACCTCGTTCTCGACCATGCCGGTGATCTTCAGAGTCCAGGCGGCCGGATCGATCCGGGGCACCTGCAGCGCCGTGTCGATCCGGTAGAAGCCGAGGTTCGGCGTGATCACGGGGGAGAGGCCGTCGACGGCGAGGTCGGCTCCGGCCGGGATCGGGGCCGACGCGGTGGCCGGGGCGGGCAGGGTGAACCGGGCGCGGGCGGCATCCGTGGCCCGGGTGCCCGCCGACACCAGCTGGCCGCCGATCACGGCCAGGACGCCGAGGCCGGCGCTCGCGCCGGTCCAGGCCAGGAACCGTCTGCGGTCGACGCCGGCGCCGTCCGAGACCGGCACGGTGCGCGGCAGGCGGGTGATCAGCACCGTGAGCAGCACCGCAGAGACCACCATCGCACTGACCGAGGGCAGCGCGTCGAAGGGTGCGGTGCCGGCCCGGGTCAGCACCGCGAGCACGGCCAGGGCACCCGCCGCCACGACGAGCGCGCGCCCGAACGGCGCTCGCAGGAACTCCAGCACGCCGGCGATGGCGGCCAGCACGAGCGTCCCCAGGGCGACGCAGACGATCAGCACGGCCTTGTCGCCCGTGCCGAACAGGCCGATGACCAGCTCCTTGACCCAGGCAGGGACGAGATCGATCACGAGGGCGCCGACGGCCAGGATCGGGCTGCCCGCGGGGGCGAGGATCGCGGCGGCAAGCTCGGCCGCGCCCAGTCCGGCCAGCGCCGCGGCGACACCGGCCGCGGCGGGGCGCGACAGCCGGGACGCGCTCGAGGCGGTGCGGGATCGGGGAAGGGCGTCGGGGCTTGCCATTCGTTCAGCATAGATTCGGCGACGCCGCGCCGCGCCGGGGAAGTCCTTACGATTCGCTGCGCCTTTCGGCAGGCGCAGGACGCCCACGACCGTCAGCAATTCACGAACCGGAAACCTGCCCGACACCTCCGTCCGGCCTGCGGCTCGTAGGGTGAAATCACCGGTACCCCCTCTGGGGTCGTGCCGGCACCGAACGCCAATGACGCCGCCGCGAAGACCCGTGCGGAACGCAGACCACCCGCTGCAGCGTCGTTGGGTCCTTCGGCCGTTCACCGGGCTGCCCTGCCCGCCTTCGACCTGACACCCCGCATCCTCTTCACCCCGAAAGAGAACCCGGATGACTACCCTTCATGTGCGACCCCAAATCCTCGTTCCGCCGCTGGAGATCGAGCCGGAGCCGGCGCCCCGCCCCGCCGAGGCCACGAAGGCGCAATCGCCGTCGCTGGTGATGCTCGTGCTGGTCGCGACGCTCGGAATCCTGGCCTACGCGAACTTCCTCCTGAACCCGGCCAGCCGCGGCGACTGGTTGCCGTACTCGATGGTCATCCTCGCGGAGTCGATCCTGATCGGCCAGGCATTGCTGTCGATGTGGACGATCCTCTCCGGCTCCCAGGACCCTCGCGACTTCGCGTTCCACCAGGCCAAAACGGCCCTGTTCCACTCGCGCGAGATCGCCAGGGACGGGTGGAGCTCGTCACCGGAGCACTGGCCGCTGCACCTGGCCAACTCCCGGGTGTCCGTGGACGTGTTCATCACCACGTACGGGGAAGACCCGGACGTCATCCGCCGCACCGTCGCCGCCGCCCGCAATATTCGGGGCGAGCACACCACCTGGGTGCTCGACGACGGTGATTCGGATGCCGTGCGGAGCGTGGCCGTCGAACTCGGCGCGCGCTACCTGCGCCGCCTCGGCAACGGCGGTGCCAAGGCCGGCAACGTCAACCATGCCCTGAGCCTGACCCGGAGCGACTTCTTCGTCATCTTCGACGCCGACTTCGTGCCGGACCCCGCATTCCTGGTCGAGACCGTGCCGTTTTTCGCCGACGCGAACGTCGCGTTCGTGCAGACCCCGCAGACCTATGGAAACCTGCACACCGTGATCGCCCGTGGTGCGGGCTACATGCAGGCCGTCTTCTACCGGTTCATCCAGCCCGGGCGCAATCGCTTCAACGCCGCGTTCTGTGTCGGCACGAACGTGATCTTCCGCCGCAGCGCCGTGGACGAGGTCGGCGGCATCTACACCGACTCGAAGTCCGAGGACGTCTGGACGTCGCTCATGCTGCACGAGCGCGGCTGGCGCACGATCTACATCCCGCTCTCCCTCGCGATCGGGCAGGCACCGGAGACGGTCGAGGCGTACACCAAACAGCAGCTCCGCTGGGCGACCGGCGGCTTCGAGATTCTCCTCCGGCACAACCCGCTGAGCCCCCGCCGGCGACTGACCCTGGACCAGCGGCTGCAATACCTGGTCACGGCATCCTTCTACCTGACCGGGATCTGCCCGCTCCTGCTGCTCCTGGTGCCGCCGCTGGAGATCTACTTCGACCTGCGCCCGATGAACCTCTCCACCACGGTCGTCACCTGGCTGGTCTACTACGCCGGGTTCTACCTGCTGCAGATCGTGCTCGCCTTCTACACGATGGGCTCGTTCCGCTGGGAGACGCTGATGCTGGCGACCATCTCCTTCCCGATCTACCTGGCCGCGCTGGGCAATGTGATCGTGGGCAAGGAACAGCACTGGCACGCCACCGGGAATCGCACGGCGGCGAGCTCGCCGTTCAACTTCATGGTCCCGCAGGTGCTGTTCTTCGTCTTCCTCTCCCTGACCTCGATGGTCGCGGTCTGGCGCGACCTGGGCAACGGCGCGCCCACCCTCGCGACCGCCTGGAATGTCACCAACACGGTCATCCTCGGCGTCTTCGTCGTGGTGGCGCTGCGGGAGGCGAGCGGGCAGCGGCTCGCCCGGCGTTCGGCCGGGCGCCTCGCCCGGGCCGAGGCACGGGGCGTGCGGGTGCCGGGACACGACCGTCCGGGCCGCGGAATCGCGGTCGCCTCATGACCTGGCGCAACCGGTTCAGGCTCCTGGCCGGGCTTGCGGCCGTGCTCGTCCTGGTGGCCGGTCTCACGATCGTGTTCAACCAGCGGCAGGCCCAGGTGGCGAGCACCTCGGCATCGATCCAGGCCGAACGCTACCCCGTCGGGATCGACTACGGCGGAACGGTGGTCGACCGGTTCGTCGACGCCGGAAACCGGGTCCACGCCGGCCAGGACCTCTTCTCCCTGCAGAGCTCCTCACTCCAGGCCGACCTCGCCGAGGGACTGATCAAGCCGGACACGGTCGCGTACAGCGTGGCCGACGACGGCATCATCACGCTCAAGGCCTCGGTCGACGGCACAATCTCGGACCTCACCACCGAGCGCGGGTCGTTCGTGCAGGCCGGCCAGGTGCTCGCTACGATCGACCGGGCCGGGTCGCTGTTCGTCTCGGCCGACTATGCGCTGCCCCCGCGGGACTATGCCAGGGTCGAAGACGGTGCCACCGTCGACATCCTGTTGCCCAACCAGCGGCAGGTCAGCGGGCGGATCGAGTCGATCGAGGTGCAGACCGCCGACGGCAGGGCCGAGACGACCGTGCGGGTGGCCAGCGACCAGCTGGTCGACGGCGACAACAACGGTCTGGTCGCCCGGGGCACCCCGGTCACCGCCACGATCATGCTCCGCGACGACGGCGTGCTCGCCGGTCTGGGCGACGGCGTGAGCGACTTCCTCCGGAAGATCGGGCTGTAGTGGCGGCGCATCGGCCGGGTGCCGTCGGGCGGCTCGCCGCGGGCCTCGCGCTCGTGCTGCTGGTCCTCTCCGGGTGTTCGGCGGCCGGCGCGAGGCAGGCGGCGACCGGGGACGCCTCCGCCAGTGGGGGAGGCGACATTTTCGCGGGTGACACGATCGCCCCGCTGGTCGCGGGGATGCCGGAACGCACCGTCGCGGCCCTGCCGGCGGCGCGGCTGGCGGAGGGCCTGATCCCGCCGACGAACCGGTGGTTCTCCGGCCTGGTCTTCGGGGAGGTGTCGATGCCGGTCTTCCCGTTGCCGCTGTCGTTCCAGCTGACCGGGGGCGGGTTCGCGTTCGGGGTGCCCACGGTGACGACCACGCCGAAGGCGATCATGGGCGGCTTCACCGCGGCGGTCACGGCGGATGTCGGCGCCCGCCGGCAGGTCGTCACCGGCTATGACGCTGCCTCGGTCACCATCTCGCAGCGGGGTGACGACGGCGAGATCGGCCGCACCGTGATCGCCGAGGGATCCCCGTTCGTGAGTTTCACCGCCACCCGGGATGTCGACGTGCGCCTGGGCGCCGCGATGATCGCAACGGACGACGTCGGCGCGAGCGGCGGACCCTGGACGGCCGAGGTCGCCGGCACCCGGTACGGCCTGGCCGGCGCGGGCACCCTGGACGAGAGCGGAACGACGCTCTCGCTTCGGGCCGGGCAGACCGCCACCTGGTACGCGATCGCCCGGGGAGGGTCGCCGGACCGATTCGCCGAGGCGGCCCGGCATCCGCTCGTGGGAACGAGCCTGGACTACTCGGTGACCGCCGACCGGGCGACGACCAGCCTGCGATACCGTACCGTGGACGGCGGCCAGACCCTCGTCGCGGCGATGCCGCACCAGTCGGATCGCGAGGCCGGCAGCGAGTGCTCGCTCGGCAGCTACCCGAGCGTCTACGGCGAGCTGGTGCTGTGCGCCGGGACGGCCCTGACCTGGTCGGTGCCCCGGCGGGACGCGGCCGGCTCGCTCGACCTGTCCGGGCTGGCCGCCGCCGCGACGGAACGGCTGGCCGCGCAGGTCGGGGCGGATGTCGACGGCACCGGCGCGTTCCCCGAGGACACCTACTTCGGCGGCAAGGCGCTGTACCGGGCGGCGAACCTGCTCCGCGTCGCCGACCAGGTCGGCGCCGACCAGGCGGCGGAGACGATCCGGAAGCGCCTGGTCGACGAGCTCAGCCGGTGGCTGGAGCCGACCGGATGCTCGGTCCGAAGCACCCGCTGCTTCGTGTACGACCCGGCCGCACGTGGCCTGGTCGGCCTGGCCGCGTCGTTCGGGTCCGACTCGTTCAACGACCACCACTTCCACTACGGCTACTTCCTCTACGCGGCCGGGGTCGCCGCCGCGGACGACCCGCAGCTCGCCGCCCGGTGGGCGCCCGTGCTCAACCTGCTCGCCGCCGACCTCGCCACGAGCGGGCCGAGCGACTGGTTCCCCGAACGCCGGGTGTTCGACGCCTACGCCGGCCACTCCTGGGCCAGCGGCACCGCCCCGTTCGGCGACGGCAACAACCAGGAGTCCAGTTCGGAGGCGGTGACGGCCTGGAACGGCCTCGCCCTCTGGGCCGCGGCGAGCGGACAGGCCGGGCTGCGCACCGAGGCGACCTGGCTGCTGTCGGCCGAGGCGGCATCCGCCCGCGCCTACTGGACCGATTTCCCGCGGGACGATCCCGTCTACGCCGGGTTCGGGCACCCGGTCACCTCGCTGGTCTGGGGCGGCAAGCGCGACTACGCGACCTGGTTCAGCCCTGAGCCGAGCGCCATGCTCGGCATCCTCGTGCTGCCGATGAGCCCGGTCGCCGGCTACCTCGGCGGCGACCCGGACCGGGTGCGCGCCAACCTCGCCGACGCGGCTCCGAACGGGTTCGACGTTCTCTTCGGCGACTACCTGCTGATGTACTCGGCGCTCGCCGGGGCGGAGGAGGCCGCCGCCGCGCTGGCCGCCGTCGCGGCGCTGCCGGCCGACCGCATCGACGACGGCAACAGCCGCGCGTACCTGCTCGCCTGGCTCTACAGCCGCGGCTGAGAGCCGACCCGGCAGCGGCCGGAGCGGACGCCCAGTGGAATAGGGCAGGATCGAAGCATCATGGCTACTCTCACCGCGCTCCCGCACGTCACCGACCCGGACATCCTGTTCGAGGCGTTCGAACTCTGGGCCGGGGAGCAGGGCCTGGCGCTCTACCCCGCCCAGGAAGAGGCCGTGATCGAGATCGTGTCCGGGGCGAATCTCATTCTGTCCACGCCCACCGGCACGGGCAAGTCCCTGGTGGCGGTCGGCGCGCACTTCGCCGCCCTGTCCGCCGGCCGGCGCACCTTCTACACCGCCCCGATCAAGGCGCTCGTCAGCGAGAAGTTCTTCGCGCTCGTCGACATCTTCGGCGCCGAGAACGTGGGCATGATGACCGGCGATTCCTCTGTGAACTCCGACGCCCCGATCATCTGCTGCACGGCGGAGATCCTCGCCAACCTGGCCCTGCGCAGCGGCGAGGACACGCAGGTCGACCAGGTCGTGATGGACGAATTCCACTTCTACGGCGACCCCGACCGCGGCTGGGCCTGGCAGGTGCCCCTGCTCCTGCTGCCGCGGGTGCAGTTCATCCTGATGTCGGCGACCCTGGGCGACGTCACCTTCATTGCCGACGACCTGACCCGGCGCACCGGCCGGCCCACCGCGGTCGTCACCGGCGTGGAACGGCCCGTGCCGCTGCACTACTTCTACGAGACCACGCCGGTGCACGAGACCGTGGAGGACCTGCTGAAGACCGGGCAGGCGCCGGTCTACATCGTGCACTTCGCACAGGCCGCCGCCCTGGAACGCGCGCAGGCGCTGAGCAGCGTGAAGGTGGCCAGCAAGGAGCAGAAGGAGGCGATCGCCGAGCTGATCGGCGAGTTCCGCTTCACCACCAGCTTCGGCAAGACTCTGTCCCGGCTGATCCGGATGGGCATCGGCGTGCACCACGCCGGGATGCTGCCCAAGTACCGCCGGCTGGTCGAGCAGCTCGCCCAGCAAGGCCTCCTCCGGGTCATCTGCGGCACCGACACGCTCGGCGTGGGCATCAACGTGCCGATCCGCACCGTGCTGTTCACGGCGCTCACCAAGTACGACGGCGTGAAGATGCGCCAGCTCAACGCCCGCGAATTCCACCAGATCGCCGGCCGGGCCGGCCGGGCCGGCTTCGACACCGCCGGGACGGTCGCGGTGCAGGCGCCCGACCACGAGACCGACAACCTCAAGGCGATCCTGAAGGCCGGCGACGACCCGAAGAAGAAGCGCAAGATCATCCGCAAGAAGGCGCCGGAGGGATTCGTGTCCTGGGGCGAGCCGTCGTTCCAGCGCCTCGTCGCGGCCGAGCCGGAAACCATGCAGTCGAGCATGCAGATGACCGCGGCGATGCTGATCAACGTGATCGGGCGCGGCGGCGACGCGTACGCCCACGTCCACTCGCTGGTCTTCGACAACCACGAGCCGTGGAAGCGCCAGCTCGCGCACGCCCGGCGGGCGCTGGGGATCTACAAGACGCTGCGCGCGGCGGGGATCGTGGAACAGGGTCCCGACACGCCCGACCACCGGCCCCGCATTCGCCTGACCGTCGACCTGCAGCCGAACTTCGCCCTCAACCAGCCCCTGTCGCCGTTCGCGCTCGCCGCGTTCGACCTGCTCGACCCTGACCCGGCGGCCGGAACGGGCACCGGCAACTACGCCCTGGACATGATCTCGGTCGTCGAGGCCACCCTCGACGACCCGCGCCCGGTGCTGATGGGCCAGCAGTTCGCCGCCCGCGGCGAGGCCGTGAACGCGATGAAGCGGGAGGGCATCGAATACGACGAGCGGATGGCGTTGCTCGAGGAGATCACCTGGCCCAAGCCGCTCGAGGAACTGCTCACCTACACGTTCGAGACGTACAGGGAATCGCAGCCGTGGATCGCGGACTTCGAGCTGCGCCCGAAGACGGTCGTGCGTGACATGTACGAGCGGGCCATGTCGTTCGGCGAGTTCATCGCCTTCTACAAGCTCGCCCGCAGTGAGGGCGTCGTGCTGCGCTACCTGTCGGACGCCTACCGGGCGGCCAGGCAGACCATCCCGGACGAGGCGAAGACCGAGGACCTGCTCGACCTGATCGAGTGGCTGGGCGAACTCGTGCGCCAGGTGGACTCCAGCCTGCTCGACGAGTGGGAGGAGCTCATCCACCCCGACCTCGCCGCGCACGAGGCCGGAGCCCATTCCGTGCTGCCGCCCGCTCCGCGCCGCCTGACGACGAACACCCGGGCCTTCCGCATCCTCGTGCGCAACGAACTCTTCCGCCGGGTGCAGTTGGCGGCGCTCGAGCACTACGACGAGCTCGGCGAACTCGACCGCGAACACGGCTTCACCGCGGATGCCTGGGCCGACGCCATGGACGGCTACTTCGCCGAGCACGAGGAGCTGCTCGCCGGACCGAATGCCCGCGGGGCCGGCCTGCTGATCCTCGACGAGGGCGCCACCGTCTGGACCGCCAGGCAGATCTTCGACGACCCGGCCGGCGACCACGACTGGGGCATCAGCGCGACGGTCGACCTGGCCGCCTCCGACGAACTCGGCGCCGCCGTGCTGCGGGTCACCGAGGTCAACCGGCTGTAGCCGAACCGGCCGCGGGTCGACCGTCGGCGGGGCGATCGACCGGGCGGGCCGGCCGGCATCCGCCAGCACCGGAGTACGGTGGATGCATGTCATCGACCCATGTCTCCGACGCCCCGATCCGCACCGGACTGATCGGTTTCGGCACCTCCGGCCGGCTCTTCCACAGCCCGTTCATCGATGCGAACCCCGAGTTCTCCCTCGACCTGATCGTGACAAAAGACCCGGCCCGGCGCGAGCTGGCCGGCGAACGCCACCCGCAGGCCCGCCTGGTGGACGGCCCGGACGATCTCTTCGCGGAGGCCGCGAACCTCGACCTGGTCGTGATCGGTTCGCCGTCGGCCACCCACGTGCCGCTCGCGCACGCGGCACTCGACGCCGGACTGGCCGTCGTCGTCGACAAGCCCTTCGCGGTGACGAGCAGGGACGGCCGCGCACTGATCGAGAAGGCCAACCGGCTGGGCCTCCCGCTGACCGTTTTCCAGAACCGGCGCTGGGACGGCGACTTCCTCACCCTGAAGTCCCTGCTGGACGCCGGGAGGCTCGGCACGGTGCGCCGGTTCGAGTCGCGGTTCGAATGGTGGAAGCCCGAGCAGTCGAAATCCTGGAAGGCCGCCGCGACGATCCGGGAGGGAGGCGGCGTGCTCTTCGACCTCGGAGCGCATCTGATCGACCAGGCCCTGGTGCTGTTCGGCCCAGTCGACGACATCTACGCTGAAACCCTCACCCGGCGCCCGGGCGGAACCGCGGACGACGACACCTTCGTGTCACTGCACCACGGCTCCGGGGTGCGCTCGCACCTCTGGATGAACGGGATCGCGGCGCAGGTCGGCCCGCGGTTCCACGTGCTCGGCTCGGAATCCGGGTACACGAAGTGGGGCCTGGACGGCCAGGAGGAGGCGCTCAAGGCCGGCGCGCGGCCGACCGACCCCGGCTTCGGCGTCGACGACGAGTCGACCTGGGGCGTGCTGGGACTCGACGGTGACCTCACCCCGGTGCCTGCCGAGCGGGGCAGCTACGTCTCGTTCTACACCGGGTTGGCGGATGCCCTGCTCCGGGGTGCGCCGGTGCCGGTCGACCCCGAGGAATCGCTCAAGGTGATCAGCATCATCGAGCGGATCAACCTGCTCACGCACTGAGGGCAGGTTTTCGACGGGCTCAATCGCCGGTGGTCGAGCCTGTCGAGGCCAGGTTTTCGACGGGCTCAATCACCGGACGGACTCAATCATCGGTGGTCGAGCTTGTCGAGACCAGGTTTTCGGCGGGCTCAGTCGCCGGACGGGCTCAATCACCGGTGGTCGAGCTTGTCGAGACCGGGTGTGCGGGTGTCAGCGCTTGGCGGTCCAGTCGAGGTTGATGATGTCCCGGATGTAGATGTCCTCGCCGAGGCCCGAGACCGACGGGTTCATCCGCAGCAGCTGCTGCACGGGCAGGTCGAAGCGCTGGGCGATGGCGAAGAAGTCGTCGTCCTCGACGACCGTGTAGGTGCTCAGGTCACCGGCGGCATCCTGGGCCGGGGCGCCCCGGGCGCCCGCGGTGGCACCCAAGTCGATTGCCGGTCCCTCCGGGAGCGGCACGGCCGGCCCGGCCTCCGCGTTCGGGGTCGTGGCCGGCGCCGGCGGGTTGGGGATGATCACCTCGGGGACCGTGGGGGTCGGCGTCGGCGTGGGTGTCGGCGTCGGCGTCGGCGTGACGAGCACGGTGGCGGTGACCACCGGAGCGGGCGGAGAGGAGCACCCGCCGAGGGCAGGGAGGAGCGTCGCGACGGCGAGGCCGGCCAGCGCGGCCCGGCTGAGCGCTCGCGCGGCGGTGCC
>NZ_SOHH01000108.1 GCF_004403515.1 Cryobacterium fucosi | reverse complement strand
CCGAGGCAACGCGCCGGCATCCGGCGGCAATGCCCCTGCCCCGGCTCCGGCCCCTGCCCCGGCACCGGCACCGGCCCCTGCGCCGGCCCCTGCGCCGGCCCCTGCCCCCAATCGCAACGCCGTGGACGTGGCCATTGCCTTCGCCAGCGCCCAGCTCGGCGACCGCTACGGCCTCGGCGGCTACGGCCCCGACGTCTGGGACTGCTCCGGGCTGACCAAGGCGGCCTACGCCGCGGCCGGCGTGTACATCGGATCCCATTCGGCGACCAACCAGTACCGCACGATGGCCAGTCAGGGACGGCTTGTCCCGTTCTCGGAGGTGCAGCGCGGCGATCTGGTCTTCTGGACCAGCGGCGGCGGGGACTTTTACCACAACGCGATCTATGCCGGCGGTGGACAAATCATTGAGGCCGCCGACTACGGCAAGCCCGTGCGCATCCGCAGCATCTGGTCGCCCGGCGACGTCGCCCCCTACGTGGGCCGCCCCACCGGGTGACCGGGGCGACCGGTGGACGAGCCTGTCGGGACCCGGTAGCGGGTGGCGGGGTCTCGACAAGCTCGACCACCGGGGCGCTCGAGCACCGGGGCGTTCGGCGAAGACGCCGGCCCAGTTGGACGGAAGGCTAGTGGCCTTCGGCGGCCAGCTTCGCGATACCGTCGACAACGATCTGGTCGGCCTCGGCCGCGTCGCCCCAGCCCTCGGTCTTGACCCACTTGTTCGGCTCGAGGTCCTTGTAGTGCTCGAAGAAGTGCTCGATCTCCTTGCGGGTGTACTCGGGGATGTCGGTGACGTCCTGGATGTAGTCCCAGCGCGGGTCGCCGGCCGGAACGGCGATGACCTTCGCGTCGGAGCCGGCGTCATCGGTCATGTTGAAGACGCCGACCGGGCGAACGGACACGCCCACGCCCGGGAAGAGCGGGAAGTCGAGCAGCACGAGTACGTCGACGGGGTCGCCGTCGAGGCCGAGCGTGTTCTCGAAGAAGCCGTAGTCGGTCGGGTAGACGAAGCTCGTGTAGAGCACCCGGTCGAGGTACACCCGCCCGGTCTCGTGGTCGACCTCGTACTTGTTGCGGCTCCCGCGAGGGATTTCAATCACTGCGTCGTATTCGGCCATGGCCTGGTTTCTCCCTTGATCAAAGTCTGCGGCTAACGTTACTGGATGCAGTCACCATCCCGCCCGAGACTAACCCCGGCCATCAATGATGTGCGCCGGATGGTGCGCGACGCCCTCCCGGCCCGCGGGCTCGTGCTGGTCGGGCTGAGCGGGGGAGCCGACTCCCTCGCCCTCGCCGCCGGCTGCGCGTTCGAGGCGGGCCGGGCCGGTGTCCGGGCCGGAGCCGTCATCGTCGACCACGCCCTGCAGGCCGGGTCGGCGGGTGTCGCGGCCACGGCGGCAAGGCAGGCCGGCGACCTCGGGCTTGCCCCGGTGCTCGTGCTGCAGGTGACGGTCGACCATGGTGTGGGCGGCGATGGTCCGGAGGCGGCCGCGCGCACGGCCCGGTACACCGCCTTCGGCACGGCCCTGGCCGAGACCGGCGCGAGCCACATCCTCCTCGGCCACACCCTCGACGATCAGGCGGAGACGGTGCTGCTCGGCCTCGCCAGGGGATCGGGACCGACCAGCCTGCAGGGCATGGCGCCCGCGAGCGGGCCCTACCTGCGCCCGCTGCTCGGCCTGCGCCGCAGTGTGACCCGCCAATTCTGCGTGGATGCCGGCCTGGCGCCGTGGCAGGATCCGCACAACCTGGAGCCGCGTTTCACCCGGGTGCGGGTGCGGGAGACCGTGTTGCCGCTGCTCGAGAGTGAGCTCGGCCCGGGCGTCGCCGAGGCGCTCGCCCGCACCGCCGAGCAGCTGCGGGAGGATTCCGCAGCCCTCGACGCCCTCGCCCGCGGGATCAGCGACGAGCTCGGCGAGCCGGCGGGCGACGAGACGCTGAGGGTCAGCGTGGCCGTGCTCGCGGCGAGCCCGCCCGCGCTGCGGCAGCGGAGCATCCGTTTCTTCGCCGAACGCGAGTTCGGGGTCTCCCTGGGCCGGGTGCACACTCTGGCCGTCGCCCGTCTGGTCACCGACTGGCACGGGCAGAAGTCGCTCGACCTGCCAGGCGTTAGAGTTGTACGGCAGGACGGATGGTTGATCTTCTCCGGGCCTGGACCCGAACCGAGCAAAGGACCCTCTCGCTCCCATGGAACCACGCGACATTGACGGCGACCTCACCGAGATTCTGATCGAGGAAGATGCCATCCGCGGCAGGCTGGCCGAGCTGTGCCGCCGGATCGAGGCGGACTACGCCGGCAAGGATCTGTTGCTCGTCGGCGTGCTCAAGGGCGCCGTGATGGTGATGGCCGACCTGGCCCGCGAACTCAAGCACCCGATCGCGATGGACTGGATGGCGGTGAGCTCCTACGGCTCCGGCACGCAGTCCAGCGGTGTCGTGCGAATCCTGAAGGACCTCGACACCGACTTGCACGGTCGCAATGTGCTCATCGTCGAAGACATCATCGACTCCGGCCTGACCCTGTCCTGGCTGCTCGCCAACCTCAAGTCACGCGAACCCGAATCCGTGGAGATCTGCGCGCTGCTCCGCAAGCCGGATGCCGCCCGGGTCGAGATCGACGTGAAGTACCTCGGCTTCGACATCCCGAACCAGTTCGTCGTGGGCTACGGCCTCGATTACGACGAGAAGTACCGCAACCTCCGCTCGGTCGGCGTGCTCGCGCCGCACATCTACGCGTAACGATCGCGCTCAGGGCGAACACACGGCGACCACCCAGTGGCGGCACGATAGCCTGTGACCACCATGAACGTCAAGAAACTACTGCGCGGGCCGCTCCTCTACATCATCCTGGCGATTGTCGCCGTGTGGGTAGGGTCGAGTCTCATCACCATGTCGGGGTTCCGGGAGATCCCCACCCAGCAGGGACTCGAGTTCCTGAAGGACGGGAGGGTCTCCGAGGCCAAGATCGTCGACGGTGACCAGCGGGTCGACCTCACCCTCACCACGGCCGACAAAGAACTCGGCAACCAGGTGCAGTTCTACTACGTCGCCCCGCGTGGCGCGGAGGTCGTCGACGCGGTCACCAACGCGAACCTGAAGGACGGCTTCACAGACGAGGTGCCTCAGTCGAGCTGGTTCCTCTCGCTGCTGAGCATCCTGCTCCCGCTGCTCCTGATCGGTGTCTTCTTCTGGCTGATGCTCTCCGGCATGCAGGGCGGCGGCAACAAGGTCATGCAGTTCGGCAAGTCGAAGGCCAAGCTGGTCTCCAAGGAGAGCCCGCAGGTCACCTTCGCGGATGTCGCGGGAGCCGATGAGGCGATCGAGGAACTCGAGGAGATCAAGGACTTCCTCAAGGAACCCGCGAAGTTCCAGGCCGTCGGCGCGCGCATCCCCAAGGGTGTGCTGCTCTACGGCCCTCCCGGTACCGGCAAGACCCTGCTCGCCCGCGCCGTGGCCGGAGAGGCCGGCGTACCGTTCTACTCCATCTCCGGCTCCGACTTCGTCGAGATGTTCGTCGGCGTCGGCGCGAGCCGCGTGCGCGACCTGTTCCAGCAGGCGAAGGAGAACGCCCCGGCGATCATCTTCATCGATGAGATCGACGCCGTCGGCCGCCACCGTGGCGCAGGCATGGGCGGCGGGCACGACGAACGCGAGCAGACCCTCAACCAGCTCCTGGTGGAGATGGACGGCTTCGACGTCAAGGCCAACGTCATCCTGATCGCCGCGACGAACCGTCCGGACATCCTCGACCCTGCCCTGCTGCGCCCCGGCCGCTTCGACCGCCAGATCGGCGTCGACGCCCCCGACATGCTCGGCCGCAAGCGCATCCTCGAGGTGCACGCCAAGGGCAAGCCGATGGCGAAGGGTGTCGACCTCGAGGTCCTCGCCCGCAAGACCCCCGGCTTCACCGGCGCCGACCTGGCCAACGTCCTCAACGAGGCCGCGCTGCTCACGGCGCGCTCCAACGCGCAACTGATCGACAACCGTGCCCTCGACGAGGCCGTCGACCGGGTGATGGCCGGCCCGCAGCGCCGCACCCGCATCATGCGCGACAAGGAAAAGCTGATCACGGCCTACCACGAGGGCGGGCACGCCCTCGTCGCCACGGCGATGAACAACACCGACCCGGTGACCAAGATCACCATCCTCCCGCGCGGCCGGGCCCTCGGCTACACCATGGTCATGCCGCTCGAAGACCGCTACTCCGTCTCCCGCAACGAACTCCTCGACCAGCTCGCCTATGCGATGGGCGGCCGCGTCGCCGAAGAGATGATCTTCCACGACCCGACCACCGGGGCCTCCAACGACATCGAGAAGGCCACCGCCACGGCCCGCAAGATGGTCACCGAGTTCGGCATGAGCGCGGCCGTCGGCCCGCTCAAGCTGGGCCAGTCCTCCGGCGAGGTCTTCCTCGGCCGTGACATGGGCCACCAGCGCGACTACTCGGAGCGGATGGCCGAGAGCGTCGACAAGGAGGTGCGCGAGCTTCTCGAGGCAGCGCACGACGAGGCCTACGAGGTGCTCGGGCGCAACCGGGCGATCCTCGACCGGCTCGCCGCCGCGCTGCTCGAGCACGAGACGCTCAGCCAGGCCGAACTCGCGCCGATCTTCGCGGATGTGGAGAAGCTCCCGCCGCGGCCGCAGTGGCTCTCCAGCACCACCCGTCCGGTCTCCGACCTGCCGCCGATCGAGATGCCACTGCCCAGGGCGCCGATCGACGAGGGCGTCGTCGACGGCGGGGTCTCCAGCGGCGACACCGCCCCGATCAAGCCGAAGCGCGCGCCCGCCCGCACCCCGCGTCCCGCCACCGCGTAGGCGCCGGGTGGCAGTCGACAGGGCCCGGATCGAGGCCGCGGTCCTCGAACTTCTCGCCGCGATCGGCGAGGACGTCTCCCGGCCCGGCCTCGAGTCGACCCCGCGGCGGGTCGCCGAGTCCTACAGCGAGTACTTCGCCGGGCTCGGCGTCGACCCGCTCGACCACCTGCGCGACACGATCCCGGTCGGTCCGGCCACCGGTGAGCTCGTGCTCGTGCGCGACCTCGCCTTCCGCTCCGTGTGCGAGCACCACCTGCTGCCGTTCGTCGGACGTGCCCACCTGGCCTACCTGCCGGGCGACCGGGTGGTCGGCCTTGGCCGGCTGCCCGCCGTGGTCGACACCCTCGCCGCGCGCCCGCAGGTGCAGGAGCGACTGACCGAGGAGATCGCCGAGGCGCTGCAGGCCGGCCTGGCCCCGCGCGGCATCCTCGTCGTGCTCGACGCCGTGCACGGTTGCGTGACCACCCGCGGTCCCCGCCAGGCCGACAGTTCGACCGTGACCATGGCCAGCCGCGGCGAACTTTCCGACCCGGTGCACCGCGCGGAGATCATGGCCCTGATCGGTTCTGGTCTGACCTGTTCCGGTCTGCCTGGCTCCGGTCTGATCGGCGCCGGGCAGTGACCGCGTCGACGCAGGTGATGGGGGTGCTCAACGTCACCCCCGACTCGTTCAGCGACGGCGGCAAGTGGGCCACGACGGATGCCGCGATCAGCCACGGCCTCGCCCTGCACTCCGAGGGCGCCGACCTGATCGACGTTGGCGGTGAGTCCACCCGGCCCGGCGCGGTGCGAGTCACGCCCGCCGATGAGCAATCCCGGATCATCCCGGTGATCACCGAACTGGCTCGGCAGGGCGTGGTGGTCAGCGTCGACACCCTCAACTCGGGAACCGCCGAGGCCGCCGCCGCGGCCGGCGCCGCCATCATCAACGACGTCTCCGGTGGTCTCGCCGACCCGCGGATGGCCTCCGTCGCAGCCGACACCGGGCTCACCTACGTCGCCATGCACTGGCGCGGGCACGCGCAGAAGATGGACTCCCTGGCGGCCTACGGCGACGTCGTCGCCGAGGTTCTCGCCGAGCTCTCGTGGCGAGTCGACGCCCTCACCAACGCGGGCGTGCGGCGCGACAAGATCGTGCTCGACCCCGGACTGGGCTTCGCGAAGCTCCCCGCGCACAACTGGCAGCTGCTCGCGAACCTGGACGCGTTCGACACCCTCGGGCTGCCGGTCATGGTCGGAGCCTCCCGCAAGCGATTCCTCGCCGGGGTGCTTGCCGCGGATGCCGGCATCGAGGCACGAGACCTGCCGACCGCGGTCCTCAGTGTGCTAGCCGCCCAGGCCGGGGCGTGGGCGGTGCGCGTTCACGATGTCGCGGCGACCCGCACGGCGCTGAATGTGCTCGCACTGGTGGACTCCGCCAGAATGGAACCATGACAAGCGACTCCATCACCCTCACCGGGCTGCGGGTCACCGCGCACCACGGCGTCTACGACTTCGAGCGCGAGAACGGCCAGGACTTCGTCATCGACGTCACGGTGTGGCTCGACCTGCGGGGCGCGGCACGCTCCGACGACGTGGCCGGCACCATCCACTACGGCGAGCTCGCGGTCGAGGTGACGGATGCCGCCAGGGCCAACCCGGTGGACCTGATCGAGACCGTCGCCGAACGCATCGCCGCCGTGGTGCTCGCCCACGAGGCGGCCGAACGGGTGCAGGTCACCGTGCACAAACCGCAGGCCCCGATCGCCGTGCCGTTCACCGACGTGGCCGTGCAGATCACCCGGTCCCGGGCGTGAACCCGGCATCCGCCGCCGGCCCCGCCGAGCCGGGCGCCGCCGCCGGCCCCGCCGAGCCGGTCGTGCTCGCACTCGGCAGCAACCTCGGCGACCGCACCAGGACCCTGGCCGCGGCCGTGCGGGCCCTCGCCGACCTGCCCGGCTTCGACCTGACCGGAGTGTCCCCGGCCTTCGAGTCCGCCGCCGTGAAACCGTCCGGCCTCGACGAGACCGCCCCCCGCTACCTCAACTCGGTGGCCGCCGGGCGCTATACCGGCACCCCGCACGCCCTGCTCGACGCCGTGAACGACATCGAAGCGGGCCTCGGCCGGGTGCGCGCCGAACGATGGGGCGACCGCACCCTCGACATCGACATCATCGTCTTCGGCACCCTGGAGATGTCCGACGACCGGCTGACCATCCCGCATCCGCTCGCCCACGAACGCGACTTCGTGCTCGCACCGTGGCTGGAACTCGACCCGGCGGCGGTCATCCCCGGCCGCGGCCCCGTGCGCGACCTGCTCGCCGGCCTCCCGCGCTCCGTGACGCCCTACCGGGAAATCGGCGGATCCCGATGAAGCGCACCCAGCCGGGAACCGTCGTCCTCCTCGTCCTGGTCGGCCTCGTGGTCGGGTTCCTGGTCGAAGTGACCGCTGCCGCGACCGGATCCCCGATCGTCATCCTCCCGATCACCCTCCCGATCGCCCTCGTCGTCATCGGCGTGGCCGTCGTCGCGCTGGCCTGGCCGATCAGGCAGGCCACGCACGGCAAACCCGGCCGCCGCGTCGACCCGTTCATGGCCATCCGGGTGGCGGTGCTCGCGAAGGCATCCGCGTTCAGCGGGGCACTGATCCTCGGCGGCGGCCTCGGCATCGTGCTCTACGTCCTCACCCGCTCGGTCGTGCCGACGGTAACATCGGTATGGCTCGCCATCGGCATGGCGGTCGGCGCCGCACTCCTCCTCACGGGCGGTCTGGTCGCCGAACATTTCTGCACACTGCCACCCGGTGACGACGATGAGAACGAGCAGGGAGAAGTGCGTGCCTGAATCAGAATCGCCACGCCGGCTGGACCTGCCGGGCGTCACCGACTGGAAGCGGGTCTCCCCGCGGTATGTCCTGGTGGAGATCGTCGGCACCGTGCTGTTCGGCCTCGCCCTCTGCGGCGGCGCCGTCGTGCTCTGGCTCGTCGTGGGCCTGGAGTGGGCGCCCTACCTCATCGCGGCGATCGTGCTGCTCACCCTGCTCACCGTGCTCTTCGAGCCGCGCCGGGTGCGCGCCATGGGCTACCAGCTCCGGCAGGATGACCTCCTGTTCCGGCGGGGCATCATGTTCCAGCGCTTCGTGTCGGTGCCCTACGGGCGGATGCAGCTGGTCGACATCACGCGCGGCCCCATCGCCCGCTGGCTCGGCCTGGCCGACCTGAAATTCGTCACCGCGGCCGCCTCGTCCGGCGTGCTCATCCCCGGCCTCGCCGGGGCCGACGCGGAGAGCCTGCGCGACCGGCTGGTCGAGTTGGCCGAGAGCCGCCGGGCCGGGCTGTGACCAGCCTCGCCGACGGGGAGTGGCACCGGCTGCACCCGGCCAGCCCGCTGCTGCGCGGCGGGATCTTCATCGTCGCGGTGCTCGGTTTCATCATCGCGAACCTCCGTGAACGGCTGATCGACTTCTTCTTCGGCGTGCCAGGCCACGGCGGCGACCCGATCGACGAGATCATGCGGCGCGGTGCGGTCGGCTGGGTCCTGCTCGTCGTCGCCGTCGTGCTCGTGCTGATCCTGCTCGGCTTCTACCTCTCCTGGCGCCTGCACGCGTTCCGGGTCGGCGACGAGGTCGTCGAGGTGCGCAGTGGGCTCGTCTTCCGCAGCAACCGGCGGGCCAGGCTCGACCGGATCCAGGGCGTCAACATCGTGCGACCCTTCGTACCCCGGTTGTTCGGGGCCGCGAAACTCGAGGTCAGCGTCGCCGGCCAGGACGCGAACGTGCAGCTGGCCTACCTGGGCTCCGCGCTCGCCGATGCCCTGCGCCGGGACATCCTGCACCTCGCCTCCGGCCTCCGCCAGCCGGCCGCTGCCGCAGCCGCCGCCGCAGCATCCGCAGCCGCCGCCACCACCACGGCCGTTCCGAATTCAGGAACCGGGGGCCGAAACGGGGCAGAAATGGGTGACTTCCGCACTCAATTGGCCTCCGCACCTGAATTCGGGACAGCAGATGGCGGGGTCTCCGGGATCGGCGCGGCTGCCGCAGGCATCGCCGGCGGGATCGGCGGGTTCGCCGTCGACCGGGCGAACGAGTTCTTCGCGCCGGAGCTCGATCCCGACGCGGCCCCGCCGGAGTCGGTGGTGCGGATCCCGCACGGGCGCCTGATCGGCTCCGTCTTCTTCAGCGGCTTCACCGTGTTCCTCGTGCTCGCCGGGATCGCCCTCGTCGTCAGCATCGGGGTCGGCGGCAGCGGCTGGCTTCTCGTGGCCATCCTCCCCGGCGTGATCGGCAGCGTCAGCTATTACTTCTCACGGTTCACCAAGTCCCTGCGCTACAGCATCGCCGGCACCCCCGATGGCGTGCGGGTGGGCTTCGGCCTGTTGTCCACGAGCAACGAGACGCTCCCGCCCGGCCGCATCCACGCGATTCGGGTGTCGCAGCCCCTGCTCTGGCGCCCGTTCGGCTGGTGGCAGGTGCGCATCAACACGGCCGGGCACTCCACCAACAAGGGTGCGGCGGGCGAGGCGAACACGACGACCCTCCCGGTCGGCACGGAGGACGACGTGGCCCGCGTGCTCGAGCTGATCCTGCCCGGCTTCAATTCCGCCGAACACCTCGCACTCATCTCCCGCGGCCTCCGCTCCAAGGGCGGCGACGACGGTTTCCGCAACGCGCCCCGGCGTGCGGCCTGGCTCCGCCCGTTCTCCTGGCGCCGCACCGGATACGCGATCTCCGACGGGATCGCCCTGATCCGCCGCGGCACCGTCAGTCGTGAGCTGATCCTCGTGCCGCTGGCCAGACTGCAGAGCGTGGGGGTCAGCCAGGGCCCGGTGCTGCGGATGCTCCGCCTCGCCTCGGCCAGCCTGCACACCGTCGCCGGGCCGGTCGCCGCCACCCTCAGCGTGGTCGACGCCGGCGAGGCACTGACCCTCTTCGAGCGCGTCTCGGCCGGCGCGATCGAGTCGGCCCACCTGGACACCAGCCACCACTGGAATCTCCCGAACGGAGCGCCCGAATGACCCAGCGACCTGGCCGGCTCGGGATCGGCATCATCGGCGCCGGCCACGTCGGCCCCGTCCTCGGCGCGGCCCTGGCCGGGGCCGGCCACGCGATCGTCGGCATCTCCGCGATCTCCCAGGCCAGCCGCGACCGGGCCGAAGCCATCCTGCCGTTCGTGCCCATCCTGACCGTTCCCGAGATCGTCGAGCGCAGCGAACTCGTGATCATCGCCGTGCCGGACACCCAGCTGGAAAGCCTCATCGCCGGGCTGGCCGCCGCCGGCACCTGGCAGGCCGGGCAGCTCGTGCTGCACACGTCCGCCCGGTTCGGCACGAACGTGCTCGCCCCGGCCCAGGCCGGCGGGGCGATCCCGCTGGCGATCCACCCCGCGATGAGCTTCACCGGCACCAGCATCGACATCGCCCGGCTGGCCGACAGCTGGTTCGCCGTGACGGCGCCGACCCCGGTGTTGCCGATCGCGCAGGCGCTCGTCGTGGAGATGGGCGGCGAACCGGTGATCGTGGCCGAGGCGGACCGTTCCCGCTACGCCGAGGCCGTCGACACGGCCACCGCATTCGCGACCTCGATCGTCGAGCAGGCAACCGGTCTGCTCGCCGGGATCGGGATCGACCGGCCGGGGGCCGTGATCGCGCCGCTGGTGCGCTCCGCCATGGAGAACGCCCTCGCCCGCACCAGCCCAGACCGGCTCGACCTGTCCCTGCTCGGGGACCTGCCCGGCCGGGACACCCGCGAAGCCGCAGACGACTTCGATGAATGAACCAACCGCAACACACGGAGGACGAGTGAACGTGCTCACCACACCAGACGTCATCGACACCATCGCCGGGCTGCGCGCCACGTTGGCCGAAGCAGGGGAGCGGGATTCCGGCGGCAGGCCGCGCCTGGTGCTCGTTCCGACCATGGGCGCCCTGCACGCCGGCCACCTGGCCCTGGTGCGCCGGGCGAGGGAACTCGGCGACATCGTGGTGGTGTCGATCTTCGTCAACCCGCTGCAGTTCGGCGCCGGCGAGGACCTCTCCACCTACCCGCGCACCCTCGGCGAGGACGTCGCCGCCCTCGCCACGGTCGGCGTGGACGTCGTCTTCGCCCCGACGCGCCAGGTCATGTACCCGCACGGCCCCGGTTCCACCCGGGTCACCGCCGGGAACGTCGGCACGCTCTACGAGGGTGCCGCCCGGCCCGGGCACTTCGACGGCATGCTCACCGTCGTCTGCAAACTGATCAACATCGTCGGCCCCGACGTGGTCGTCTTCGGCCAGAAGGACGCGCAGCAGGTGTTCCTGGTCGAGGCGATGCTCGCCGACCTCGACTTCCGGCCCGTGATCGAGGTGGTCCCGATCGTGCGGGAGGAGGGCGGGCTCGCCCTCTCCAGCCGCAACCGCAACCTCGTCGAGGAGCAGCGCGCCGCGGCCAGGGCGCTGTCGGCGGGGCTGGCGGCCGCGGCATCCGTCGCCGGCCGGGGGGCCGCCGCCGCCGAGGAGGCGGCCCGTGCACTCATCGACGCCCAGCCACTGGTTAAACTGGACTATCTCGTCGTCGTGGACCCGCAGACCTTCCTTCCGGTCGCAGCCGACCATCACGGGCCCGCCCGGATGCTGGTCGCCGCGCTGGTGGGCAGCACCCGCCTGATCGACAACGCAGCCCTCGACCTGAACTGACCATCTTCTTCCCACCAGATCAACCCGCGGAACAGCCAGGGCACCCCCCGCCTGCCAGCCGCCGACGGAGAACCGCATGAGAGCGCACAACACCCCTGAGCCCGCCACGACCGCGGGAGCGACCGGCAGCCCGAGCACGGCCGAACTCGCCGAGGCCGAGGCCGCTCTGGCGGAGATCACCGAGCAGAAGGCCGTGCGGCTCGCCAAGCGGGACCGCCTGATCGGTGCGGCGACGACCCCCGGCGGCGGCGCGTACCCGGTCTCCGTTCCGGTGACCGACACCATCCCCGCCGTGCGGGCCCGGTTCGGCGACCTCGATCCGGATGCCGTCACCGGCGTCACGGCGGGCCTCGCCGGCCGGGTCGTGCACCTGCGCAACACCGGCAAGCTCTGCTTCGCCAGCCTGCAGTCCGGCGACGGCAGCCGCATCCAGGCCATGGTCTCGCTCGGCGAGGTGGGCGCGGAGTCCCTCGCAGAGTGGAAGGACCTGGTCGACCTCGGCGACCACCTCTTCGTCTCCGGCGAGGTCATCTCCTCCCGCCGCGGCGAGCTGTCGATCATGGTCGCCGATTGGCAGATCGCGGCCAAGGCCCTGCTGCCGTTGCCGAACCTGCACACCGAGCTCAGCGAGGAGACCCGGGTGCGCAGCCGCTACCTCGACCTGATCGCCCGCGAACAGGCCAGGCGCAGCGTCATCGCGCGCTCGCAGACCGTCGCCAGCCTGCGCAGGACGTTCACCGACCGGAACTTCCTCGAGATCGAGACGCCGATGCTGCAGGTCATGCACGGCGGGGCATCCGCCCGGCCGTTCACGACCCACAGCAACGCCTTCGACACCGACCTCTACCTGCGGATCGCCCCCGAGCTGTTCCTCAAGCGCGCCGTCGTCGGCGGCATCGACCGGGTCTACGAGATCAACCGCAACTTCCGCAACGAGGGCGCCGACTCCACTCACTCGCCCGAGTTCGCCATGCTGGAGGCCTACGAGGCATACGGCGACTACAATTCGATCGCCGACCTCACCCAGACCCTGATCCAGGATGCCGCGCTCGCCGTCTCCGGCTCCCACGTCGTCACCTGGGCCGACGGCACGAAGTTCGACCTCGGCGGCGACTGGGACCGGATCGGCATGTACGACAGCCTGTCCGCCGCGGTCGGCTACCCGATCTCCCCGGAGACGCCGCTCGCCGAGCTGCGGGTGCTCGCCGACGCCGAGGGCCTCGAGATCGACCACCCGATCCACGGGAAGTACGTGGAGGAACTGTGGGAGCACTTCGTCAAGGGCGGCCTCACCCGGCCGACTTTCGTGATGGACTTCCCGGTCGACACCAGCCCTCTCGTGCGCGGCCACCGCAGCGTCTCCGGCGTTGTCGAGAAGTGGGACCTCTACGTGCGCGGTTTCGAACTCGCCACGGGGTACTCCGAGCTCGTCGACCCGGTGATTCAGCGCGAACGTTTCGTGGAGCAGGCCAGGCTCGCGGCCGGCGGCGACCCGGAGGCCATGCGCCTGGACGAGGAATTCCTCCGCGCCCTCGAATACGGCATGCCGCCGACGGGCGGCATGGGCATGGGCATCGACCGGCTGCTGATGGCCTTGTCCGGCCTCGGCATCCGCGAGACCATCCTCTTCCCGTTGGTAAAGTAAGCCCATGAGCCTGCAGCCCCCGGAGGAACCCGCCCGCGATGACGCCGAGCGTGACGCACGAGCGAGCGGGAAGCCGCTGGGCGAGGACGCCGCTGCCGCGACGGCGGCCGAGGAGTCCTCTCCGGCCGGGACCGAGAACACCGGCCCGTCGACGAACCGGATCATTCTCTGGGTCATCGTCGGCGGCATCGCGCTCTACCTGATCGGCTCCGGGGTCTACGGCATCCTCGTCAAATGACGGGCGTCGTGCTGTTCACCGGGGACAGCGTCACCGACTGCGGCCGCCGCGGGGACCACGACGGCCACCTCGGGTCCGGATACGTGCGGAACATCGCCGGCTCCGGTTGGGCGGCACGGCGCACGTTCGTGAACACCGGGATCAGCGGCAACCGCGTGGTGGACCTCGCCGCCCGCCGCCAACGGGACGTGCTGGCCCATGCCGCCGACATCGTGTCGGTGCTGATCGGCGTCAACGACACCTGGCGACGCTACGACGACAACGAGACCACGACCGCGGAGAGCTTCGAGAACGACTACCGCCGACTGTTGGAACCGATCGCGCGCTCGGGGAGCCGGCTCGTGCTCGTCGAACCGTTCCTCCTGCCGGTCACCGACGACCAGCGCGCCTGGCGCGAGGACCTCGACCCGAAAATCGACGTGGTGCGCCGGTTGGCCGTCGCCTACGACGCCGTGCTCGTCGCCGCCGACGCCGGCCTCACCCGCAGTGCCGGCCTCTTCGGTGCGGCCGCGATCGCCCTCGACGGCGTGCACCCGACCCGCGTCGGCCACGAGCTGCTCGCCGACCTCTGGCTCGAAGCGGTCACCGCCGCGAGCCTCGGTCCCGCCTTGCCCTAGCGAATTCGACGGAGATTTTCCCGAGATACGGTGTGAAACGGCGATCTTCGGGCGCTGGAGC
The DNA here is from genome assembly GCF_004403515.1 of Cryobacterium fucosi. Classification (GTDB taxonomy): domain Bacteria; phylum Actinomycetota; class Actinomycetes; order Actinomycetales; family Microbacteriaceae; genus Cryobacterium; species Cryobacterium fucosi. The sequence goes on along the minus strand of NZ_SOHH01000108.1, from coordinate 12,404 downwards.
AAAAAAGTCCGTCGAATTTGACGGGTGCGACGAGCGGATGCCGGGCCCGGGCGGCGAAGCGCGGCTCAAGCCGGGTGACCGCCGCGGTGCAGGACGACAACTGCGGCGTGATGCGGGATGCCGTGACCCGGCTCGCCAGCTCGCGACCCCGCCGTTCTCGGTGATGAGCCGCGGCGCGCATTCGTGAACCGGGCCGTTCCCGGCTCCGGTTTCCCGTATCGTAGACAGGGATATGGACAACTTCTGGGTTAGCGCATTCTGGGCGCTCGTGCCCACCGTGATGGTCGGGCTGATTTTCTGGCTGGTGATACGCTCGATCCTCCGTGCCGACCGCACGGAGCGAAAGGTCTACGCCAAAATCGAGGCGGAAGAACGCGCCAAACTCGGGCTCGACAAGCCGGTCATCTGACCCGCCATGTTCGGCATCGACATCTCGACCTTCATCCTGGTGGTCGCCCTCGCCGTTGACTTCACCATCCGCGTGGTCGCGGTCATCGTGGTCCCGCGCAATCGCCGGCCCACCTCCGGCATGGCCTGGCTGCTGGCCATCTTCTTCATCCCGTACCTCGGCGCCCTGCTCTTCCTGATGATCGGGTACCGCACCCTGCCGAAGAAGCGGCTGGAGATGCAGGAGGAGATCAACCAGTTCATCCTCGACAGCACCGAGGGCATCGAACAGGTGCGCCGGGACCACGTCTGGCCGCCGTGGCTGGACTCCGTCGTCGAACTCAACCGCAACCTCGGTTCGATGCCACTGGTCGGCGGCAACCAGGCCCGGCTGCTCGGCGACTACGAGGGCACCCTGGCCGAGATGGTCGCCGACATCGACACTGCCCGCAAGTACGTGCACGTCGAGTTCTACATCCTCTCGCTCGACAAGACCACGGCCCCGTTCTTCGACGCCATGGAGAACGCCGTCAAGCGGGGTGTGACGGTGCGGGTGCTGATGGACCACATCCAGTCGATGCGCAAGCCCGGCTACCGCGAGACCCTGCGCCGACTCACGGCGTCCGGCGTGAAGTGGGAGCTGCTCTTGCCGCTCCAGCCGCTCAAGGGCAAGTGGCAACGCCCCGACCTGCGCAACCACCGCAAGCTCGTCATCGTCGACGGCAAGGTCGGCTACATGGGCTCCCAGAACATCATCGACCGCAGCTACAACATGCGCAGCAACATCCGTCGCGGTCTCAAATGGAAAGACCTGATGACCCGGCTCGAGGGCCCGATCGTGTCCGGGCTCAACGCGATCTTCATCACCGACTGGTACGGCGAAACCAACGCCCTGCTCACCAGGGACATCGAACCGGTGGACGCCGAGGTCGTGCCGCACTCCCTGGACTGCCAGGTCGTGCCGAGCGGCCCCGGATTTGAAGGGGAGAACAACCTGCGCCTGTTCCTCGCGCTGCTCTACTACGCCCAGGAACGCATCATCATCACGAGCCCGTACTTCGTGCCGGACGAGTCGATCATGTACGCGATCACCACGGCCACCCAGCGGGGGCTGCACGTGGAGCTGTTCGTCTCCGAGGTCGGCGACCAGGCGCTGGTCTACCACGCCCAGCGCTCCTACTACGAGGAGCTGTTGCGGGCCGGCGTGATCATCTACCTGTACAAGGCACCGTACGTGCTGCACGCCAAGCACTTCACCATCGACGACGAGGTTGCCGTGATCGGGTCGAGCAACATGGACATGCGCTCGTTCAGCCTCAACTTCGAGGTGTCGCTGATGGTGCGCGGCCGCTCGTTCGTGCGCGACCTCCGGGCGGTCGAAGACGGCTACCGCGCCGACAGCCGCCGGCTCACCCTCGAGGAGTGGATGAAGCAGCCGCTGCGCTCCACCGTGCTCGACAACCTCGCCCGGTTGACCAGCGCGGTGCAGTAGCCGTCGTCCGTCGTCCAGACGCTCAGTCGCGGGGCTTGAGCCGCACGGGCGCGCGGCAGCTTCGCTGCCGAGAACCCCCTTTCCGGTCGAGGCCGTCCGTTGCGCCGGCCCATCTCGACCGCAACGGGGGAACTCGGCGACCGGGCGCGGCCAGGCCGCGGGCGTCATCCGTCACGCCTGCGGCGAACAGAGGCGCGGTTTTGCGGCTTCCCTCGTTACTCTCGATGTATCGGCGCCACCACTGCCCCTGGCGCCAAGGGAGCGATCACATGTTTGAGAGATTTACCGACCGAGCTCGTCGCGTCGTTGTCCTGGCCCAGGAAGAGGCCAAGATGCTCAACCACAACTACATCGGCACCGAGCACATCCTGCTCGGGCTGATCCACGAGGGCGAGGGTGTGGCCGCCAAGGCCCTTGAGAGCCTGGGCATTTCCCTCGACGCCGTGCGCGAGCAGGTGCAGGACATCATCGGCCAGGGACAGCAGCAGCCGACCGGGCACATCCCGTTCACGCCGCGCGCCAAGAAGGTGCTCGAACTGAGCCTGCGCGAGGCCCTGCAGCTCGGGCACAACTACATCGGCACCGAGCACATCCTGCTCGGCCTCATCCGCGAGGGTGAGGGCGTTGCCGCCCAGGTGCTCGTCAAGCTCGGCGCCGACCTCAACCGGGTGCGCCAGCAGGTCATCCAGCTCCTCTCCGGTTACCAGGGCAAGGAGCAGGTCCAGGTCGGCGCCAACGAGGCGGCGAGCGGTCCGGCGGGCAGCCAGATCCTCGACCAGTTCGGCCGCAACCTCACCCAGGCGGCCCGCGAGAACAAACTCGACCCGGTGATCGGGCGCGAGAAAGAGATCGAACGGGTCATGCAGATCCTGTCCCGACGATCGAAGAACAACCCGGTGCTGATCGGTGAGCCAGGCGTCGGCAAGACCGCCGTCGTCGAGGGCCTCGCCCAGGCCATCGTCAAGGGCGATGTGCCCGAGACGCTGAAAGACAAGCAGCTCTACTCGCTCGACCTCGGCTCCCTGATCGCGGGCAGCCGCTACCGCGGTGACTTCGAGGAGCGCCTGAAGAAGGTCACCAAGGAGATCCGCACCCGCGGCGACATCATCATCTTCATCGACGAGATCCACACCCTTGTCGGCGCAGGTGCCGCCGAGGGCGCGATCGATGCGGCGAGCATCCTGAAGCCGCTGCTCGCCCGCGGCGAGCTGCAGACCATCGGTGCGACCACGATCGACGAGTACCGCAAGCACTTCGAGAAGGATGCCGCGCTCGAGCGCCGATTCCAGCCGATCCAGGTGGCCGAGCCGTCGCTGCCCCACACCATCAACATCCTCAAGGGACTGCGCGACCGGTACGAGGCGCACCACAAGGTCTCGATCACCGACGGGGCCCTCGTGGCCGCGGCGAACCTCGCCGACCGCTACGTCTCCGACCGGTTCCTTCCGGACAAGGCCATCGACCTGATCGACGAGGCCGGCGCGCGCCTCCGCCTCTCGATCCTCTCGAGCCCTCCCGAGCTGCGCGAATTCGACGAGAAGATCGCCGTGGTGCGCGCCGCCAAGGAGACCGCGATCGAGGAGCAGGACTTCGAGAAGGCCGCCGGCCTCCGCGACGAGGAGAAGAACCTCCTCGGCGAGCGTCTCCGCCTCGAGAAGAAGTGGAAGTCCGGCGACGTGAAGACCACCGCCGTCGTCGACGAGGGCCTGATCGCCGAGGTGCTCGCCCAGGCGACCGGCATCCCCGTGTTCAAGCTCACCGAGGAGGAGTCCTCGCGGCTCGTCTTCATGGAGAAGGCCCTGCATCAGCGGGTCATCGGCCAGGAGGAGGCTATCTCGGCCCTCGCCAAGACCATCCGCCGCACCCGCGCAGGTCTGAAGGACCCGAAGCGTCCCTCCGGTTCGTTCATCTTCGCCGGCCCCACCGGCGTCGGCAAGACCGAGCTGGCCAAGGCGCTCGCCGAGTTCCTGTTCGACGATGAGGCCGCCATGATCTCCCTCGACATGAGCGAGTACGGCGAGAAGCACACCGTCTCGCGGCTGTTCGGTGCCCCTCCGGGCTTCGTCGGCTTCGAAGAGGGCGGCCAGCTCACCGAGAAGGTGCGCCGCAAGCCGTTCTCAGTGGTGCTGTTCGACGAGATCGAGAAGGCGCACCCCGACATCTTCAACTCGCTCCTCCAGATTCTGGAAGAGGGCCGGTTGACGGATGGCCAGGGTCGCGTGATCGACTTCAAGAACACCGTGATCATCATGACCACCAACCTCGGCACCAAGGACATCAGCGGGGCCCCGGTCGGGTTCCAGCTCGAGGGCGACACGTCCACCGGCTACGAGCGGATGGCCGGGAAGGTCAAGGATGAGCTCAAGAAGCACTTCAAGCCCGAGTTCCTCAACCGCGTCGACGAGGTCATCGTCTTCCCTCAGCTGACCAAGCCGGAACTGCTGCAGATCGTGGACCTGTTCATCAAGCGCCTGGGCGACCGCCTGCTCGACCGCGACATGACCGTCGAGCTTACGCTCGCCGTGAAGGAGCACCTGATCGAGGTCGGCTTCGACCCGGCACTGGGGGCGCGGCCGCTGCGCCGCGCGATCCAGCGCGAGGTGGAGGACCGCCTGTCGGAGAAGATCCTGCAGGGCGAGCTGAACGCGGGCGACCACGTGCACGTCGACTTCGTCGCCGGCGAGTACGTCTTCACCACGACGGCGCGCAAGTCCTCGGTCTCGGTCGGCGTCAACACGACCGCGGCCCTGGGCACCGGGCCGGGCACGCCCGACCTCGCCGTGACCAGCGAGTGACGGCGAAGTAGCAGCAAGCCAGGCGGCAGCGCCTCGCGGGGCCCGGCGGAGCATCCGCCGGGCCCTTCCTCGTTCCCGGCGTGTGCGGATGCGACGCGGGGGCTAACTCAGGAAATCCGGCCGGGCCCGCCGCCGCGCCCCCGGAAAACCGGGGGCGACTTCCGTAGACTGGAACGGTTTTCCTGAGTTAGCCACGAGAAAGGGCCGGTAGGCGCCACATGCAGGAGTATTCGGTTCGCCGGGCGCGCACAAGCGACGTGCCGCGGATCCAGGCGCTCGTCGACCCTCTGGTGCAGGAGCGTATCCTCCTCGGCAAGGAGAGCGTGGTCTTCTATGAGGCTGTCCAGGAATTCCGGGTGGTCGAAGACGCCGACGGCAACCTGATCGGTTGCGGCGCCCTGCACGTGATGTGGGAGGATCTCGGCGAGGTGCGCACGCTGGCCGTCACCACCGACCAGCTCGGTCGCGGAGTCGGCCACGCGCTGATGGACCGGCTCGAAGCGGATGCCCGCGAGCTCGGCCTGACCCGGCTCTTCTGCCTCACCTTCGAGGTACCGTTCTTCAGCCGGCACGGCTTCACCGACATGGGCTCGGAGACCGTCGACCCGCTCGTCTACGCCGAGCTGGTCCGCTCGCACGATGAGGGCGTCGCCGAGTTCCTCGACCTTGCCAGGGTGAAGCCGAACACCCTCGGCAACACTCGAATGGTCAAGCGGCTCGGCTGACCCGGCTTGTTCGGCTGAGCCGACAGCCGTTGCCCATCCGTCGAGGGGGCGTGCGGCGGCGCAAACTATACCCATTCGAGTGCCGCTCATGTGGGGGTAATTTCGGCCGATCGTGCTCATCCGCGCGACACGCCGGTGCCGCCCGAACCGTTCACCCTGTGGCCTGCCATTGGTCGCCAGGCTTCCCTATCTTGGCCTTGACCGCTTCCGGTCGATGAATGGGGAGAACAATGTCATCTGCACCTCGAAGCAGGCTGCGCCTGGCCGGCGCGGCACTACTGGGGTTGAGCCTCGTCGCCGCTCCGCTCTTCGCCCTCCCGGCGCAGGCCAGCACCACCGGCACCGGAGTCGTCATCAACGAGGCCTACCTCAACGGCGGCAGCGCGGGTGCGAGCTACCTGAACAAGTTCGTCGAGCTCTACAACCCCACGGATGCCCCGCTCACCCTCGACGGGACCTCGCTCCAGTACCGCTCCGCCACCGGTGTCGCGAACCCGACCGGCGTGCTCGCGTTGACCGGTCAGATCCCGGCCCACGGCTACTACCTGGTGCAGGGCAATTCGAACGCGGCCAACGGCGCCCCGCTGCCGACCCCCGACGCCTCCCTCACCTTCTCCTTCGCCGCCGGCGGCGGAACACTCTTCCTCGCCGGCCAGGCCACCGCGCTGACCACGCCGGCCACCGGCTCGCTCGTGGGCACACCCGGGATCATCGACCTGCTGGGCTACGGCAGCTCCAACACCTTCGAGACCGCGGCCGCCCCCGCGGCATCCGTCACCACCGCGCTCGGCCGCACCGGCCAGGTCGACACCGACGCAAACGCGGCGGACTTCACCGCCGCAGCACCGACGCCGATGAACGCCGCGTCCACCCCGACGCCGACGCCGACGCCGACGCCGACGCCGACGCCGACGCCGACGCCGACCCCGACGCCGACCCCGACGCCGACCCCGACCCCGACTGACACCCCGACCCCCACGCCCACCGTCACGCCGACCCCGGCCGACACCCTGCCGATCAGCGAGATCCAGGGCACGACCGCGGTGAGCCCCAGGGCGGGCAGCACGGTGACAACCTCCGGAGTGGTCACCGCCTCCTACCCGGCCGGCGGCTTCAAGGGCTTCTACCTGCAGACGCCCGGCACCGGCGGCGCCATCGACCCGGCCGCCCACCTGGCCTCCGACGGCATTTTCGTCTACACCGGCTCGCTCACCACCTCGGTTGCGGTCGGCGACTACCTCTCCGTCACCGGCGCCGTCAGCGAGTACTTCGGCCTGACCCAGTTGAGCGTCCCCGCGCTCACCGATCTCGCCCCGCTCGACAAGACCGGCGTCGTCCCGCCGCAGCCGGCCGTCGTCGCCCTGCCGCGGGAGGATGCCGCCCGCGAGCCGCTCGAGGGCATGCTCGTCGCCCCGGCCGGCGACTTCACCGTCACGAACAACTACTCGACCAACCAGTACGGTGAGATCGGCCTCGCCGCCGGCACCACCGCGCTCGTCACGCCGACCGCCGTTGCCCGCCCCGGCACGGCGGAATACACCGTCGCCGTCGCCGACAACAAGGCCAGGGCAGTGACCCTCGACGACGGTGCCACCACCAACTACCTGTCCGCCGCGAACAAGGCCAGGCCCGTTCCGTACCTGTCGACGGATGCCCCGGTGCGCATCGGCGCGGCCGTCACCTTCACGAAGCCGGTCGTCCTCGACTTCCGCAACAGTGCGTGGAAGTTCCAGCCGACCGCCGAGCTCGTGCCCGCCACGGCCGCCGTCGTGCAGCCGGCCACCTTCGCCAACACCCGCACGGCTGCTCCGCGCGAGGTGGGCGGCGACATCCGCCTGGCCACCTTCAACGTGCTGAACTACTTCCCGACCACGGGCGACTCGCTCACCGGCTGCACCTATTACACCGACCGGGCCGGCACGCCGATCACCGTGAACAGCGGTTGCGACGCCCGCGGCGCGGCCACCCAGGTCAGCTTCGAGCGGCAGCAGACCAAGATCGTCGCCGCGATCAACGCGCTCGGCGCGCACGTCGTCTCGCTCGAGGAGATCGAGAACTCGGCCCGGTTCGGCCAGAACCGCGACGCCGCCCTGTCCACCCTCGTCGACGCGCTCAACGCCGCCGGCGGCCCGGTCTGGGCGTTCGTGCCCTCACCGGCAGCCCTGCCTGCCTCCGAGGACGTGATCCGCACCGCGTTCATCTACAAGAAGGACGTCGTCGAGACCGTGGGAGCCTCCAGCATCCTGGACGCGCCGGCCTTCGTGAACGCCCGCCAGCCGCTCGCCCAGGCGTTCCAGCTCGTCGGCGACACGGGCAGCTCGTTCCTCGCCATCGTCAACCACTTCAAGTCCAAGGGCTCCGGAACCGGCGTCGACGCCGACATGGGCGACGGCCAGGGTGCCTCGAACGCCTCCCGCGTCAACCAGGCGACCGCCCTCGTCGGCTTCGCCGACACGCTCAGGACCGACACCGGCATCAAACGGGTCTTCCTCACCGGCGACTTCAACGCCTACGACAAGGAAGACCCGATCAAGGTCATCACCGATGCCGGCTACCGCAGCCAGGAGGCCAAGAGCGGCGAGTACACCTATGCCTTCGGCGGGGCCGTCGGCTCCCTCGACCACGTGTTCGCCTCGGCCGAAGCGGATGCCGCGGTCACCGACGTCGACGTCTGGAACATCAACTCGGTCGAGTCCGTCGCACTCGAGTACAGCCGGTACAACAACAACGTCACCGACTTCTATCGCGCCGACCCGTACCGTTCCTCCGACCACGACCCCGCGGTGGTCGGCCTGAAGCTCGCCAGTCCCACCGACGTGAACATCAATCTGCTCAACATCAATGACTTCCACGGGCGGATCGACGCGAACACCGTCAAGTTCGCCGGAACCGTCGAGCAGCTCCGCGCCGAGTACGGTGACGCGGCCACCCTGTTCCTCTCCAGCGGAGACAACATCGGCGCCTCGCTCTTCGCGTCGGCGTCGCAGAAGGACAAGCCCACCATCGATGTGCTGAACGCCCTCGGGCTGAAGGCCTCCGCGGTCGGCAACCACGAGTTCGACCAGGGCTTCTCCGACCTCACCGGGCGGGTCACGGATGCCGCCGACTTCGACTACCTCGGCGCCAACGTCTACCTCGCCGGCACCCAGACCCCGGCCCTGCCGGAGTACGCGATCGTCGACGTCGCCGGAATCAAGGTGGGCGTGATCGGCGCCGTCACCGAGGAGACCCCCTCGCTCGTCTCGCCGAACGGGGTCTCCACCCTCAGCTTCGGCGACCCAGTCGCCGCGGTGAACCGGGTCTCGGCGCAGCTGAGCGACGGCAACCCGGCCAACGGTGAGGCCGACGTGCTCGTCGCCGAGTACCACGAGGGTGCCGGGGCCGGCGCGCCCGAGGGGGCAACGCTCGAGCAGGAACTCGCCGCCACCGACAGCGCCTTCGCGAAGATCGTCACCCAGACGGCCGCGAGCGTCGACGCGATCTTCACGGGCCACACCCACAAGCAGTACGCGTGGAACGCTCAGGTGCCGGGAGCCGCGGCGGGCGTCACCCGCCCGGTGCTGCAGACCGGCAGCTACGGCGAGAACATCGGCCAGGTCGTGCTGAACTTCGACAAGGCATCCGGCGTCACCACCACCGTGAAGAACCAGGACGTGAAGCGGTCGACGACCGCCGACGCCACCCTGGTCGCCGCCTACCCGCGGGTCGCGACCGTGAAGACGATCACGGATGCCGCGCTCGCCCAGGCCGCCGTCATCGGCAACCAGCCGATCGGCTCCGTGACCGCGGACGTGACCCGCGCCTGCATCGGTGGAACGGCGCCCTGCGCCGAGAACCGCGCGGCACCATCGGTGATGGGAACCCTCGTCGCCAACTCGCTGCGGGAGTCGCTCGCCGACCCGCTCAAGGGCGGCGCGGAGATCGGCGTCGTCAACCCGGGCGGCATGCGGGCCGACCTCGCCCAGGCGCCGGACGGCGTCGTAACCTACGCCGAGGCCAATGCGGTGCTGCCGTTCCTGAACAACCTGTGGACGACAAGCCTCACCGGAGCGCAGTTCAAGACGGTGCTCGAGCAGCAGTGGCAGCGGGACGCGGCCGGCAACGTGCCGAGCCGGCCCTACCTGCAGCTGGGGTTGTCGGACAACGTGAACTACACCTTCGACGCCACCCGCGCCGAGGGTGACCGGATCACCGGCATCTGGATCAACGGGGCCGCCGTGGACCCGGCGAAGTCGTACCGGGTCGGGTCGTTCAACTTCCTGCTCACCGGCGGGGACAACTTCCGGGAGTTCAAGAACGGAACCGGCACCCGCGACTCCGGTCTCGTCGACCGGGACGCGTGGATCTCCTACCTCACCGCCAGGAGCCCGGTCAGCCCGTCGTTCGCCGCTCGCCAGGCTAGCGTCACGGGTGCGCCGACCACGGCCGTCAACCGAGGCGACTCCGTCACGTTCACGGTCGGCGACCTCAACCTGACCTCGCTCGGCGCGCCGAAGAACACCGAACTGACGCTGCTCTGGCCGGGCAGCAGCGCCACCCTCGGCACGGCATCCGTGGATGCCGCGGGCATAGCAAGGGTCACCGTCACGGTGCCCGCCGACGCCCCGGCCGCCAGCGTGCTGGAGCTCACCGCGAAGGAGTCCGGCACGATCGTGCGGGTCCCGTTCGCGGTGAACCTGCCGGTGCCGCCCGCAGCCGCTCCCACGGCAGCGCCCTCCCGCGCTCTGACCAAGGCGCTGAAGGACAAGATCGTCACCGACCAGCGGGTCTACCACGCCGGGGATGACGTCACCATCACGGTCGGTGCCTCCCACGCCGCCGAGTTCGTCTCGGCCTGGCTGCGGTCGACCCCGGTCAACCTGGGCGGCTGGCTCACCGTGGACGCACAGGGCACGGTCACGGTGGCGCTTCCGGCCGGCCTCCGTCCTGGCAACCACGAGATCGTCGTGCAGGATGCGTCGGGTGCCGTGATCGGCTGGTCCGAGATCAGGGTTGAAAAGGTCAAGACCCCGAAGCCGACGCACGGCCACGACGGTCACGACGACTAGGACCTGCCGTTCACAGGTCGGAACCGGCGCCTTCCAGGGCCGGTTCCGACCTCTGTCGATGGGGAAGCCTGGCAAACGGAACCCGGCAAACGGGACCGACACGGTCGGCGTTCCCGGCCGTGCGCGGGAACCTCGTTAGCCTTGATCCATGTCGACGATCAAAAATCCGGTCGGCCCCCAGTCCAGCAAGGTGTACTGGCGCCGTCGTCTCGTAGTGGGCCTCGGCCTGCTCTTCGTGCTTGTCATCATCATCCTCATCATCGTGCGCCCGGGCACCGGCAACGGCCAGCCGGACGGCAAGCCCAAGGCTCCCGCGTCCACGGCGTCGACGGATGCCCCTGCCACCGCGGCCGGCGACCCCGCCGCCACTCCCACGAAGTGTGACCCCGCACAGGTGCAGGTGGAGGCCACCACCGACGCCGACACCTATGAGCCCGGCAAAATGCCGCAACTCTCCCTCAGCATCACCAACACGGGATCGGGGTCCTGCGTCATCAACGCGGGCACTGCGAAGCAGGTGTTCACGATCTCCAGCGGCCAGGATGTCTATTGGAAGTCCACGGACTGCCAGACCGACCCCAGCGACGCGGACGTGACCCTGGAGCCCAAGGTGCCGGTGAGTTCCACCACTCCGGTCACCTGGGACCGGATCCGCTCCAGCCCCGACACCTGCGATTCCGATTCCCGGCCGGCGGCTCCGGCCGGCGGTGCGTCGTACCACCTGGCCGTGAGTGTGGACGGCATCGAGGCCGCGACCCCGAAGCAGTTCATCCTCGACTAGCCTCGCAGACCCCCGTCGGTCGAGCCCCGCCCGGTGGTCGAGCTCGTCGAGACCCGGCCGCCCGCGGTGGTCGAGCTTGTCGAGACCGGGCCGCCCCCGGTGGTCGAGCTCGTCGAGACTGGGCCGCCCGCGGTGGTCGAGCTTGTCGAGACCGCGCCCGGTGGTCGAGCTCGTCGAGACCCGTGGGGTGATTTCGGCAAGCTCAATCACCGATGGTCGAGCCGCCCCGGTGGTCGAGCAGCCCCGGTGGTCGAGCTCGTCGAGACCGGGCCGCCCCGGTGGTCGAGCTCGTCGAGACCGGGACTACTCGGTCTGCTCGTCGCCGACGTGCTCGTCTGCTCGTTTCGGCCGGTGGGTTTTGCTGTGCAGCGGGATGGGGGTCTGTGCCGGGTCGACGGTGGCGGGTGGTTTGAGCCAGTAGTTGTCGTCGTGGCGGGTGATGGTCCAACCCATGTTGTGGAGTAGTAGGTGGTGGGGGTGGCAGAGGCAGATTCCGTCGGCGAGGTCGGTGTGGCCGTGCTCGAGGAGCCAGGTTTTGATGTGGTGGGCTTCGGTCCAGGAGGGGGGTCGGTCGCAGTCGGGCCAGAGGCAGCCGCCGTCGCGGGTGCCCATGGCGGTGCGTTGGGCGGGGGTGAAGAGGCGTTGTTCTCGTCCGATGTCGAGGGGTTGCCCGGTGTTGGTGAAGAGGAGTCCGACGTAGCCTGTGTCGCAGAGTTGTCGTTGGATGGTGGTGAGGGAGATCGGGGCGGGGCTGCCCTCGATGTAGCCGTGCCCGGTCGGCAGGACCGGGGTCGTCCCGGGCTGGCCGGGCTGGCCGGGTTCGCCGGGTTCGCCGGGTTGGCCGGGTAGGCCGGGTTCGCTGGGCTGGCCGGGTTCGCCGGGTAGGCCGGGCTGGCCGGGCTGGCCGGGTTCGGCGGGTTGATTGGAGGGAGGGGCTGCGGCCGGGCTGACCGCGGGTGCGTCGGGTGCGTCGGGGGCTACGAGGGCTGTGGGCGTTGAGGGGGACGTGTTGGCCGGTGCACCGGGTGCACTGCCGGCACCGGCACCGGCACCGGCACCGGTGCCGGCAGTGGCGCGGGCACCGGTGTCGGCAGTGGCGTGGGTGGCGGCGTCGGTGAGGTCTTTGTGGGTGACGATGATGCGCACGGCGGGGCGGCGGCCGCCGAGCATTTGTCC
>NZ_SOHH01000073.1 GCF_004403515.1 Cryobacterium fucosi | reverse complement strand
CCCAGGCGCACGAGCTCGTCGGCGCGGAGGCCCGGCCAGCCGTGCACGATCCGCCGCCATTCGGCCGGCACCGCGGATGCCCCGTAGCGGGCCCCGAGCAGGCCGCCGGCGATCGCGGCGACGGTGTCGGTGTCGCGGCCGCCGCGGACGGCGCCCTCGAGGGAGTCCCGCAGGTGGTCGGCCGGCACGGCGCCTGAGCAGTCGACGACCACCCGGAGGGGCTCGGTGATCGCCGACCAGGCGCCCTGCAGGGCCTCCACGACCCAGCCGTTGCGGTCGAAGTCCCTCGGCACGCCGGTCTCGGCGGCCACGATGCGCGACTCCCAGAGTTCGCGCCGGTCGGCGGGCAGGGCGGCGAGGCCGGCGCGCACGTCGAGCTCGCCGAAGAGCACCGCGTGCCGGATCGCCAGGCACCAGAGCACGCAGGCGTCGCCGGCATCCGTGTCGACGTGGGTGAGGTCGCTGATCGCGCGGGCGGTCTCGGCGAGCGCGGACGGGTCGTCGAGGAAGGCGAGGGCCACCGGCGCGGTCCGCATGAGCGAGCCGTTGCCGCCGCTGCGGCCGTGCCGGTCGTGGTGGGCCTGGGCGACCAGGCGCACCGCGGATGCTGTGCCCGCGTGATCGGGTCGGGCGAGAGCGGCCGGGTCGGCCGGGTCGGCGGGGTCGGCGGGGTCGGCGGGGTCGGCTCGCGCACTGCGCGCCTCGGCCAGATCCCGGTCGGTGCGGGAGAGCACCGCGCGCAGCTGGTTGCCCACGTCGGGCGCGGTGCGCGCCCAGTCGACCCAGGCGGCCACGATCTCGTCGAGCACCGATTCGTCGCGGAGGTCCTTGCCGTCGACGATCGCCCGGATGATCGGCACGGCCATCGAGGTATCGTCCGTCCACTCGCCGGGCGCCCAGTCAAACCCGCCGCCGCCCTTCATGGTGACGTCAGCCCCGCGCTCGAGCGGCGGGCCGAACTCGTAGCCGGCGCCGAGCGCGTCGCCGCAGGCCATGCCGAGCAGCACCCCGGCGGCGCGGTCCAGTTGTGCGGACGTGAGTTTCATGCGGTTCCCCCAGCGAGTTCCATGAGGGGTCGTGCAGGGCTGAACACCGTGGCGGCGTGCGGCGACGAGCCACGGATGCCGTTCGGGTCAACTCCCCCCACGTCGAGACTACGGGCGAAACAGCACTTTCCGCGCCGCCGTGTTCGAGGGGCACCGCGCTGGACTTTGTCGTCTCGCCGCTCCCTGACGCGACGCGCACCACGGGGCGGCGCACTGAGTTGCGGAGAAAGCACCTTCGCGCCTGGAGCGAGGGTGTTTTGTCCGCAACTCAGCGCACGTAGCGGCACCGCGTCGCGCACGATCGGCGCTGGAACAGGCACTCACGGCATCCGCGGTCACGAGCCGGGCGGCCGTGTGGTGGGCGGGCTTGCGGTCAGAGGTCGCCAGCGGCCCTCGGCCCTCTCGCTCGGCCAAGGCGACGAAGACGGGAGCGGTGAGTTCAGGCGCAGGGGAACCATGCCGCGGCTGCGTTCGCCCGTTGACGATGCTCGACGAACCTGGCGCGCACCTCATCGATGGCGTTCTTCAACGGGAATAGCTCACGAGAGACCAGCTGGTCTTCGTGGTCTGCCGCAATCGGGTGCCAGTAGACGCCGTCGGCGGTGATCGTGACCTCGGGAATCAGCGATTCCATCGTGAGTTCGATGCCCGTCTCAGAGACGCCTCGATGGGCCAGCGCCCGGATTACCTGATCCTCCCGCGCGACCCCGAGCGTGTCGAGAAAGACGTGGAACGGCTCCACCTCGTGCAGTTGCTCGGCGGGGAGGGTCGCCGCCACTTTCACACGAAAGCCTTCCTCGTGGGCAATCCGGATGCCGTCAACGGCTCGCTTCCACGATCGCTTGCCGCGATGGCTGTCGTGAATCTCGGGGGTGGCGGAGTCCACGCTGATCTGCAGGGTGAGCCGCTGCCGGTCCATCCGGCGCAGGCGCTCGAGGCGATGGCCCGTGAACAGCATCCCGTTGGTGAGCAGCGTCGTCGGCAGCTGAGACGTGCACGCCGCTACGACCTCGTCGAGGTCGGGCAGCAGAAAGGGCTCGCCGCCGGTCAGGATGAGTTCGGAGACCCCGGCCTGCACGGCTTCGGCGGCGAGTTGCCGAACCCGGTCCAGTCCCAGAGCTCGTCGTTCGGTTTGCGGCGAAGACCGCACACAGCAGTAGTCACACGCAAGGTTGCAGTCGAAGTTGGTGTACATCCACAGTCGCGTGCCCGGCAGCTGGTCTGGATCGAGATCCAGGAGGGGATCGGCGGCGCGGCCGCGTCGCAGCACGGCGAAGGAGTCGCCCACTTCGACGAGCTGGTTGCCCGTTCGCTCGCACCAGGCGGCCACCGTCTCCGAGGCCACCTCGGGGTCGTCGGCGCCCCAGCCGACGGTGAAGGTGGCGCCGGTCGCCACGGCGCCGACCCGCTCGACGAGGTCGAGCACGAGCGCATGGTTTACCATCGCGCCGTGATCCCCTGTGCGGCCACGGCGTCGAACAGAGACTGGTATCCCTCGAGCCGGGGCAGCACCCACTGACGCAGCCCTTCCATCTCCAGGATGGGCCGGTGGGCGGGGTTCTCCCAGTCCATGGCGAGCAGGTGATCGACCCACGGCTGGATGCGCTCGTCGGGCATGCTCTCGAGTGCGGTGAAGTTGCAGTGGCTGTAGGTGGGCGATTCCCAGAACACCTCGAACGCACCCGGCATGAGTTGGTCGCGCCCAATGGCTTCCCAGGTGTTGATGCCGATCGCCGCGGCATCCGCTCGATCGTCGAGGACGGCCCGAAGTGCGTCGAGCTCACTTCGCCCGGTGTCGCCGTGTTTGCCCACATCGCTGTTGATGCGCAGCAGCTCCACATCGTCGCCACCGATTCCCGCCTCGGCGAGAAACTGAACGGGAAGAATCGCGGCCTGGGCGGAGTCCTTCGACCCGAGGGCGAGTCGGCGTGCACGGAGACTCGTGAGGTCGGTCATCCCGGCGCCGGTTCGACACACGAACATTGTCTGAAAGACGGTGTCGGTGTCGCGAGTGGCGACGGCCTTGCAGGCCCCGTCGGTTTGGGCCACGGTGCGCACCCACGCGAGGTTGGTGTTCCAGGCGAGATCGACGGTGCCGTCGATGAGCGAGTCAACCTGGCGCCCGTAGTTGGAGAAGAGCACGAAGTCCATCTCAGAGTCGGTGTCGGCGAAATAGTCGCGGATACCCTCCCAAATGGTGACGACGTTGGGGGTGTAGGCGACGGCGCCGACCAAAATGGGATCCATGCTATTGACGTCCTTTCGAGGTGCGAGCGGATGCCCGGCCGACCAGCCACACGGCGGCGAGACCGATGCCCAGCCCACCGAACAGTGACATTGTCGACCCATCGCCGCTCAGGAGGTTGAGCGGCTGGCCGAGTTGCGCGAGCTGAAGTACGGCGCAGGCAATGAGGCCGGCACCGGCGGCAAGTCCCAAGACGGGCACTGCTCGTGCGCCGGCAATGATTGCCAGACCTCCGAGCACCACCAAGACGGCAATGCCGGCACCGCGCACGTGAATGAGGTTGAAGGTCTCGCCCAATCCCGCAGTGAGGGCGAAGAGGCAACTGGCGACGGCGACGACTCCCAGCACCAGGGTTGCCCGGTGCAGGGCCGGCGCGATCACGATGCCCTCAGCAGGATCGCGGCAATGCGCCCACGCGATTGGAGCCAGATCGGCCGGAAAACCCCGTCGAGTCCGAAGTTTCGGCCGGCCGCCGTGCCGAGAAGCACAAGATGGGCGAGCAGCATGAGGTAGTAAGACCAATGCCATTCGTGGGGGGCGTTCAGCACCGAGAGCGTGATCGCCAGGGTTTGTGCGATGCCGACGAGCGCCCAGAAGCGGGTGGCGAGTCCGATCAGCAGGAAAGCCCCCAACCCCGCCTCCGTCAATAGGGTCACCCAACCGAACACGGCGATGTTCGGAAGCACGACTGCTTCGACGAACCCTGAGTACGGGGTCAAAACGGGGTGCTCCACGGCCTGACTCGCCCAGAAATAGAGCCCCTTGTCGGCATCCGCACCGAAGTCGGGCGGCACCTTCCAGCTCGCATTCTGAATCCACAGCACCGCGACGCCGACGCGGAGAACCGCCAGCGAGCTGCCATGGAGTCGATCTCGCTCAGCAACACGGCTGAGGGCAGGTTCGGCGGTGGCCATGGTGCTCCTTCCCATTGCGGCCATTCAACCCCTGCGTAGACCGAAAATCACCGCGAGAGTCCTTACGAAAAGATTACGGCCGCTCAGATTTGCTGCACCAGCGGCCCCTCCGCTGAATACTTTCTGGCACCGCGAACATTCCGTGCGGCCGAGCACGAGGAGGAGACGATGGCGACTCGATTGGATTCATCGGCCTGGCGGCCCATCCACACGCGCATCGCGACAGCACTCGGAATCGGGTGGATGCTCGACGCCTTCGAGGTGCAGATCATCGGCTCGGTCATCCCCGGAATCCAGGAGGAATTCGGCCTCGACAGCACCCAATCGGTGTGGATCAACATCGTCTGGTTCGGCGGAATCGCCCTCGGCGCACTCGGCTTCGGCTACCTGGCAGACCGGATAGGCCGCAAGCGCCTGTTCGTCGCCACGCTGATTCTCTACTCGGTCGCTGCCCTTGCCACGGCCGCCGCCCCCGACTACACCCTTTTCATCGTCTTCCGATTCATCACGGCCCTCGGAGTCGGGGGCGAATACTCGGCCGTGACCTCCGCGATCTCCGAGTTCACGCCGGCGCGCAACCGAGGTCTCAGCAATGGTCTCGTGATGAGTTTCTGGGCGGTCGGCGGCATCCTTGCCAGCCTGGTGTCGATCGTCGTCATCTCCACTCTCGGCCTCACCTGGCGCTACACCCTGCTGTTCGGTGTGATCAGTGCGGCCTACGGACTTGCGGCCAGGCGGCTCATCCCCGAATCGCCGCGCTGGCTGGCCTCGAAGGGGCGGCTCGATGAAGCAGACAAGGTGGTCACGAGCATCACCGGCATCGTCAGCGCCAACGGCTACAACGACACAGCGGGCACGAGCACCGGACGTTCACGCCTGCACGAACTGTGGACCAACTACCGCGGTCGGTTGTTCTTCGGCATGGCATTGGACTTTTCCGAGGCCGCCGGCTACTACGGGCTCTTCACCGCAGTGAGCATCCTCGTCTTCTCGGCATCCACCGGCGCCGTTCCGGTCGACGACGGCGTTCTGCCCTATTACTTTCTGATTGCGAATTTCGGGGCGCTTGCCGGAGGCATCGTCGTGTCGTTCGCGCTCGACCGACTTGGCCGGAAACCCACAGTGACGTTCTCGTACACCGCTGCCGCAGTCAGCATGATCGGATGCGCCCTGGCCGCCGCAACCGGTTCGGCAACGGTCGTTCTGGTGGCGTTCACCATCGCCGCCTTCTTCGCGACCTGCGCCTGGGTCTCGGCCTACCCCACGTTCTCCGAGCTGTTCCCCACCCGGCTGCGCGCGACCGGGATTGGTGCGAGTGTTGCGGTGGGACGCATTGGCGCAATTATCGGCCAGGTGGTTCTCGCCGTCACGGCGACGGCGTGGGGCGTCGGCATCATGTTCGGCATCCTCGGCCTGTTCTGGCTCATCGGCGCACTCGCCGGCGTGATCTGGTGGACGTTCGGAACCGAGGCTCGCGGCGTGCCGCTGGAGGAATTGGCGGGGGCACGAGGAGACCCCATGGGCACTCGGGGCGCCGCGGGCGCAGGGGGCGCAGGGGGCGCCGCGGGCGCAGGGGGCGCAGGGGGCGCAGGGGGGCGCAGGGCAGAAGGTCTGAGTGTGAAGCTGCCCTGAGGGGTGAGCACCCCCGTTGGCCGACCTGTGAGGGTCGCAAGGCTCTGCTGGCGCTTGCTCGGACCCGAGTTCATGCCGCTCGAGCTGGCGGTGCTCACCGTGCGCGCCAACTGCGCCGCTGCGCGCCTGGCACACCTGGCGCGACACGGCGGATTTGGCGCGCTCGCGCCGCGACGGGCGCGACCGGCACGAAGGGCACGAAGGGCGCGAAGGGCGAGGCCGCGGCGGGCGAGCCCCTACGGGTGGAGGCTCGCCGCCGCGACCCGGCCCACGGCATCCGTCACCTGGTCCAGTAGCCGGGAGGCGATGTTCCAGCGCTGCCAGTAGAGCACCACGTCGATCGGATGCCCCGGCGCCAGCTCCACGAGCCGTCCGTCGCCGAGCTCGGTGAGACACTGCTGCTCGGGCAGCAGCCCCCAGCCGAGGCCGAGCACCACCGCTCGGGCGAAGTCGGCGGAGGTGGGGATGTGGTGGCGCGGGACATCCGTGGCCCGGCCGCCGATGCCGCGCAGGAACCGGTGCTGCAGGTCGTCGCGGCGGTCGAAGTTGACCATCGGGGCGGTGCCGAGCCCGGCGGTGTCGAGCCCGGCGGTGCCGAGCCCGGCGGTGCCGGCGACGCCGCCCAGCCACGCGTCGACGAACCGGGGGCTGGCCACGGCCCGGTAGCGCATCGTGCCGAGCCGCGCCGAGGAGCAACCCTGCACCGCCTCGGCCGTGGATGTGACCGCCGCCATCACGGTGCCAGAGCGCAGCAGCGAGGTGGTGTGTTCCTGGTCTTCGCGGTAGATGTCGAAGACCGCGCCGCTTTCGGCGGGCACGGCGGCGAGCGCGTCGAGGAACCAGGTGCCCAGGCAGTCGGCGTTCACCGCCAGCGGCAGCGAGGTGCGCCCGCCGGGCTGCAGGCCGGCGCCGAGCTCGGTGGCCACGTCGCCCTCGAGCAGTTGCACCTGGCGCGCATGGCGCAGCACGATGTCGCCCGCGGCGGTGGGGATCACCGGGTTGACCCGCTGGATGAGCACCTGGCCGGCCGCCTGCTCCATCGCCTTGATCCGTTGCGAGACAGCGGATGCCGTCAGCCGCAGCCGCTGCGCCGCCGCCTCGAACGTGCCCTCCTCGACGAGCGCAACCAGGGTGTGCAGGTGCTCCAACTGGAATGCCATCATTAGCCTCACTTAGGTATCCTTCGAAACTTTAGCTGTACTGCATGCGAATTGTCTCGTACCTTGACGAGCATGGACTTCGCCACCACGCTCCTCCCCTCGCTCCTCGGGTTCGGCACCGGGCTGGCCCTGATCGTGGCGATCGGCGCCCAGAACGCGTACATCCTGCGGCTCGGCATCGAGGGGCGCACCCGCACGATCCTGCCCGCGGTGCTGATCTGTTCCGTCTCGGATGCCGTGCTCATCTTCGCGGGGATCCTCGGCATCGGCCTGGTGGTCGAACAGACCCCGGCGGCACTCATCGTGATCCGCATTGTCGGGGCCGCGTTCCTGCTGGCCTACGGCGTCTTCGCCACGGTGCGAACCTTCAGGCCGCGGGCCCTGGTGGCGAATGCCTCGCCGATCCCGGTCAGCGCCCGGGTCGCGGTGGCGACGATCGTCGCTCTCACCTGGCTGAACCCGCACGTCTACCTCGACACGCTGATCTTCCTCGGCTCGGTCGCCAATCAGCAGGGCGAGTCCGCCCGGTGGTGGTGGGGCGGCGGCGCGATCACGGCCAGCTTCGCGTGGTTCTTCGGCCTGGGCTTCGGTGCGCGCCATCTGCGGCCGTTCTTCGCCCGCCCTGGCTCGTGGCGCATCCTCGACGGCTTCATCGCCGTCGTGATGCTGGGCCTCGGGGTGCGGATGGCGCTCGGGGTATAGCGGCGGGCTGGGTGTAGGAATCGCCCTGCGCTCAGCCGACGGCCTTCGCCAGGTCGACGATCCACTGCTCTGTCGTGACGCCGCGCAGCCGATCGGCGGCCACTCGGGCCTGGGCCGCGGCGACGCGCTCGCGATCGGAGATGGGGTCGCGCCGCGAACGGGGCGATTGTGCGGTGTTCCTGCAGGCTGGGATCGCCCGCCGCAGTGCCACGAAGCTGCTCATGGCCGCAGGATAGCGCGCCCCACCGACGTCCGCGATCCTGAGCCGTGAGCGCCGGTGTGCACTGGCGCAGCATGACCCGGCGGCTGCCCGCGCTGACCGGCGGGGTGATCACGATGGGCCTCGTGGTGAGCCTCGGCACCATGCTCGTCTACTTCGCGACGGTCTATGACAACGCCAAGGCGGCGGATGCCCGGTTCCGGGTGGGTTCGGACATCCGTCTGACCCCGAACCCCACCGGCGAGCTGCCGCACCCGACCACGCTCGCGCACGAGTTCGCGCTCGCGGGCCAGACCGCGACGACCCCGGTGGTCCACTCGGCACAGAACGCGGTGTTGACCAGTGATTTCAACGAGGACACGATGAACGTCGCCGCGATCGACCCCGACACATTCGGCGCCGTGGCGGCCCCGCCGGACTCGGTGTTCGTCTCCGGCACGGCCGGGGAGGCGCTCGCGGCCCTGCGTTCGCCCCCCGACGGGGTGCTCGTCAACGTGGCGCTGGCCGACGGGCTGAAGCTGAAGGTCGGCGACCGGGCCGAGGTGCTGCTGGCCCGCGGCACCGACCAGCAGATCCGGGTTCCGGTGCGGGTGGTCGGGCTGTTCACGACCTTCCCCGGTGCTGGCGCGGGTGCGGGCACCGCGAACTTCCGCGAGCGCTTCGACGTGCAGACCCGGGCCACGAGCCTGGACCGGGACCAGTCGAGCCTGACCGCTCTCAACGTGCAGGGTCTGCTGCACCTGGACTCGTTCTTCACGTTCCTGATGGCGGCCACCGCCACGGCGATGTTCGTGTTCGGCTTGCTGCTGCAACGCCGGCGTGAGTATGTCACCCTGCGCGCGCAGGGAATGTCGAGCCGGGACATCCGTGTGCTCGTGCTGGCCGAGTCCGGCACCGCCGCCGTGCTCGGCGCAGCGATCGGCGTACTCGTCGGCGTCGGCATGGCCTCCCAGTTCGTGCAGCTGCTCCGGCCGATCTTCACCCTTGCGCCGCCGCTGGCCGTCCCCCCGGTCGAGCTCGCCGTGCTCGCCGTGCTCGTGCTCGGCGCCACCGCGCTCTCGTCGATCGCCGCGGCCTTCCAGCTCGGGCGGCTCAAGCCCACGGAGCTGCTTCGCGACGAATGAGCCGCACGGGACCTGCGCGGGCGCCGAATGCCGGATCCGGGCCGTCCGGTGAATCCTCGCGGCGCACTTTCGGGAACCGGGCGCAGGTTCCTCGGCGCGCCCGGTTCCCGAAAGTGCGCCGCGAGCACATCCGAAGGCATGAATTCGACCTGGGATGGCCGCCCTCGCCCACCGCAACCTAAAGTGGTTCAGACCACTTTTCGCTTTTCTCTGTACTAATGAGACCTACCCAGTTGTACAATCGATGCATGGAAGTACCCATCAGCGCACTGCGCGCAGAACTGTCGAGCTGGATCGAGCGGGTTCGGGGCGGCGACGAAGTTGTCGTGACCGATCGGGGTGTCCCCGTGGCCCGCCTCTCGCAGATCAACACCGCGCCGCTCCTCGAGCAGTTGGTTGAACGGGGAGTGCTCAGCAGACCGAGTGGCTCGCGTCGACCGGCCGCACGAGACATCGTGAGGGCCCAGGCGAGCGGATCGGTATCCGACTTCGTCACCGAACAGCGCCGCTGACAACTGTGATGCTCGTCTACTTCGACAGCAGCGCCTTCGTCAAACTGGTGGTCGAGGAGGAGGGTAGCGACCTTGCCGCCGACCTGTGGGATGGATGCGATGCGGCCGTTTCCAGTCGGCTGGCCTATCCGGAAGTGCGCGCCGCGCTGGCCGCGGCGGGTCGCGCTCATCGACTTGCCCCCGCCGAGCAGGCGCGCGCCGAGACGGGATGGGAGGAGCTCTGGATGACCGTCCGGACGGTCGAACTCACCGCTTCCGTCACCGCGCAAGCCGGCGAACTGGCCAGTCGCTACTCCCTGCGAGGCGCCGACGCAGTGCACCTGGCCAGCGTTCTCGCCCTTGGTGACACGGACACAATTTTCGCAGCATGGGACCGGCAATTGCGAGCCGGGGCTCAACAGGCACGCGTGCGAATCGCGCCCTGAGCCGGCCGATCCGAACCGGGACCCGCGGCGGTGTGGCCCTGGTCCTCCAGCCCGAATGCGCTCGGCTAGGCGGACGGCACCCAGACCCCGGCCTGCATGGTCGCGGTGACCTGCAGCGCCGCGCCCAGCACGATCAGGTCCGCCCGGTTGCCGGGCGCCAGGCGGCCGCGGTCGGCGAGGCCGATCATGTCGGCGGGGTTCTGGGTGGCGGCGCGCACCGCGACCTCCACGGGCACGCCCGCGGTGTGCACGGCGTAGCGCACGGCCTCGCTGAGAGTGAGCACGCTGCCGGCGATCGTGCCGTCGGCCAGGCGCGCCTGGCCGTCCGAAACGCTCACGTCGAGGCCGCCGAGCTTGTACTCGCCCTCGTCCGCGCCGGCGGCGGCCATGGCATCCGTCACGAAGACGGGACGGGACGGGCTCTCGACGATGAGGCGCACGACGGCCGGGTGCAGGTGCACCCCGTCGGCGATGAGTTCGGCGAACACAGCCGGGTCCTCGAGCAGCGCGAGCGCGGGCCCCGGCTCGCGGTGGTGGATCTGCCGCATCGTGTTGAACACGTGCGTGCCGGCCGTGGCCCCCGCGGCGATCGCCTGCCGGGTCATCTCATAGTCCGCGTCGGTGTGCCCGATCGCAGCCACGGCCCCGAAGCCCACGATCTGCCGCACGGCGGCCAGTCCGCCCTCCAGTTCGGGGGCGATGGTGACCATCCGCACGGTGCCGCGACCGGCGCGCATGATCCGGTCGATGCTGTCGGCGTCGGGTGTGCGGAGCAGGGCCTCGTCGTGGGCGCCGCGGTGGGCCGGGCTCAGCCATGGCCCCTCCAGGTGGATGCCGGCCAGCAGCCCCTGCTCGACCAGCCCGGCCAGGGCCGCCACGGTGCGCTCGAACTCATCGAGCGGGGCCGTGACCAGGCTCGCCATCAGCGTGGTGGTGCCGTGGGCGCGGTGGGTCGCGGCGATCTGCGTGGCCGCGAAGGCGGAGTCCGCGTCGTTGAAGCTGCTGCCGCCGCCGCCGTGGGTGTGGATGTCGACGTAGCCGGCGGCCAGGGTGCTCTCCGGGAAGCTGAAGTCCGGCTCCCGGGGCGGATCCCCCGCGCCGCAGCCGACGATCCGGCCGGCACGGATGTCCACCCAACCCGGCGAGTACACGGCGTCGGGCGCGATCACGGTTCCGCCGGAGATGAGCATCGGCGCGGCCTAGATCCCCGGCCAGGGCTTGTGGGCCCAGGCGTACCGGTAGTAGTCGAGGTTATCGAGCTTCGAGGCGGCTGCCTCGTCCACGATCACGGTCACGTGCGGGTGCAGCTGAATGACCGAACCGGGCTTGCTCGAGCTGACCGGTCCCTCCACGGCGGCGGCGATGGCATCCGCTTTCTCGGGCCCGAAGGCCAGCAGGATGAGGTGCCGCGCCCGGAGGATGGTACCGAGCCCCTGCGTCATGCAGTGGATCGGCACGTCATCGACCGAGGGGAAGAAGCGGGCGTTGTCGGCGCGGGTCTTCTCGGTCAGGGTCTTGACGCGGGTCAGGGAGGCGAACGACGAGCCGGGCTCGTTGAAGCCGACGTGACCGGTGCGGCCGATGCCGAGGATCTGCACGTCGACGCCGCCGGCGGCGAGGATGGCGGCCTCGTAGTCGAGCCCCGCCGTGCGGATCGTGGCCGGGTCGCCGCTCGGCACCTGGATGTTCGCGGGGTTGAGGCCGAGCGGCACGACGGCGTCGCGGGTGATGACCGAGCGGTAGCTCTCCGGGTGACCGGCGGGCAGGCCCACGTATTCGTCGAGCGCGAAGCCGCGCACCCGGGAGACGTCGATCGGGTCGGCCGCCAGCGACGCGGCCAGGGCCGCGTAGACCGAGAGCGGCGTCGAGCCGGTCGCGAGGCCGAGCACGGCATCCGGTTTACGCAGGATCAGTGAACGAATGGATGCCGCCGCCAGCGTTCCCGCCGCGGCCTCACTGTCAACAAAAACTACTTCGGCCATCGTGTACTCCCAATTCGAATTGCATGGTGTTTCGGGTGGTGCCGGCCTGGACCGTCGTGCGGTCCAGGCCGTGTTGCCGAACTAGACGGTCGTTCCCGTGGAGTCCGCTGCTGCGGGGTCCTGGATCTCGTCGTCGCCGCGGCCGGGGGTCTTCAGGTTCCACTTGCGGATGACGAAGCGGAAGAGGAAGTAATAGATCGCGCCGTAGGCCAGCCCGATCGGGATGAGCAGGAGCGGCTTCTCGGCGAGCCCGAAGTTGAGCACGTAGTCGAACGCGCCGGCACTGAAACTGAACCCATCGCGGATGCCGAGGGCGTTGACCAGGGCGAGCGAGGATCCGGTGAGCAGCGCGTGGATGATGAACAGCGGGAACGCGACGAACATGAAGGAGAATTCGAGCGGCTCGGTCACACCGGTGAGCATCGCGGTGAGGGCGCCGGAGAGCATGATGCCGCCGACGATCTTCTTCTGCGACGGCTTGGCCTCGTGCCAGATGGCCAGCGCACCGGCGGGGAGTGCGAACATCATGATCGGGAAGAAGCCGGTCATGAAGGTGCCCGCGGTGGGGTCGCCGGCGAAGAAACGGCCGATGTCGCCGGTGGCGCCGTTGTAGTCGCCGATGACGAACCAGACCACCGAGTTGAGGATGTGGTGCAGACCCACCGGGATGAGTAGCCGGTTGGTCGTGCCGTAGAGGAAGCCGCCCCAGATGTCATTTGAGGTGACGAGCTCACCGAAGCCGGTCAGGCCGTTCGCGAAGGCCGGGTAGACGAAGCTGAGCAGCACGCCGAGCACCAGCGCCACGATGGCGGTGACGATCGGCACGAACCGGCGCCCGCCGAAGAAGGCGAGGTAGCTGGGCAGCGAGATCCGGTGGTATTTCTGCCAGAGCAGCGCGGAGACGATGCCCATCAGGATGCCGCCGAGCACGCTGTAGTTGACGAGGTCCTGGGTATCGCCCTTGGCCGGCAGCCCCAGCACCAACGGCGACATCGCCTCGCCCACCTTGGAGAAGACGAGGTAGCCGACCACGGCGGCCAGGGCGGTCGACCCGTCGGCCTTCTTGGCGAAGCCGATGGCGACACCGACCGCGAAGAGCAACGGGAGAGCCCCGAAGAGCGCGCCGCCGGCCGACGCGATGACGGCGCCACCGGTCTCGAAGCCGGGGATTCCGCCGAGCAGGTCAGGCTGGCCGAGCCTCAGGAGCAGGCCGGCGGCGGGGAGTGCGGCGATCGGGAGCATAAGACTGCGGCCGACTCGTTGAGCCTGGCCGAGGCCCGGAAACTTTCGTTTCGTGCCCGCGTCTGCGGTGATGCTGGACATTGATTTCCTCCTGGTGATGGGTTGTGGCTGGGGGTGGATCAGGGCTGGTGTTGCAGATTGAGGGTCATGTGCACCTGGTAGCGGTCGCCGCGGTACCACGAGGTGACGTATTCCACGGATGCCGAACCCGCCGACGAGGTGCGGCGGAACACAATCAGGGGCGCGCCCTCGGTGACGCCCAGAATCTCGGCGGCGCCCGCATCCGCGGTCTCGGCCCAGACGGTCTGTTCCGCGTTGTCGATTCGCAGCCCGTATTCGGTGGCGAAGGTCGCGTAGAGCGAGCGGGTCAGGTCCTTGCTCTCGAGGTCGGGAAGGAGCTCGGCCTTGTAGTAGCCGCGCTCGAACGCCATCGGGATGCCGCCGGCGAGCCGCAGGCGGTCGATCTCGTAGACGCGGGCGTTCGCGCCGAGGCCGAGGGCGGCCCGCACCTCGAGCGAGGCATCGACCAGGGCGAAGGAGCTGACGATCGTCGCGGGGATGAGTCCGCGCCGGCGCATGTCCTCGGTGAACGACGCCAGGTGCAGGTCGGTCTGGACACGCTCGCCGGCCACGAAGGTGCCCTTGCCCTGCACCCCGTAGAGGCGTCCCTCTTCGACGAGCTGGCGAATCGCCTCGCGCACCGTGGAGCGGCTGACGCCGTACTGCGTCATCAACTTCCGCTCGGCGGGGATCGCCGCGTGGGGCGCGAGGGTGTTCTCGATCCGCTCCAGCAGAATCGCCCGCAACTGCGCATGCTTGGGTACCGGGCCGGACTCGAGGGCCGGACTCTCGTCCTGGATCTTCGTCATCGTGTCACCTTCGCGTCGTGGGTCGATCTCCAGCATAGGACCACTTTCCCTTTGTGGTCCGTACTGGTACGATCCAATAGTTCGATGATGAAGCCGCGGCCCCCTGCTTGTCAAGTCCCACCGCCGCCCGGGTTCTCGGAGAGCACTAGAATCCGGACCAGCAGCATCCTAAACAGGAGGAATAGAAGATGAGCAGCAAAGCGGAACAGATCCTGGCCGGCCTCGGCGGATCAGGCAACATCGTCGAGATCGAGGCCTGCATCACCCGGCTGCGCACCGAGGTCACCGATGCGGCACTCGTGAACGAGGCGGCGCTCAAGGCGGCCGGCGCGCACGGCGTGTTCCGGTCGGGCACGATCATCCAGGTCATCGTCGGGCCCGAGGCGGAAAACCTCGCCAACGACATCGAAGACATTCTGTGACCTCGGCCACGCCCGTGGTCGTGCTAGCGCCCGTTCCGGGCCGAGCCGTCGCCATCGAAGAGGTGCCCGACCCCACCTTCGCGCAGTCGATCGTGGGACCTGGCGCGGCGATCGACCCGCCGCGCGGCGTGGTCGACGCGATCGCGCCGATCAGCGGCAAGCTGCTCAAGGTATTCCCGCACGCGTATGTGATCCTGTCCCCCGACGGGCTCGGCGTGCTGGTGCACCTCGGCATCGACACCGTTCAGCTCCACGGCGAGGGGTTCACCCTGCGCGCCGAGCAGGGTGACACCGTCTCGGCGGGTGACGTGATCGTCAGCTACGACGTGGTCGCGGTCGAGGCGACCGGCCGCAACCCGATCGTGCCGGTGATCATCCTCGAACGCACGGCCGAGAACATCACGCTGGCGGATGCCGTCACCGCCGGCGCGCCGCTCGCCGCCGGTGACGAGTTCATCACTGTCACCGGCTGACCGGCTGGGGGCGAGCTTGCGTTGCGACGCCGGAACCCGCCATCGTTGACTAGCGACCCAACAGATTCGCCGAGAACCGATCTCGCAGAGCACCACCCAGGAGGAACCATGTCCGAACGCACTGCCACCATCGCGAGCCGTGTCGGCCTGCACGCCCGCCCCGCCTCGATCTTCGCGGCGGCCGTCGGCGCGCTTTCGATCGAGGTCACGATCGGCCTCGCGAGCGCCCCGGCCGAGGACGCGATGGATGCCTCGAGCATCCTGAGCCTGATGAGCCTCGGCGCCGCCAACGGTGACGTCGTCGTTCTCCGCGCCGAGGGCGATGGGGCCGACGAGGCCCTCGAGGCACTCGTCCTGATCCTCGAGACGGACCACGACGCGGCCTGACCTACGGCGCCGCACGGCTGCCGTGGGTCAGGCCGCGTCAGCCCGCGGTCGCCGGTCCGAGACGGACTCAGATGATGCTCAGTTGAAGACCATTCCGCCGTCGACGAGAATCGACTGTCCGGTGATGTAGTTGGAGTCGGGGCCGGAGAGGAACGAAACGACACCCGCGACCTCGGACGCTTCGGACAGGCGGTCGAGGGCGATGCCCTTGGTGAACTGTTCCCAGCCCCACTCTTCCGATTTGCCGGCGTCGGCTGCTACTTTTTTCGCCAGCTCCTCCATGAGGGGCGTCTTCACGATGCCGGGGGCGAAGGTGTTGACGGTGATGCCGAACTGGGCAAGGTCCTTCGCGGCCGTCTGAGACAAACCACGAATGGCGAACTTTGTGGCCGAGTACAACGCAATGCCGGGGTTCCCGACGTGACCGGCCTGGGACGCGGCGCTAATGATCTTTCCACCGTGGCCGAGATCCTTGAACGCCTTCGTGGCTGCCTGGATGCCCCACACGACGCCGTTGAAGTTGATGGAGAAAATCTTGGCGATGCTTTCCTGGGTGATCTCCTCGATCGGAGATGTCGGGGCGATGCCGGCGTTGTTGACGATGACGTCGAAGCCTCTGAGTTCAGCCACGGTCTGCTCGACCGCGGCGAACACGCTGTCCCGCTCGGAAACATTGACATGGACTGCGATTGCTCCGGCATCCTTGCCCCCAAGGGATTCGGCAACTGCGCCTGCGGTCTCAAGGTTCAAGTCGGCGATAGCAACCCTGAAGCCGTCAGCGTGGAGCCGTTCAGCAATTGCCTGCCCAATTCCCTGTCCACCACCGGTAACGAGTGCTACTTTTCCGTTTTCTGTGCGTGCCATGGTTGTGATTCCAATCTCAATTATTCAAAACCTGTCGGCGAGTCGATGACGTCACGTCAACGCAGGACAGGCGTTTAGGCTCAAGGGGGAATCGGCGACAGTCGCGGCGGATGTACCGCTGGCATGCACCGTGGCGTCCTGCCTGTCGATGACGAGGACTGCGGTGGTCGGGGCGACTGTGAAACCCATGAGGTTGAACCTTTTTGGGTGAATCTGAAACGTCCCGGTTCTTATGCCGAAGTTTTCTTGGGACTCCACCAGTTGACGGGACATTTATCCTATTATATGCGCGATCCAGTGCCACACGGTCGGCATGCGCACCTTCGCGTCCAGGGCGGCGCGGCATCCGGTGTGCGGCTGCCGCCACGGCTCAGTCGTCGGCCGTCACGATCTGGTCGCGGCCGCGGTGCTTGGCGCCGTAGAGGGCCATGTCGGCGCGTTCCAGCCAGTGCGACACCCGCTCGGCAGGCTGGAGGGCGGCCAGGCCGGCACTGACCGTGCAGGTCAGGCCGACGGCCACTCCGTCCCAGGCGTAGTCCCGCACCGAGGCCAGCAGTCGTTCGCAAGCCGGAACTGCCTGATCGATTTCGGTGTTGCCGAAGATGAGCAGGAATTCCTCGCCGCCGAGCCGCACCGCAAGATCGGTCTCCCGGGTGACGGCGCGCAGCATCACCGCCATCGTGGTAAGCACCTGGTCGCCGATGGCGTGCCCGTGTTCATCGTTGACGCGCTTGAAGTGGTCGAAGTCGATCATGGCCGCGCACAGCGGCTGGGACAGGTCACGGGCGCGGTCCATCATCAGGGGCAGTTCCCGGTCGAGGGCGCGCCGGTTCGGCAGGTTGGTAAGCGGGTCGGTGTGCGCCTGGTCGTCCAACTCCTCCGCCCGGATGCGCTGCATCTCGGCCTCGAGCTGCGACCGCTCGGCCTCGTGCCTGGCCTGCTCCACCTCGAGGGTGTTGACCAGCAGCCGGGACTGGAGCCCGGCCGTCTGGGTCGTCATCTTCAGGGTCAGTGCGTGCATTTTTTCGCAGTGGCCGAGGGCCAGATCGAACCGCCGGCGCTGCTTGTGCATCTCGTACAGCGCCTGGTGCAGCCTGATCTGCAATTGCGGGTCTTCGTCGATCGAGGGGCAGGTGAGTTGGGCGTCCATCATCGCGGTCGCCTCGTCGAGGTTGCCCTCGGCCCGCACCACCTCGGCCAGCTGCGCGTCCACGTTCACCTCGAGTTTGCGGAAGCCGTTCGCGCGCGCCAGGTCCTTGCAGCGATGGGCGTTCTCCCTGGCCTCGTCGTACTCGTTCAGTTCGATCAGGATGCTGACCAGGTTGGTCAGCGCGATGGTCTCAAAGAAGTTGTGTCCCTGCGCGTGCGCCATGGTCACGGCCTCGCGCATCAGCGCCAGGCCCTCCTGTAGGGCCGGCGACGGGTCGCAATCATTCTCGCGCTGGGCGCGCGCGGCCTCCAGGCAGCTGTCGCCCAGGTTGTTCAGGGCCGCGAGGCTGGCGTCGGCATCGTCCAGCGTCCCGGACAGGGCCAGCGCCTGACGCCCCAGGTCGACACCGCGCACGCTGTCGCCCATGGCGCCGTACACCGTCGACGCCCGGGTGAGCGCCCAGAACTCCGCCAGCTGGCTGTCGCCCGCCCGCGCCGCCTCCAGCGCGGGAACCGCGTGGCTGAGCGCCTGCTCGGTCAGGCCGGTATCGGTGTACGCGAGCGCCAGCGTGCAGTGCACCCTCGATTGCCGCAGCAGGTCACCGGTGGACGTCAGGAACTCGAGCGCCAACAGGCCGTTCTGAACGGATGCCTGATAGTCACCCAGTCGCAACCGGTGCAGCGCAAGCATCTCGCGGGCATGCGCCTGCTGCACCGGGACGACTCCCGGGATGGCGAGGGCCTCCTCGGCCGAGGCGGCACCTTCGAGGTGGCGTCCGGCCGCTGAGAGTCGTTCGCTCGCCTCGAGGAGGACCTCGATCGTGGACGCCGTCACCGGGTCCTGCGGCAGGATGCGCCGTTCGGAGACCGCCTGGTTCGAGTTCATGGTTCAGTCCCCCCGACTGCTCTGCCTCAATCCGAACCTACCAGCGTTGCCACTGGTCCGGGCTGGTATTCGGGCAGGTCGAGGCCCCCACTTCTGGAGTCAAGTCGGGATTTTCACGGGCACCCGTTCGGGGCACGCGAAGCCGGTTGCTCGCACGCGTTCGGGGCGCTCACGGGCGCGGGTGCCAGAGCTGCGCGCGGAGCCGGGTTCTCGCGGCTCAGGTTCGGGAAGCCGGCGCACCCAGGAACGTGCGCCCGCTTCCTCACGGTGCGCCACGAGTGGGGCGAACTCTCGACGAGGCATCCCGTCGATCAGTGCCCCGGACGGCGCGAAGACAGGTCTCGGGGCTACCGTGAAGGGATGGACACCTCTGCGGCCCCGATCACCTTCATCCCCGATGTGCGCGCGGACGCCGTCCTCGCCCCCGGCGGCCTCGGGCATACCACCGTGCTCAACGCTCCGGGGGTGCGCGTGGTCGTGCTCACCTTCGCGGCGGGGCACGTGCTCACGGAACACCGTGCGCCGAAGACCCTGCTCATGCAGGCACTCGACGGATGCCTGCGCGTCACCGCCGGCGGACAGGTCACCGACCTCGTCGCGGGCGCGCTGCTGCGTCTCGACGCTTCGCTCACGCACGAGGTCGAAGCGCTCGAGGAGTCGCGGCTGATGCTCACCTTGATCGGGTAGCGCGGGCATCCGCCGTCGCGGCGCCGGTCGGGGCGCAGGTCGGGGCGAACTCGCGGCGCAGGTCGGGGCGAACTCGGGGCGCAGGTCGGGGCGAACTCGCGGCGCAGGTCGGGGCGAACTCGGGGCGCAGGTCGGGGCGAACTCGCGGCGCAGGTTAGGGAAGCAGGCGCACCCAGGAACATGCGCCCGCTTCCCTAACCTGCGCCACGAGTTCCCCAGCCTGCGCCGCGACGGCGGTCGCCGCGCACGCGGGCGGTCGCCGCGCACGCGCACCCAGAGAACGCCCACCGCGCGCACCTAGGATGGGCAAATGACCGACCTCGCCGCACCGACAGCAGCCCCCGCCCAGCGCATCACGATGTTCGGCGCCCAGTGGTGCGGCGATTGCCGCCGCTCGAAGAAGCTGCTCGACGTGTTGAACGTCGACTACGACTACGTCGACCTCGAGAGCGTGGACGATGGCGCCGACCGTGCCCACGCGATCAGCGGCCGCACCCAGATCCCCGTGATCGTCTTCCCCGACGGCACGCACGTGGTCGAGCCCAGCGACTCGACGCTGCACGCAAAGCTCACCGGGCTCGGCAGCATCAACTAGAACCCCGGCGAATCACCGGTTGCGGCATCCGTCACCGGGCGCACCAGCCGCTGGACTGCCGGCTACGGCAGGTAGGCCCCGAGCACTTGCACGGCCGTGATCGACAGGGTGCGGTGCGTGCGTTCGTAGACCGGCATCAGCTCGGTCGCCCCGCGCACCGTGTGGATCACGCCCGCCGCGTCGAAGATCGCGACCGGGTCCAGGTCGCGCACCAGCGCCCAGAACGGCTGGAAGAAGTAGACGCTGCGATTGCCGGCGTCGAACTCCTCGAGGGTCATCGCCACGTAGCGCGAGCGGGCCTCGACCGTCGACGGGAAGCCGCGGAAGTAGTCGCAGCCCGGTTCGGCCGGATCCTCGTCGTGCAGCATCGGCGCGGGCACCGCGTACCAGCCCTGCCGGTCGTTGGTGGCGGTGGCCAGCGCGCTGGCGATCAGACGGTAGGTCAGGGCGCGTTTTGTCGTGACCGGCGAGGTCCTGGGGATGCCGAGACCGGTCGCCACCTCGATCCGCTGCACGATGTCGTGCGGGCTGAGGGCGGCCATCATCTCGATCCAGCTGATCTTGTTCACGGCCCCGTTGACCAGGAACTTGCAGCCGCCGACGAGATCCCACTGGATGCTCATCGCGTTCTGCTCGTCGTGCACGATCAGCAGCCGGGCGCCCTCGTCGACCTCCACCCCCGAGATGCGGAGGTGCGGATGCCGGCGCACCAGTTCGCTGGCGATCCACCACATCTGCGCGGTCAGGAAGCGGTCGGCCGGAGGGTTGTAGACCTCGTAGCCGTCGGTGGTGCCGGCATCCGCGTCGTCGTCGTCATGGATGTAGTTGTCGCCGGAGTCGTTGGACGCTGCATCAGTCATCTCACGCTCTCCTGCCTGATCAGAGTTGGATTCCCATACTGCTCCCGTTCGGCGGGGCGCGACACGCCCAGTTCGGGTGAGCGCAGCGTGAGATCCGGCGGCAGAACCGAGTTGTCAGGCACGGCCCACGGATGCCGCGGCTTCTGCACATCCGGCGGCCACCTGCCGGCGGTGCTGGGCCTTCGGCGCGTGATGATGATCGGGACCGGGCGCGAACGGGAGCGGTCTGCGCGGGTGCTCGGCGGCATCCGCCCGGCGCTCGACTTGACGACGTGGCGCAGCACGTGCCGGGCGACCCGCGCGCTAGGCTGCCACCGAACGGGGAGGCACCATGACCAACACAGAAGGCGAAAACGGCACCGAGAAGGCCGGCACTGAGAAGACCGGCGCCGAAAAGGCTATCGAAGCGACCGACAGGGCGACCGGGCTCACGCCGCGGCAACTCGCCAGGGATGCGCGCGTGCGCTTGCTGAGAAGCAAGGCTGCGGTTCTGCGCTCCGAGGTGGACGCCATCGCGGCCGCGCACCTCGACCCCGACACTCTCGAGGAGTTGCTCTCCAACGCCGGCCCCGACGAAGTCCTGCGAATTGAGAAGGACGAGCACTCGATCAGCGCACGGGTTGCCGAGGCCAGGGCGGCGGCCGACGCCGCCGAAGCCGAATACGAGCAGGCCGTGCTCGACCGCTACGACGAGTCCGGCGCCTGACCCGGCCACCGCCCTCGCGTCCGATTCTCGAGTCCGGTTGTCATTTTCAGTACTCGTCTGCACGCGAAGACGACCAGCTGCCTTGGCAACTTGCATGCCCTCACGGGTGCGTGCTCGGATCAAGTCGGCCTCACACTCAGCGACCATCGCGAGCACATGAACAGCGGCCGGCCTACCGGGTCGGTGGGATCATGCACGGAACCACCAATACTGAGTTTCACTTCACGGCGGGTGAGGTCATCGGCGATGTCTTTCGCGTCGCGCAGCGACCGCGCGAGGCGGTCGAGCTTCGTGACCACAAGCGTGTCGTCGGTCCGGCACGCGGCCAACGCTTCGTGTAGTCCCGGCCGGGCGCGGTTGGTTCCGGTGAGACCCTGATCGGTGATAGATGACTTCGGCACTCACGCCGAGAGTCGCGAGAGCGTTCTTTTGGGCGGTCAGGTCTTGGTCATTGGTGGAGACACTGGCATAGCTTATGAGCAGTGCGGTCCTGGTTTTGACTGCAGCGTTTAGCCCCCCTTGACCGGGCATTTTCTCGGGCGGATCTTACGGGAATGGACGGCCCAGTGACTGTCTCGGCTTCGAAAATGTGCGAAGCCGTCTGCACGCGTCCTGGTGAACGTCCGGCTTACGGGGCAGCGGATGAGCCCACGCGTGACGGCAGAGTGTCACGCCCTTTAAGCAGCATCGGAACTGGTGGTACTTAGGAGACGTAAAGACGATCTTGTACTTGTGTCTACTGGATACACGTTGGTCACCCTCGTAGAGTGACAAATACGCGCCGTGAAGTAGCTGCGCGATCGTGCAGGCTCTCGACGCCGAGACGCACACGACCTGGAGATCGGGGCCCCGCATGACTCAGTCACGTGGCCATGCGGGGCTATGGCAGATACTGGGGGCTATCCTGTCCGTTCTTGCCAAGGGCATCGGTGCCGGGCTGTCCTCGATCGCCACCATGACTTTCGGAGACCGAGCTGCCCCCGGCGACCTGCCAACATCGCCACCGCCGAAAGAGTATCGACCGTAGACGACCGCCTCAGCGGATTCAGCTCAAGAAGATCCCTCGTCCGCGGACAGTCCTGCACCTGCCACCAGTGCCCCGGATCGCGGCGGCGTCGCGGGCGGATCACCTGTGATGGTTGGACTGTGATTGACCGCTTCCGGCGCGCCCTGGTTCGGGACCGGTAAGTTGACCCGTGGGAACGGTTTCCCGTTGGTGGCCGGCAGAATTGCCTGCTCTTCGAGAACTGCTCCCTCGTGGCTAGATGACAGCAATTGATGGAATCGAAGGACGACATGTTCAATGGCCAAGGTTTCATGAAGCCCTTGAGGACACCCCGACTCGATGTGCCCTCGAAACGAAAGAGCCAACGACCGTTGCCCCTCTGGCTCGGAGCCTCGGCGCTGCTCGGAGCAGGAGCATTCAACTTGGTCACATTCGTGACGGGAGTTGTAATCTTGCTGTCCGATTACGAAGAGTCGACCACCGTGGTGCTCCTGGTAGCACTATCGCTCTCGGCCATATTTCTCGTCGTCCTGCCCTTCTGGACGGGGATTGCCGCATTGCAGCGATCAGCAACTGCGTCGGGCTGGGCAATCCTCTACTTTGTGGCTCAGTTCCTTGTCGCTTTCCAAAGCATCGACCCTGCGCAGTTCTTCATCTCCGCAGTCGCACTCGCAGCGGCGATCCTGCTCTGGATTCCAGCCACGAGGGCGTACTCGCGGGGATCCTAGGCAATGCGCAGGCATCGTCGGGGCCTAACTTCGGGAACCCTGAGCTGGCAAACGCTGCAGCGACGCGGCCCGTAACCTATGACCTTGTGAGTGGCGGTATACCTTGTGAGTCTTGGGCAGCACCTGCCCGTAGGGGGTTCGGCTTACGGGCACGTGTGCAGCCATTGGGTCAATGTGTGCGGGTGTGCAGTTGCGGTGAATTCTTGGCCGAGGTGGCCATAGGAGGTGACACCGAGATAACATGTACATGACGTACTCAGCGTACGTTTGCACGTGCGCGCGGGTTCACCTGCGCAGGAAGGTTGAAATGCCACTCGTCGCCGATTACAGGTCCTTTACAGACGTGCGCTCACATCTCAAGGAAGTGTTCGATGCGACCGCGCGCGGGCGAACCGTCACGGTGCAGCGCGATGGTCAGCTCTCTGCGGTCATGCCGGTGGATCGGCTCCGTAAATACTTCTCTCGAACTGTATCGCCGCGCGTGCGCGTCACTCGGGAAGATGACCGCACGATTGCGTTGATGGACGGTCGCCCCTTCGTGTCTGAGGGTACGGATGTTGACGGCGCGCTCGCTGACCTCGCCCTGTCGCTTCGTGAGTACGCCGAAGACTGGGACGACCGGCTGGAGCGTGCTCCGAATCACGCCGGCAACTGGGCACTTGTGCAGCTCATCAAACTTTCAACCGACGAGGAGCTCCTCGAATGGCTTGAGCGCGGCGGTGAATAGGTACCCGGCCTCGAC
This sequence comes from Cryobacterium fucosi, assembly GCF_004403515.1. GTDB lineage: Bacteria > Actinomycetota > Actinomycetes > Actinomycetales > Microbacteriaceae > Cryobacterium > Cryobacterium fucosi. The sequence goes on along the minus strand of NZ_SOHH01000073.1, from coordinate 37,945 downwards.
CCGCGAGGACCACGACGATTTCTGCGTGGTGGAGAAGTGGCAGCTCGTGCGCGGGGCATCAGGACAGCCTGTCCGGCATCACCGCACCTATGAGTTGGCGCTCTGGGACGGGCAAATCCTCCGCACAAGAATCTCCAGACCCGTCGACAGGTCGACGTACTCTGCCGGGATGTGGACCCACATCCTGCGAACCCAGCTCGCCGTTGATGCTGAGACGTTCTGGGCATGTGTTCGTGACAAGAAATTGCCGGACCGCGGGGCGCCCGAACCCGTGACCCAGAAGGAACCATTACCGCTGTATCTCGTTCGGGCGCTTAACGAACTAGGCGTTGACGAAAGCGAGAGCCTGGCACTCACCGCGGCGGAAGCGGCGCAGCTGCTCTCCGAGAAGATGGCCGAGCGCTACGGCCACCAACGCAGTTGATTTGTGCATACGACTCAGGAAAATGACACCGGTTCCCGCAGTCGCAGCGCCACGGCAAAACCACGTCCACGCCCCGCGCTGATCCCAGTCGAACGGACTCGGCCGGCGGACGGGCCGAGCCGGATCAGGCCGTGTCGAGCTGGCGCTCGGCGGCGGAGATGTGGCCGACCGTCTTGAGGAAGCTGTCGGGGTTGAGCGAGATGGAGTCGATGCCGGCCTGGACGAGGAAGGCGGCGAAGTCCGGGTAGTTGCTCGGACCCTGGCCGCAGATCCCGATCTTTATCCCGGCGGCGTGCGCCTTCTCGATCGCCTGGCTGATCATGCTCTTGACGGCCTCGTCGCGCTCGTCGAAGAGGGCCGCGAGGTCCTCGGCGTCGCGGTCGACGCCCAGCACCAGCTGGGTCAGGTCGTTCGAGCCGATCGAGAAGCCGTCGAACCGGGTGGCGAACTGCTCGGCCAGGATGACGTTGGCCGGGATCTCGCACATCATGTAGACCTGCAGGCCGTGGTCGCCGCGGGTCAGCCCGTTCTCGGCCATCACGGCGAGCACCTTGTCTGCCTCCGTCGTCGTGCGGCAGAACGGCACCATCACGATCACGTTGCCGAAGCCGATCTGCTCCCGCACCCGCTTGATCGCCCGGCATTCGAGGGCGAAACCCTCCCGGTAGCGGTCGTCGTAGTAGCGGGAGGCGCCGCGGAAGCCGAGCATCGGGTTCTCCTCGGAGTGCTCGAAGCCGGCGCCGCCGACCAGGTGCGCGTATTCGTTGGTCTTGAAGTCGCTCATCCTCACGATCACCGGGTTCGGGTGGTACGGCGCGGTCAGCTTCGCGATCCCCAGCGACAGGGCCTGCACGAAGTACTCCTTCGGGTCGCCGTAGCCGCGGGTGAGCTCGGCGATCCTCCGCAGCGCGACCGGGTCGGTCACCCGGTCTGGATGTACGAGCGCCATCGGGTGGATCTGGATCAGGTTGTTGATGATGAACTCCATCCGGGCCAGCCCCACCCCGTCCGCGGGCAGCCGCCACCATTCGAAGGCCGCTGCCGGGCTGGCGATGTTGACCATCACCTTGGTGCGGGTCTTCGGCACGGAGCCCAGGTCGATCTCCTCGGTCTCGAACGCGAGCGCGCCCTCGTAGACGAAGCCCTGGTCCCCCTCGGCGCAGGAGAGGGTGATCAGCCGGCCATCAGTGAGCACGTCGGTGCCGGTGCCGGTGCCGACCACGGCCGGCACGCCCAGTTCCCGGCTGACGATGGCCGCGTGGCTGGTCGGGCCGCCGTGATCGGTGACGATTCCCGCGGCCCGGGTCATGATCGGCACCCAGTCGGGATCGGTCATCTCGGTGACCAGGATGGCGCCGTCGACGAATTTCTCGATGTCGGCCGGGTCCTTGATCACGCAGGCCACCCCGGAGGCGATGCTGTCACCGATCGCAACCCCCGAGATCAGCAACGGACCCTGCTCGGTGAGCCGGCTCACGGTGAACCGGGTGCCGCTCGCCTGCGACTGCACGGTCTCGGGGCGGGCCTGCACCATGAAGAGCTCGCGGGTGACGCCGTCCTTGGCCCACTCCATGTCCATCGGCCGACCGTAGTGGTTCTCCACGATCACCGCCCAGCGGCCCAGCTTGACGATGTCCGCGTCGCTGAGCACGAACGACTGGCGCTCCCGCTCGGACGTGTCGATCATGCGGGTGCGGGCGCTGCCGCCCTTGGCATAGACCATCTTGCGGGCCTTGGCCCCCAGGGTCTTCTCGATGATCGGCGTGCAGCCTGGCTGCTCGAGCAGCGCCTTGAAGACTAGGTACTTGTCGGGGTCGACGGTGCCCTGCACCACGGTCTCGCCGAGGCCGAACGCCGCGCTGATCACGGCGGCTCCCGGGAAACCGCTGTCGGTGTCGATCGAGAACATCACCCCTGAACCGCCCACGTCGGAGCGGATCATCCGCTGGATGCCGATCGACAGCGCCACCTCCAGGTGGTCGAACTTCTTCACCTCCCGGTAGCTGATCGCCCGGTCGGTGAAGAGGGAGGCGTAGCAGCGCCGGCAGGCGTCGAGAAGGTCGCGCTCGCCGGTCACGTTCAGGAACGTCTCCTGCTGGCCGGCGAAGCTGGCATCCGGCAGGTCCTCCGCGGTGGCGCTGCTGCGCACGGCGACGGCCAGGTTCGCCTGGCCCGACTTCTCCGACAACTCCCGGTACGACGAGCGGATGCCGTCGGCGATCTCCTCGGGGAACTGCCCTGCCAGGAACAACTCGCGCAGGGCGTCCCCGGTGGCGCGGAGCGACGCCTCCCCGGAGTGGAACAGCTCGAGCTGGTGCCGGAGGGCAGGCTCGATCCCGTTCGCGGTGACGAACGCGCGGTAGGCATCCGCGGTCGTCGCGAACCCGTCCGGCACACGCACACCCCGGCTTGCCAGGGCGCGCACCATCTCCCCCAGTGACGCGTTCTTGCCGCCGACCTGAGGGATGTCGGCCAGGCCGATCTCGTTGAACCACACCACACTGCGCTCGGTCATGCCGACTCCGCTCTGGTGGGATCGCTGGATCGACGCCCGGTGCGCCGGAAGGACCCCGTAAAGGCACCGTACTGCGCGGGCCGGGCCCCGGCTAGGCCGGAGGTCCCGCCGGGCGAGGTCGCGAACGGTCAACCGCCGGGCATCACGGTCGCTACGCGATCACCGGGTCGTGATCGAGGCCACCGAACCGATGAAGCCCGGGATCGAGACGACCACGAGAACGACCAGGGCGATCCGTCCGGTCAGGATCAGGGCACGGGAGGTCCACCAACCGGGCGCGGCCGGCACGAGCGCCGAGACGATCAGCGTCAGGACGGCAGCGGCGAGGAGCACCATCCCGAGCGGCAAGTAGACGACGGCCGCCAGCAGCGGCGTGTAGGCGGGCCAGGTGCGTCGCGTCGGCAGGGGCAGTCGTTCGCTGTACCAGCCCGCGAACGCAGCCACCAGCATCCCGTGCAGGATCACGACGACAGAGAACAGCAGGACCGCCAACCAGCCCGGCCCGACGATGTCGAAATCAATGTTGCCGGCGCGGAGCGGCTCGAGGGTCGTCGCGAACAGGGCCAGCAAGACCAGACCGAAGGTCACACCCCCGAGCCGGCCGCGGGGAAGCCAGCGGTGGACCACGACGTAGAGGATTGCCGAGAGGAATGCCCCAGGCAGGGCGCCGAAAACGAGGAACGCCAGGGTCCCGTTGATCGTGATGTCGCCCACGTGCGCCTGCGCCTCGGTGATCCTGCCCTCGGCCAGCGGCGACGTCAGCGCGAGCACTCGCATGACGAGCCTTCCTCCGGCTCCGGCGATCAGCAGACCGGAGACCGTGCCCGTCGCTGTGACCACCGTCGCCCACCAGGCGTAGCGACGGAGCGCGGCCGGCACTCGTGCGCTGCGCACCGGGATTGGCGACACCAACGCCGCATGCTGCGCCGTGGGGTCGGATGCGCCGGCGACCGGCGTGCGCAGATCGATCCCGCCCCAGGCCACCACCGCCACGACCCCGGCCAGGGCCAGCACACCGCAGACAATCAGCACGATCATGACTCACATTGTTGTCCCGATTCCGTCGGCCGGCCAGCCCCGGGCGCCTGCGGCTGTGACTTCGCCTTCGGCCGCTCTGTGGCGGCGGGGACACGCCCGGCCCGAGGAATTCACCAGATTAATCCCTCCAGTCCCTGGGGAAGACAGAAACCACCCCTAGTCTGGGGGTTAGACAGATTCGATTCGTTGGAACTGGTCCCGTGGGGGCGTACGAAGTCGTGCGTGGTGGACGCCTGGTGTGCGTGGGACTTGGGGCCCTCCGGGGACGGTACCGACGATAGAAGCCGATGTGCAGCATCGGGGACCGCACCACGGTGGCCCTGCCCGAATCCGCAGAGTGCGGGTTCGCCGAAAGGAAACCACCGCAATGAAGTTCCAGAATCTCACCACTACCCGCAAGGCCCAGCTCGGACTGCTCCTGGCCGTCGCCGTCGCCGGGGTCGGCAGCGCAGCGATCGGCGGGTCGGCCTCCGCGAGCGGCCTCCCCCAGGCTCCGATCGAGCTCGGCACGGCCGGCACGTTCGCCATCCTCTCCCAGACGGGTGTGACGGATGTCTACGCCTCGGCCGTCAACGGAAACGTCGGCGCCAGCCCGATCACCGGCGCGGCCATCCTCCTCACCTGCCCGGAGGTGCAGACCGGCACCATCTTCTCCGTCGACGCCGCCGGACCGCCGTGCGAGGTCACCGCCCCGTCCTTCCTCACCACGGTCGTCGGCGACATGGGGATCGCCTACGGTGATGCGGCCGGGCGCATCAACCCCGACTTCATCGACCTGGGCGCCGGCGAGATCGGCGGGCTCACCCTCCTGCCGGGCCTCTACAAGTGGAACACCGACGTGACCATCTCCACCGACGTCACCCTCTCCGGCGGACCGGACGACGTGTTCATCTTCCAGATCTCCGGCAACCTCGACCAGGCGTCCGCGAAGAACGTCACCCTTTCCGGCGGCGTGCAGGCGAAGAACGTGTTCTGGCAGACCGCCGGCTCCACCTCGATCGGCACCACGGCGCACTTCGAGGGAACCATCCTCGGCAAGACGCTCATCGCGATGAAGACCGGAGCCTCGATCAACGGGCGCCTGCTCTCGCAGACCGCGGTTACCCTGCAGAGCAACACCGTCACCGAACCGGCCAAGTAGTCCGGACCGGCACCGGGGCCCGCGCGGGGCGGCATCCGTCGTCGCGTGCGGCCCCCGGGTATCCGGTGCCGCAGCCGGCAACTGCGGGCCCGGCTCAGATGGTCCGGGATGGCACGGTCGCCTCGGCCGCGATCCGGTTGCGGCCGGCTCCCTTCGCCGAATAGAGCAGAGTGTCGGCCCGGCCGACCAACTCGGCCACGGTGCCCAGCGGGCCCAGGGCACAGCCGCCGCTCACGGTGACCGCGATCTCCACGCCCTCGGCGCGCATCGGGGTCGCCGCGACGTCCAGCCGGAAGCGCTCGGCGAGCGCGAACGCGCCCTCGAGGCCGGTGCGCGGGAGCACGACCAGGAACTCCTCCCCACCCCAGCGTCCGGCAACATCCCCCTCGCGCAGCGTGGCCCGGAGCCGGCTCGCGAACTCGGTGAGCACCACGTCCCCGGCCGGGTGCCCGTACCCGTCGTTGACGCGTTTGAAGTGATCGATGTCGAGCAGGAGCACACTGAGCGGGTCCTGGTGGCGCACGGAATCGGCGTGGTAGTGCGCGAGTACGAATTCGAGGTGGCGCCGGTTGCTCAGCCCGGTGAGGGCATCCGTGCGGCTGAGCAGGTCGAGCTCGGCGTTGCGCTGGCGGAGCTGGTCCTGCAGCTTCTTGACGTGGGCGGCCGCGGCGACGCGCGCCACCAGTTCGGCCGGTTCGAACGGCTTCTTGAGATAGTCGTGGGCGCCGCCGCGCAGCCCGCGAAGCACGTTGTCCATGTCGGTCAGCGTGGTCAGGAAGACGACGGGCAGGTCCATCAGCAGCGGGTCGGCCTTGAGCACCTCGAGCACCTCGTAGCCGTCGAGTCCGGGCATCTCGATGTCGAGGAGGATCACATCGGGCGGGGTCTGGCGGCAGTGGGCGATTGCGGCCCGGCCGTCGACGGCCTCGACCACGTGGTAGCCGGCCGCCTCGAGGTGGGAGCGCACGACGGCGCGGATGACGAGCGAGTCGTCCGTGATCAGCACGGTGGTGGCGCCCGGCGCGGCGGTCACGGTCGCGGCGGTCACAGCCGGGCCGATCACAGCCGGGCCGCCAGGGCCTCGGGGTCGGCGACGAGGATGAGGTCGCCACCCGAGTCGACCAGCCCGCAGATGAATGCCACGTCCTGCCCGGTCGGGGCGGGCCGGACCTCGTCGTCGGCGAACCGGCGCAGCCCGGAGACGGAGTCGACGAGCAGGCCGAAGGATGCCCCGCGCGACTCGACCACGATCACGTGGCTGCCGCCGGCGCCGAGGGCGGAGAGCACGGTCAGGGGCGGACCGCCGGGAAGCACCCCGGCGATGTCGGGTCCGGATCCGGGCACGGGGACCAGCCCGTCCGCCGTGCGCACCGCCCGCGTCGCCTCGACCGGGAGGCAGTAGGACGCCCCGTCTGATCGAAAACACACCATGGTCGTCATCGGGTTGGCTCCTGCTGTTTGGCGTCGAGAAGTTTGTGGAGTTCGGCGATCGAATAGCCGTCGATCGCGTGCTCGACCTCGGCCGGGTCGGCCAGGTCCAGGGCCCGCCGGGCCGCGCTGAACGCGCGGAGCGCGGCGGCAGGATCGGCGGCGGCCTCGAGAGCGAGCCCGAGGTGGAGGTGGGCCAGGCAGTCCTGCGGCGCCAGGTACGCCCATTTGCGGAAGAGGACGACCGCGGCGGCGTGGTGACCGGCATCCAGCGCGGTCTGACCGCTGCGAGCCAAGCCGGCGATCATGGCAGCCTCGTCGTGGTCGGCTGGCGTCGCGGCAACCGGGGTGGGCCGGGCGCGCGCGCGGAACGGCGCCTCGGGTGACGGTGCCGGCAGGGAGCGCGGCACCGCCGCAGGCGAACCGGGCAGCGAGCGATACGCGTAGGTGTCGCCGAAGCGCACGGTCTCGTAGCGGTCGCCGATCGCCCAGATCGTCTCGGACGAGCCGAGGAACAACCACGCGGCCGGCATCGTCTGAGCGACCCGGTCGAGGAAAATCCGGGCATGTTCGGGTGAGAAGTAGATCAGCACGTTGCGACAGAAGATGATCTGGCAGGACCGCACCCGGGAGGGCACCGGGTCGATCAGGTTGTGGTGCATCGTGCTCACCCGGTTGCGCAACGCCTGCGTGACCTCCCAGCCGTCACCCACAGCGCTCAGGTGGCGGTCCACGCGTGCCGTGGTCAGGCCGCTCACCTCCTTGGTCGAGTACCGGGCGGCATCCGTGCGGGCGAGAGCCGACGTGGAGATGTCGGTGGCGATGATCGAGCCGGTGATGCACCGCTCCTCGAGCAGCATGGCCAGGCTGTACGCCTCCTGGCCGTTGGCGCAGCCGGCGCTCCAGATCGACAGGGGTCGGCGCGTGGCGGGCAGGATCTCCCGCTCCAACAGGGCGAAGTGCTCCGGGTGGCGGAAGAAGGCGGTCTCCTGCACCGTGATGCGGTTGAGCAGGCTCTGCCGCAGCGCGGAACCGGCCGTCAGCGCGCGCAGGTACGACTCGGCGTCCGTGCCGTTGTCGGCGATTTCGTCACGGATGCACCGGCGCATCCGGGCGCGCAGGGTCGGCTCGGCGCGCAAACCGACCGCCGAACGCAGCAGCTCGGCCACCCGGTCGACGACGGCGTCGGTCACGAGCGTCGAGGCATCCGTGCCGGCGGACCCGGTGCCCGCGAGTCCGCGGCCGTTCATGCCGTCCCCCGTGCCGCGCAGCGCAGGATCGCGGCCGCCAGCAGGTCGACCGACAGCAGGTCACTGACCGCGCCGACGCGATAGGCCGCGCGCGGCATCCCGAAGACCGCGCAGGACTCCTCGTCCTGGCCGAGGGTCTGACCGTTGGCGCGGTGCATCTCCAGCAGCCCCTCTGCGCCATCGTCGCCCATCCCGGTGAGGATCACGCCGACCCCGGCCGACCCGGCGTTCCGGGCGACGGACTGGAAGAGTTCGTTCGCGGACGGCTGGTGGATGGTGACCGGCGTCGACGCGAGTTCGAGGCGAAGGCCGGCGCCCAGTCGCAGGTGCAGGCCGCCCGGGGCCAGGTAGACCCGCCCGGGGCGGGCGACCTGGTCGTGCACTGCTATCTCGACCGGCAACGCGGAGACCCGGGTCATCCAGTCCACGAGCCCGCCGGTGAAGTCCTGATGCAGGTGCTGCACCACGAGCACCGGAGCGGCCAGCCCGCCGAGCCCGGCCAGGACCGTGGCGAGCGCCTTCGGACCGCCCGTCGATGCGGCCAGGGCCACCACGGTCTGGCGGGTGCGGCCGGACGGGGCCGGCACGACCCCGGGCGGTCTGGCCAGCACGCCCCGGGGGTGGCGAATGGTCTGCACACGGCTGAGCTGGCGCACCGTGCGCCGCAGCCCGGCCTCCAGGTCGGGGGTCCACCGCACGGGACCCGGCAGCACGTCGAGGGCCCCGGCCACGAGCGCGTCGACCGCGCCCGGCGATTGCCGGTTCTCGATCTGGGTGGAGAGCACGAGGATCGGCGTCGGCGTGTGCGCCATGACCTGCTCGATCAGGGACTGGCCGCTTCCGTCGGTCGTGGAGAGACCGAGGAGGATGACGTCGGGATGTTCGCGGGCGACGAGACCGATGGCGGCCTGCCCGGTTGCGACCTGGCCGAGGCTGACGATGTCGCCGTCGCTCTGCAGCGTCCGGGCGAGGCGGGCGCGGTCGGTGGGCAGGTCGTCGATGATCAGCACCCGGATCGATTTCCCGGAGCGTGGCGCGGCTGCCGACCCGGTCATCGGCGTGCCCCGATCAGCCGGTTCACGGCGAGGAGCAGGCTTCCCTCGTCGAAGCCGCTCTTGAGAATGAAGCCGTCGGCGCCGGCCTCCAGCCCTCGTTGCCGGTCGGCCTCGCTCGAGCGCGAGCTCAGGATCAACACCGGAATGTTGGCCAGGTCCGGGGCCGCGCGCACCGCCTCGGTCAGCGCGAAGCCGTCCATCAACGGCATCTCGATGTCGGTGAGGATCAGCTCACTGGGCCCCTCGGCGAGCTTCGCCAGCGCGTCCAGGCCGTCGACGGCGACGCGCACGTCGAAACCGGCACGCTCCAGGATGCTGCGCTGCAGCTCCCGGATGGTCAGCGCGTCGTCGACGACGAGGATGCGCTGCAATGCGCCGGCCGAAGTCCGTTCGGCGGACGCGACGGCGTGCCGGGCCTTCGACGGTTCCGCGGGGGGACGCCCGGGGGCAGCCTGGCCGCGTGCCGCCTGCCGCGCCCGCTGGATCAGCCCGGGCGGGTCGAGCACGAGCAGGATCGAGCCGTCGGGCTCGACGCTGGCCCCGGCGACCGCGGGCAGGTGCGGCAGCAGGGTGCTGAGCCCCTTGATCACCACGTCCCGCTGGCCGACCAGCCGGTCGACCTGGAAGCCGTGCCGCCGGGCGGTGTCGGCGAGCACCACGATCGGGCCGTCCGGGGAGCCGCCGCAGATGCCGAGGGTGCCCGCGAGCGCCGACACCGGAACGGGCTGGTCCTCCACCCAGATCACCGGTCGTCCTTCGGCGCTGGTCTGCCCTGTTTCGTCGAAACGCTGGGAGAGCACGACCCGGTGGAATGGCAGGGCGAAGCACTGGCCGCCGGATTCCACCAGCAGGCACCGGAGCACGGCCAGGGTGATCGGCACGATGACGCGGAACTCGGTGCCCCGGCCAGTCGCCGAGCGCACCTCGACCCGGCCGTGGGCGGCCTCCACAGTGGTGCGAACGACGTCGAGGCCGACGCCGCGCCCCGACACGTCCGTGACGAACGCCGTCGTCGACAGCCCGGCCCGGAAGATCAGTTGCTGGATGTCTTCGTCGCTCAGCCGTGACGTGTCGACGCCCTGGCCTTCGGCCTGCGCCCGGACCCGCGAGGTGTCGATCCCGCTACCGTCGTCGGTGATCGCCACGATCACTTCGGAGCCGAGTTGCATGGCGTGCAGCCGGATGGTGCCGCCCACCGGTTTGCCTGCCGCGGCGCGCACCACGTCTGGTTCGATCCCGTGGTCGACGGCGTTCCGCACCAGGTGCAGCAGGGAGTCGGAGAGCGCAACGAGCACGCCACGGTCCAGCTCGGTGTCCGCCCCGCGCACCTCCCAGCGGATGGTCTTGCCCTGTGCCCGGGCCAGGTCGCGCACGGCACGCTGGAGTTTGTCGGTGATGGTGGACAGCGGCACCATCCGGGTGCGCATGGCCCGTTCCTGCAGTTCGTTGAGCGTGCGCGACAGTTCGTTGAATTCCGGGTTCAAGGTCGGATCGACGCCGAATTTCTCCATCAGCATGCTGCCCATCCGAAGGTGGGCGGATGCCGATTCCCCAATCAGGCGCACGAGTTCGTCGAGCCGGTCCATCGGCACCATCACCACGCCGCCGGGCTCGGGGGCGGGGGCGGTGGCAGTTTCCACGCCCATCGGAACCCGTGGGGACGGAGCGACAGCGGTCACTGGCGTCGCACTCTCGTCGATGACCAGGACCGCGACGACCGGCTCGTCGCCGGGCTCGTCGCCGGCGTCGGTGCCGGGCACGCCAGCCGGTTCACCGGCGATGGCGCTGCCCAGCTGGTCGGCGCCGACCAGGAGCGTGTCGATGATCGCGGGCGTGACCGCCAAGTCGCCGGAGCGGATCCCGCCGACGAGTTCCTCGAGCTCGTGCGCCAGCTGGCTCACGTCGTCCAGGCCGGCGACGGCCGCGGATCCCTTGAGCGTGTGCAATTCGCGGAAGATGGCCCGGACCAGGGTTTCGTCACCGCCCTGCTGCTCGAGCTGGAGCAGCAACCGGTCCAGCTCGGTGAGGCGCACCTCGGCCTCCTGGGCGAACAGCGCACGGATCTGGTCGATGCCCAGGATGCTCATCCGGCCGACCCGGACCGGGTGATGGCGCCCACAGGCTCGATCGCTCCGACAGGCGGCAGAACCGACACGGAATTCTCGCCGGCACGCAGCGGACGGTCCCTGGCCAGGAGAAGGTCGGGGTCGAGCCGCACGACGATGCTCTCCTTCACCCGGTAGGTGCCCGCAGTGCCGGGCAGGTCGGACGGACCGACCGGGTCACCGAGGCTGGCCCGACAGGGAAACGCGGTCGCGGCGAGGGCGACCAGGCCCTGCCTGGACTGCAGCACGACCGCGAACATCGGAGGTTGCCCAGCGGGCAGGCCGAGAAGCGCGGCCGTGTCGAGCAGCGGGACGATCTGCCCGCGCAGGTTGAACAGGCCGAGCACGTGCGAAGGCGCGGTGACCAGTCGGGTGAGCGATGGTGCGGCGACCACCTGGCTCACCCGGTCGATCGACACGGCGAACAGGTCCTCCCCCACGGGAACCAGAACCGCGTGCGCTTGCGTCATCGCTCTCCGTTGCCTGCACCGGCGGTGGCTTCGAGGTTGTGGGCCAGGTCCGCAAGGTCACCGGCCGAGGCCGCGATCTGGCGGGCCGTGATCGAGATCTGCCGGCTGGCGTCGGCAAGTTGTTCCATGGTCTCCACGACCTGCGCGGTGGCACTTCGCTGCTGCTGGGTGGTCAGGCTGACCTGACCGTTGGCATCCGTCACCGCTTCGAGCTGGAGCAGACCCTGCTGCATCTGCTTGGCGCCCTTTTCCATCGCCATCACGGTCGCGTTGGTTTCGCGCTGCACCGCGCTGACGATCTCGGCAATGTCACCGGCGCTAGACTTGGACCGTTCGGCCAGGCGCCGCACCTCGTCGGCGACGACCGCGAAACCGCGGCCGTGCTCGCCGGCCCTGGCCGCTTCGATCGCGGCGTTGAGGGCGAGCAGGTTGGTCTGGTCGGCGATGTCGTTGATCAGCACCAGGAGGGACTCGATGTCGTTCACCCGGCTGGCCAGGGCCAGGGTGCGCTCGCTCGAGACGAGGATGTCGGCCTCGGCCTGTTCGAGATTGCGCCGGGTTTCAGCGGTCTGGCGGGCGACATCGTCGACGGTGTCGGCGATCGCCACCGATGACCGCGCCAATTCCTCGGTGGTTGCGGTGGCCTGGGTGACGGCCGCGCTCTGCTGGGTGGTGATCGCGGCGAGCTCGTCGGAGGATGCCGACAGTTCGGTGGCCGCGGAATTCACCTCGACCCCGGCGCCTTCCAGCCGGGCGATGAGTTCCTGGCTGGTGTTGAGCATGGCGTTGAGCGAGTCGGCGAGCACCACCATCTCGGTCGGTCCGGTGGGCACGGCGCGCGCCAGCAGGTCGCCACGGGTGACCCGACGGGCGACCGCAGTGAGCTTGCGTACGGGCCGGGCCGCACTCCAGGCCATCAGGCTGGATGCGAGCACGGCGAAGAGCACGCCGATGGCCGCCAGGAGAATCGACCTCTGCACCTGGGTCTCCACGGGGGCAAGCACCGCGCTCGCGTCTTCCTTCACTATGAGCACCCAGTTCAGGCCTTCGACGAAGTCGTAGCCGCCGATGACGTCGTCACCGTCATCGTCAATGAAACGGGCGCTGCCGGGCTTGCCGGTGCGGGCCGCCTGTGCGACCGGTTCGCTGTCGACGATGGTCGTGAGCATTCCGCCGGCCAGCAGCGCGGACTGCTCCGTCGCGTCGCCCATGGTTTCCGCGCTGTAGATCAATCGGTGGAGTGAGTCGACCGCGACGACCTCGACGCCCTTGCCCAGGGCGCGGTTGAGCAGCTTGCTCAGGGCGGTCGGGTCGAGGTTGGCGATCAGTACGGCGCGTACCGAGCCGTCGTCGGCCAGCAGCGGCTGGGCGAGCACCCAGTGCAACTGGTCGCCCTGAAGGGTCAAGGGGGTGAAGACGGTCTCGCCGGCGACGGCCGAACGGAACCAGTCCTGCCCGGTCGGGTCGAGGGCGACGCCTGGGCGGCTGGAGGAGAGCACCTTACCGTCGACGTCAGTGATCTGGATCAGGGTGTAGCTGCCGGATGCCTCGTCGATCTTGGCCAGGCGGGTCGCGAGCACTGAGCTGTCCAGGTCACCGGCCGACGCTGCGACGACCGACATGTCGCCCTGACGTTCCCTGATCCAGTCTTCCAGCCGCAGGCCGACCGCCTTGGCGACGGTGACGCTCTTGTCCTCCGCCGCCGCGGTCAGGCTCGCCGCAGACTCCGTGGTGAGAACGACCGTCGAGATGATGACAAGCGGCACCGACACTACGAGCATGGCCGCGGCCAGCTGCACGCCGAGGCTACGCGGTAGTTTTCGCAGTCGGCCGATTGGTCTCCTGGCCATGTGGTGCCACCGGTCTTTCTAGTGCTGAGATCGTGTCAAGCGGCATCTGCGAGCGTGCATGGCGAAGAAATTTTCCTGGCACCTCCACTGCCATGCGGTGAATGCGATCGGGGACCGAACCCGAATCGGTCCCCGATCGCAATTCCGCGTCAGTGCGGCCACCCGAAGGCCGACCTGACTTCCCTCAGTCCGTCGTCTGCTTACCCTAGTCGACGACGGACTGATGGAGTGTGTGGGGTGAGGGCCGCCGGGGCATCGAGGCTGCCGGCTGCGGGCACAGCAAGAGCGGCGTCTGGCTGCGTCACACCAACGGACTCGACGCTGACGTCGGTCTCCAGGAGTGGAAAGCTCATCTGCTTCGGCCCTATTCATTCGGTAGGCCGGCTGACCCGAAGGTCCCGTGCCTTTGCGACCCCGTTTCTCAACGGGTGTGCCCTTGCGAAAGACGTACGAACCGTCTCGCCGGTGATCGGATGATCACCTGGTTCGAACCTAGCAGACCGGGGTACGTTCGACCCCGACGGGCGTCAGCAAAATACCCCCAGTCTGGGGTGCATGGAAGGGGTTGCTTTCCCGTTTTCCTCGAGGCGACTTCCCTCGTTCACGGGTGCGCGCTACCGTGTGCGGTGCAGGTGTCAGTCCGGGGCCGTTTCCCTGGGCTGCCGCTCACCCACGCTCGTTCGCAACGCCCCAGGGGGATCATCATGCCGGTCACAGCGTCCGCACCGTTCGTCGCCACGGTCCAGGCCATCGCCACAGCCGCACACCGCGGCCAGGTCGACAAGCTCGGTGCCGCCTACATCGACCACCCCCGTGGGGTCGCCGAGCGTCTCGTCGACCCGTTGGGGCAGGCGACCGCCTGGCTGCACGACGTGTTGGAAGACACGGACGTCTCCCCCACCGATCTGCTGGCCGCCGGCATCCCCGGCGGCGTGGTCGCCGCGGTCGAACTGCTGACCAGAACGGATGCCGTCAGCGACGCCGACTACTACGCCGGCATCCGCGCCAACCCGATCGCCCTCGCCGTGAAGCGCGCCGACATCGCCGACAATCTCGAGCCGTGGCGGGTGGCGCAACTGGACGTCAGCGTACGGGAGCGCCTTGCCGCGAAATATGAGAAGGCGCTGGCCTCGCTCGAATGAATCCGGTGATTAAGCCTGTCGAAATCGCCGGGTCTCGACAAGCTCGACCACCGGGGGCGCTCGACCACCCGGGCGGTGATTGAGCCCGTCGAAATCGCCGGGTCTCGACAAGCTCGACCACCGAGGCGGTGATTGAGCCTGTCGAAATCGCCGGGTCTCGACGAGCTCGACCACCGGGGCGCTCGACCACCGGGGCGCTCGACCACCGGGGGCGCTCGACCACCGGGGCGCTCGACCACCGGGGCGCGCGGTCAGCGGTCGGCGAACTCCCCGACCGAGGCGGCCAGGAGCGCCACCACGACGGTGTCGTTCTTGGTGGACTGCCGGCCGATCTGGGCGAACCCGAGGCGGGAATGGAACGCGAGCGAACCCGGGTTCGGCGGTTCGAGGTTGACCTCGCAGAAGACGACGACGGCCGTTGCCGCCTCCGCCGAGGCGAAGATCGATCCGTAGAGCACCTCGCCGAGCCCCCGGCCGCGGGCCTCCTCCGCCACCACGATGCGGTCCACGTAGAGGAACTCGCGCGACCGCTCCGCGAACCAGCGGTAGTTCTCACTGGCGTAGTCGGCATCCGCGGCGAAGACGATGGCGAAACCGAGCACGTGCTCCGGCTCGGCGACGGTGGTGACCGCCACGGCGAGGGCGCACTCGGCGAGCAGGGCGGCCAGGCTTGCCTCGTCGAGGGCGTTCACCGCCGGGACGGCCGCGTTGTTGAGCAGCAGAACCTGGGCGGAATCGTGCGGGAGCAGGGGGCGAAGCGAATGGGGCATGCTGACGACGATAGGGCCTAAGCCTCCATGTCGTCGTGCGTGACGATGCGGATCAGTTCGATCCCGCCATCCGGCTTCTGCCAGAAGTGCATCCGGCGGGCGGCCGGGGTGTTCTGTTCGATCGAGACGCGCATGCACCGGGCGCCGTCCCAGCGCAGCAGGTGCGGGTCGGCCGCGCCGGCGCCCTGGCGCAGCGCGTGCAGGTGCCGCCCGGTGAGGGTCTTCACCCGTCCGGTCAGCACGTCGACGGATGCCTTGAACGCCTTGGCCAGCTGGCCGTCGTCGAGCCCGGACAGGGAATCCGCGAAGCGGTCGCTGAGAACGTAGCTGTGCGGCAGCGGCCATTCGTCCCGGTCGGATTCCGGCACCCGGTCGACCCAGGCGAGCAGGATCTCGTGGCGCACCCAACCGGAGGCGTCCTCCCAGAGGGCGCGGCGGGTCTCGTATTCGCTGGAGGCCGCGGGTGCGGCGACGGTGCGACGGGACTCGCGCAGCATCCGTTTCTGGGTGCGCTGCTCGTCGCGCAGTTCGGCGACGGTGTGGCGGAGCGTGCCGAGCTCGACGAGGGCGTCGCGCAGCTGGAGCTGCGCCGAACGCGCCTGCTCCCGCAGCTTGGCCAGGTCGGAGTCGGTGGCGCCGGCCTCGACCAGCTGGGCTTCGAGCCGGGTGATGCGGGCCTTCGCCTCGGCGAGGGAGAGCTGGGTGGACTGCAACGCGGAGTGCGGCTGGGCGGCCGGGGCCGGCGTCGGCGCCACCCGGAACGGGATCGCCGGCGCGGTCGGGTGACGCACCGCGTGGCTGCGGCCCGGTCCGGGAGACGGGCGCGGCGCACGGAACGACTCGTCGAGGTGGGCCATCGCGGCGAGGGCCACCAGTTCGGCCTGGCTGGTCTCGGTCAGCTCCGAGGCAGCGTGCGCCCGGGCGTTCTCGACCGGACTCTGCGCCGAGGGGGGCGCGTACACGGTCTCGCCGGCTTGCTCGTCTTCCTCCACGACCGGCAGCAGCGGACGGTTTTCGCGCAGCCACGGAGGTCCGTTGCGCACGGCGGAGAGCGGCGGAAGCACGGGCTCGTCGTCGTCGACGTCGCTCAGGCACAGGTGCAGGGCCCCGCTGGGCAGGTGGATGACCCGCGCGGCCACCACGTCGCCCTCGGAGAGGAGGGCGTCGACCTTGTCCAGCGGGTTCGGGGAGATGTCGGCGCGGGTGATCGTGATGGAGAGGTGCGGGTGCAGGGCGAGCACGGCGCGTTGCGTGCTGACCTTCTGCACGAGGGCGAGGGTGATGCTGCCGTTCGGGAAGCGCGTGGCGATCGCCGCGTTGGTCGGAGGCTTGACCTCCACGTTGAGCCGGTGGGTGGGCGCGTCGAGCGCACCCTGCACGCGCTGGCCGGGCACGAGGGTCCAGTCCAACGGCACCGGCGGGTAGGTGAGTTCCTGCCACACGGTGGCCATCCCGCCGTCGTCGAGTTCGACGAGGGCGCGGGAGCCGCCGAGCAGGAAGCCTTTGACGGTGCCGGTGACGGTGATGACGGATGCCGGGGCGAGCGCGAAGAGGCCGGCCTGGTGGGCGTGGGCGAGGGCATCCGTCACCAGTTGGTCGGTGGCGTGCTGCGGGTCGCCGTGCGTGAAGCGGAGGCGGGAACGGGAGAGGTCGGCGAAGGCGTCGGCACCGATCGGGTAGGAGCGCCCGGCGCTGCCGTAGACCTGGAACTGGGGCGGCAACAGGTCGCCGAGCTGACGGGTGAGTTCGCCGGTCTCGATCAGGAAGACCCTGGCCACGTCACCGATCTGGGTGGACAGCTGGTCGATTCCGATTTCGGGCACACTGGTGCCGAACGGTGACGAAACAACGACCCACGGCCGATCCCGGACGGAATCGTGCAGTCCGATCGCTAACTTTTGTACCGCGGTGCTTGACTCAACACGGGTGTACACCACTGGCTCCCCTCCCGGCCTTCGTGACGGACCGTATGTCGAGGGTACGCCTGACGGCTGGGAGAATTGCCCCAGCCGTTAATATTCGCGGTGTATGCGGCGCATTCTGCTCTCCTGCGAGCCGTCCGGATGCGGGATCCGGTACCGCGGGATGCGGGCGCGCCTGCGAGCTGTCAACCGCCGAGCAGACCGCCGAGCAGCCCGGTGGACAGGCCGATCGCGCCGGAGAACACGATGCCGCCCAGGGCGAGCTCGAGCGGGCAGAGCACCCGGCGTTGCAGGCGGGCCGCGCGCACCTCCGCCTCGAGCACGGTGAAGCGCTCCATCAGCCCGGCGCCGCTGGCCACGGGCAGGTCGCCCCACATCTCCGGGTTGTCGAGCACCTCGATGATTCCGAGGCGCGCGGCCGGCCCCAGGATCACGGGAAGGCCGGTCAGCCACTCGACCAGGTGGCGGGCGTCGACGACCTTCACATCGTCCGGCAGGCTCCGGTAGCGCAGCGTGCGCGGGTTGACGAACACGACCGCCGGGTGCACAGGGTCGGTCAGCGGGCGGCGGCCCTGAAGCAGAAGCGTGATGCGCTCGGCCTCGAACCTGGCATGGCGGATGTAGGGCACCGAGCGTTCGCCGACGAGCACCGTGCGCCGCTCCACCGTCACGTGCTGGCGTCGGTGCTGCTTGGTGTTGATGGTGACGACCCCGCCGGGACCGACGACCACGTGGTCGATGTCCCAGCCGTGGCCGCCGATCGGAAGCGCGTGGAACACGGCCCACTCCGGCGGCAGCGTCGCCAGCTGCGCGCCGACCGCGATCTCACCCTCGGCGCCGTCGAACCAGCCCAGGCTGGCGGCGGCGAGCGGGGTGCGGCCGAAGAAGCGGTCCAGCCTGCTGCGCGGCGGCTTGGTTTCCTGCTCACGGAGGAGCTTCTCGATAATGAACTGCGCGGCGAAACGCTGCCGCATACTGGTGCTGCCCACTGCCATCACGGTATCCCCCAGCGGCCAATGCTACAGAGCAATCCGGCCGATCGGGCACAATCCCGGGCGTGGCGACCCGGCCAGTGTGCGGCGGAGAAGAGGCTCGTGTGAGCATCTGCCGGGCCCTGGCCGCCCTGACCGATGAGGTTCAGCGGAGACTTCCGGCGGAGTCCTGATCCGCTAGACGCTCGACTCCGCCGTGCCGGCCGGACGCATCCGCGGCGACCCCATCACCGTGTCCACGACGATTTCGATCACGACCCGGGTCGGATTGACACGCGGTTGCTTGTAGCGCGCGGCATAGAGTTGCACCGCGCGGGAGACGGCATCCGGGTCGCGGTTGATGCGCGCGGGGCCGGCGAACGAGATCCAGCGGCGCCCGTCGACCTGGGCGACCGTGGCCTGGCCGCCGCGCTCCACGTTGCGCACCTTCTGGGTGCCGTCGGAGGTGATGATGCGCACGACACCGCCTTCGAGGGTGAAGCCGACCGGCACCGAGTGGATGCCGCCCCGCAGCCCGAGGGTCGACATGACGCCGAGGTGGCGTTCGGTCAGGAAGTCGGCCGCATCATCCGTCAGGTCGCTGGTCACCCTGCCCAACCTAGTGTCCTGCGCCGATAGTTCGTCGCATGTCCCCAGACCCCACTCGCCGAGCCCGGAGGTCGAGCCCGTCAAGACCGGTGGTCGAGCCCGTCGCCGGTGGTCGAGCCCGTCGAGACCGGTGGTCGAGCCCGTCGAGACCCGTGGTCGAGCCCGTCGAGACCCGTGGTCGAGCCCGTCGAGACCCGTGGTCGAGCCCGTCGCCGGTGGTCGAGCCCGTCGCCGGTGGTCGAGCCCGTCGCCGGTGGTCGAGCCCGTCGCCGGTGGTCGAGCCCGTCGAGACCCGGAGGGGTCTCGACAAGCTCGACCACCGACGTGGGCCGGGTCTCGACAAGCTCGACCACCGGGGCGGAGCTTGTCGGGCCGCTGGTGTTACGTTCAGGCAGGGCCGGTGCCGACTCAGCCGGCGAGCCGGATGACTTCGAGCGCGTGCAGCAGGCTGATGGTGCCGCCGATCGCGGTCGCCGCGCCGACCAGCGCCCAGAGCACGCGACGGACGCCGGCCGACCGCACCTGCCCATCGAGCACGGTGAACCGGTCCATCAGGTCGTCGGCAGCGGCGGCCTGCTCGATCGGGCACCAGGTGGCCGGGCTGTCGACCAGATCGGAGACTTCCTGCACCTCCCCGGCGCTCAGCACCGGGTGGAGCTTCACCAGCCAGCGGAGCAGATCCTGGGCGTCGATCACCTTGACCTGCTCCGGCCTGTCGACGATGGTCAGGCGCCGCGGGTCGACCAGAGCGATCACCGGTTGCACCGGCGTGAGCAGCGGCATCCGCTCCCGGACCAGGTTTGTGACGCGTTCGGCCTCGAACTCTGAGTTGCGCAGGTGTGGAACCTTCTGGCCGGCGACGAGCATGACCCGCTTGCCGACCCAGACGTCGGCGCCGCCGTGACGCGTCGAGCCGCCGTGGCAGGTCGAGTCGATGGTGAAGATGCCACCCGGGCCGACGACGAGATGGTCGATGTCGGAGTTGCGGCCGGCGACGGGAATGGCGTGGAAGACGGTCCATTCCGGCGGGAGCGCCTCCAGGAGAGCGCCGACGGTGATTTCGCCCTTGGCGACCAGATACCGGGGACGGCCGTCGACGCCGAGCGGGGAACCGCCGAAGAGCCGGGCCAACCAGGATAGCGGCGGCGTACGCCCCTGTTCATGCAGCAGCTGCTCGATGACCGATTGGGCCGGGAGGCGCTGCCGCATGGTTGGACTGTCCATCGTCATCTCTCCCCGGCTGCTCACTCGAATCTAGCGACTCGCGACCAGCCGACAGCAGTCCCCCGAACGGGGTGTTCCCAGTGATTTCCCGGCGGTGCGCCGGAGGTATATTCAGTAGTGAGTTATGCGCACCATGTGCGCATCCCACGGGGGGAGACGACAATCGAGCACAACCCTGAACCGAGTGTCGGCTGCGCCGCTGGTGCCGGCGCCGACGGTGCACCCGCCGTGAACCCGGACGACGCGCTGCTCGCAACGGCCGACGCTCTCGTGGCGGCCTTTCTGGCCGTCGATTCCAGCGGCCACCTCGCCGGACCGCAGACCAGGGTTGCCGAGGCGCAGAAGGCGATGGCCGCCGCAACCGCCACCTCGCTCGCGCGACGTGAGGAGCTCAGCGAGGAGCGCCAGAACAACTTCGCCAGCTGGCAGTCCTGGCCCGACGGACGCACCCTCAGCCGCTGGCTCCCGCGGGCTGACCTTCTCGTGCAGGCGATCGATGCCCGCGACAATGCCCTTGCGAGCGCCTGGCAGGCCGAGGCGAATGCCGTGATCACTGCGGACGACCGCGAGAAGTTCGACTCCGGGTTGCACGTGGCACCGACCTGGCGGCATCTGCGGAGCGCCGCGGTGCGCAAGACGGGCATCGCAATGATGGTGATGTCGCCGGTGGTCTGGGTGCTGACTGCACTGATCCTGGCGATGACGGATGGCGCGGTCAGCATCCACTCGGCGATCCCGGCCAGCGTCGTCGGCCTGGGGCTTGTGCTGCTGGCGACCGGGGCCGTGATGTCGAACCCCACCTGGCGGCGCCACAACTCGGCCGCCCGGGCCGCGGCATCCGCCCGCCGCATCGAGCTGTTGGGCTTTGACCCGCTGGCCGAACCCGACCGGCTTCCCCTCACCTGGACGGACTCGCCCAGCCCGAGGAACCGGCTCGACCGGTTCCTGCGCGAGGTCTACACGAACTTCCCGTCGGCGGACGAGCTGCCCGAGTTGGTGCTGCCGACCGTGCGGGACCCGGTCGGCGAGCCGTCGCCCCGGGTGCGAGCGGTCCTGGAGCACTTCGCCGCGGTGGACGCAGCGCGGGACGCCGAGGGAGCCGGTGACGGCGCCCTAGCCGGGGAGGCTGCACCCGGAACCACGCTCCGCGCCTGACCGCCCGGGGCCTGAAACTGGGAAGCGAGCAATTCTCGGCGCGGCTGCCAGCCGAATGCGGGGCATGTCCCCCACACTGGGGGCATGAGTCTCATCACGGCAACCAGGGTGCAGAAACGGACGTGGATCGTCGCTGCCGTTGTGGGCGCGTCCGCGATGCTCGCGACCGCCGGGATCGCCACCGTGGGCGGCACCGACGACACGCGGCTCACCGGCACGGTGCTGGCGCACGCGAGCGATGCCGCCCTGGCCGAGCTCGGCCCCGGCACCGTGACGGATGCCCACCGTCGCACCGCCCCCGGCCCGCCCTATGCCGTGGAGACCCGGCTCGCGAACGGGGTCGAGGTGACCGTCGAGCTCGACGCGTCCTTCGCTGTGGTCTGGGTGAGCGCTCCCGGCTGGATCGGCGACGCCGCGGCCGACCTCCCTCCGCGCGCGCTCGACAAGGCCGAACACGCCAGCGTCGAACGCACGAGCGCCGAACAGGTCGCCCTGGCCGACGTCGGCGGCGGCACCGTGACCCGCTTCAACCGCAGCAACGCCCTCGACCATGCCTTCGAGGTGGAGGTCACCCTCGCGAACGGCACGAAGAAGATCGTGCAACTCACCCAGCGCAACGAGGTTGTGCGGCCGACCGGCGCGACCGGCTGACCCTGGGCATCCGCCCCCCTGCCGCGGCACGACTATTCCCAGAGCGCCCGGTGGTCGATCGCGAATTGCCGGAACGAGGTCGCCGGCGAGCCGGTCAGCCTCCGGATGGCACGGTTCGGGATCGCGGACACCTGGAGTCGCACGATCCGGTAGATCATCTCCTGCACCGCGATGAAGTCCGCGGTCGCGCCGCGGGCCGCGAGCCGCGCACTGTACTCCGAGGCGGTCGGTCGCGCGTAGGTGATGCGGCGACCGAGCACCTCTGAGAGCACGCTCGCGATCTGGTCGTAGGTCAGCGACCGCTCCCCCGAGAGCGTGTAGGCCTTGCCCGGATGCCCCGGCTCGGTGAACACGCGAGCGGCGACCCGGCCGATGTCCCTGGCATCGATGAACGCCGTGTGCGCGCCCGCCGCCGGCAGGTAGATCTCGCTGCGCTCGCGAATGTCGTCCCGGTACACGGTCGACAGATTCTGCATGAAGAAGTTCGGGCGCAGGAACGTATAGGGCGCCTTCCGCTTCCTCAGATGCTCCTCCACGGCGTGGTGCGGCGTGGCGGTGTTGAACTGCACGCCCTGCAGGGAGAGGAACACGATTTGACGGATGCCGTGCTCCAGCGCCACGTCGATCACCGGGAGCAGAGTGTCCTCGACATTCGCGATCGCCGGAGGACGCAGCAGGAACAGCCGGTCGACCCCGGTGAAGGCGCTCGCCCACCCGGACGGAACGCCGAAGTCGAACTCGCGCGGCTCGCTGCCCGGCACGATGGCGGCCCCCGGGGCGCGACCACCGGGCCCAGGGTCACGCACCGCGGAAACGACGCTTTCGCCGGCCGCCACAAGGGCGCCCGCCACCGCCCGCCCCACCGTTCCGGAGGCCCCGGTCACGAGGATGCTGCCCATCAGGTGCTCAATGTTCGTCGCCCGCCGGCCTTCGCCCCGGGTCCGCCGATCTCGGCGCCGGGTTCGGCGCCGCATTCGGCGCCGCATTCGGCGGTTTTGCGACCTTGTTCAGGAGTCGTTCCAGCTCGGCCACTTCGGCCGTGGTCAGGGCGTCGAATCGCGGCGCCAGGGCGGCGACGTACTCCCGCTGAAACGCATCGACCTCCGCGGCGGCGCCCCCCGTCAGACGGATGATCCGGCCCCGGCGGTCGGCGGGATTGACCTCACTGGTGACCAGGCCGTCCACCCGCAGCGCGTCGACGAGCTGGGTCACCGCCCCGCTGGTCACGCCGAGCGCCGCAGCCAGGCCACCGACGCCGACGCCGTCGGCCTGCGACAGCACGAAGAGGAGATCCAGCTGGGACCGGCCCAGCGCCCGGCCCTGGAACGGGTAGCTGCCGCGCGCCGTGAACTCTCGGTTGACCGCGCCGATCGCCGCCAGCACCCGGGCGAGTCCCCGCTGCCGGCTCGTGCCGCTCACCCGGCCGCCGTCCGTGATCCGTGCCTGACCGCCCATGATCCACCGCTTCCGTCCAGTGGATTTAGTTTAGGTGCTAAAGCAATTAGGGCACGGCCAAGCCGGCGCCGCGCGTCGTCAGCCTCGGCAGCAGCGGCACCATCGGTGCCCGCGGCGGCGCCCGCAACGTTGCGCGCAACCTCCCGCAACGCACCGAGACCTAGCCTCGGACCACGGACGAAGACGTTCGTACTAGGGAGTGAAGCAATGACATTGACTGAAACGACCACAGGGGAAGCCGGCAGCCAGACGCCCGGCAGGCTCACCGCCACGACCATGCAGGCCGCCGTGGTCAGGAGCTTCGGCCACGACCTGGCGGTCGAGGATGTCCCGATCCCCACGCCCGGCCATGGCCAAGCCCTCGTGAAACTCATCAGCACCGGCGTCTGCCACACCGACCTGCACGCGGTCGAAGGCGACTGGCCGGTCAAGCCCAGCCCGCCGTTCATCCCCGGCCACGAGGGTGTCGGCACGGTCGTCGCCCTCGGCGAGGGCGTCACGGACCTCTCGGTCGGAGACGTCGTCGGCAACGCCTGGCTCTGGTCGGCGTGCGGCACCTGCGAGTACTGCCAGACCGGCTGGGAAACCCTGTGCGAGCAGCAGCAGAACGGCGGCTACAGCGTGGACGGGTCGTTCGGCCAGTACATGCTGGTCGACTCCCGCTTCGCCGTGCGCATCCCGGACGGCATGGACCTCATCGCCGTCGCCCCGTTGCTCTGCGCGGGCGTCACCGTCTACAAGGGCCTCAAGATGACCGAGGCCAAACCGGGCCAGTGGGTTGTCATCTCCGGCATCGGCGGCCTCGGCCACCTCGCCGTGCAGTACGCGAAGGCCATGGGCCTCCGGGTCGTCGCCGTGGACGTGGCCGACGACAAACTCGCCCTGGCCCGCCTGCACGGCGCGGAACTCACCGTGAACGCGATGAACGAGGATCCGATCGAGGTCATCCAGAGGGAGACCGGCGGAGCCCACGCCGTGCTCGTGACCGCCGTGCACCCGCGGGCGTTCGCGCACGCGATCGGCGAGGTGCGCCGCGGCGGGACGATCGTCTTCAACGGGCTGCCGCCGGGCGACTTCCCGGCGCCCATCTTCGATATCGTGCTCAAGGGGCTGACCATCCGAGGGTCGATCGTCGGCACCCGCAAGGACATGGCGGAGGCGCTGGACTTCTTCACCCGCGGCCTGATCCACCCGACCGTGACCACCCGCGGGCTGGACGAGATCAACGCCGTCCTCGATGAGATGAAGCACGGCAAGATCGACGGCCGCGTGGTGATCACCTACTGACCGGCGCTCGGCAGGAGCGGCGCCGTCCGGGTGGGTTTCCCCGGGCGGCGCCGCTGCGCGCGTGGGGCGCGCGACTCCCCCCGGCGCCTCCCCCGGGCAACTCCCCCCGGGCGAGATCGACCTTTCCGGTCGAAACCGACCCGCGCACCGGTCGGGTTCGACCGGAAAGGTCGATCTCGGCGTGGCGCGGGGAGACGGATGCCGGGCGGCGCCGCTGCGCGCGTGGCGCGCGGGCTACTGCGGCGCCGGCACCACGTCGACCGTGTAGAGCGCGGCCTGCTCCGGGGACAGCAGCGGAGCGGGCAGCCCGATGAGAGCAAGCACCGCGCCGGGGAGGGTGATGCCCCCGGGCGCGAGCCAGCCGGGCGCGAGCCAGCCGGGCGGGGCATCCTGCACCGTGCGCGGAGGGGAACCCAGGGCGAGCGGCGCCACCCGGTAGCTCCGGTCGGGGTCGAGGCCGGGGAAACGGAGCGGCGCGGGCACCGCGGCGCGCGGGGCGGCGAGGGCCACATAGGCGAACACCCCTGAGGAGCGGTCGTCCGAGACGACCCCGTGCAGCTCGAGCGCCGGATCGCTGGCGTCGGCCCGCACGACGGTTCCGGAGTGCAGGAGCGGGCGGAGCGCCTTGTACCTGGCCACCCAGTCCGCGATCGTGTCGAGCTCGTCCTCGTTCGCCTCGGTGAGGTCCCATTCGATGCCGGCGCTGCCGAACAGCGCGGTGGCGAGCCGGAAGCCGAGGTCGGCGGTGCGCCCGGTGGTGTGCGCGGTCGCCGCACCGAGGTGCCCGCCGAGGTATTCCGGAGGCACGAGAACGCCCGTGTAGCGCTGGATCAGCTGCCGTTCGAGCGGGTCGTTGGTGTCGCTGGTCCAGACCCGGTCGACGCGTTCGAGGATGCCGAGGTCGATCCGGGCGCCGCCCGACGCGCAGGACTCGATCTCCACACCGGGGTGCGCGGCTCGCACGGCGTCGATCAGCCGGTAGAGGGCGGCCGTCTGTCGGTGCGCCGAGCCGGCCAGCAGGTCACGATTATGGTCCCACTTGAGGTAGCCGATCGGGTATTCGGTGAGAAGGGCGTCGAGCCGCGCGAGCAGCCAGGCGAAGGCATCCGGGTTGTCGAGGTCGAGCACCCGCTGGAACCGCCAGGTCGGTGAGCCGTCGGTGCCGAGCACCCAGTCCGGATGCTGCCGTGCCAGGTCGGAGTCGAGGCTCACCATCTCGGGTTCCACCCAGAGGCCGAAGTCGAGGCCGGCGCCGCGCACGTGGTCGATCAGAGGATGCAACCCGTCCGGCCAGGCGGCCGCGTCGACGAACCAGTCGCCGAGCGCGCGCCGCTCGTCGGAGCGCCCGGTGAACCAGCCGTCGTCGAGCACGAACCGTTCGACTCCGACCCGTGCCGCCACGTCGGCCAGTCGGGTCAGCGTGGGCAGGTCATGGTCGAAGTAGACCGCCTCCCAGGTGTTGAGCACGACCGGCCGCGGCCGGCCGGCCGGGACCGGTCCGGGCGCACGGAGCGTGGACCAGGAGCGGATCCACGGGTGCAGCCTGGCCGACAGCCCGTCGAGCCCGGCAGCCGAGTACACGGCCACGGTCCACGGGGAGGTGTACATCTCCCCGGCGGCCAGGCTCAGTTCGCCGGGCGCGAGGAGTTCGCTGCCTCCGAGCGTTGCCTGGCCCAGCGGACTTCTCTCGGCCCAGGTGTGCTTGTCGCCGCTCCAGGCCAGGTGGGTGGCCCAGACCTCGCCGGCGCGGAACCCGAACCCGGGCGTGCCGGCAACGGTCAGGAAGGCGTCGTCGTGGCCGGGGCGACCGTGCCGTGACTCGCGGCTCCAGACGCCCTGGCCGAGGATGCTGCGCTGCGGCCGGCGCTCGTGGCTCCAGAGGCCCGTGAAGTCGAGAAGCTCCGCCGCGCGGTCGGGCACCGGCAGGGTGACCCCGAGCGAGCCGAGTTCGAAGGCCGACCCGCCGGAGTTGGTGAGGGTGTGCCGCAGGCGCAGCACACCCTGCACGGAGAGTTCGAGTTCGGTCCGAAGGTCAAGGCCGGCGGCGGCATCCGTCAGCAGGATGGCCAGGGCAAGCGGACCGGACGGACGCACCTCGGCGAGGCGAAACTCGAGCGCGGCCGCGCCTGTGCCGACGCGGAACCCGGTGAGCCCGGGGCGGCCGCTCCAGCCCTCCCTCGGCGTGGGAAGAAGGGACAGCCGGAGCGGGATGTCGACCGAGCTCGGCGGGATGGCCGGTACGGCCGAGTCGGCGACCACGACCAGCTCGGCAGCGGAGAGCGCCCCGAGGTCGCCGCCCCAGTGCACGACGACGGGAACGCCCGTGCCGCGGGCATCCAGCACGATGCTGGTGCCTGCGGCACGCAGTTGGTGGACCATCGTCGGGGCACCCGACACGGCGGTTGTCCGGACAGGGGAACTCACGTGATCTGCTGCTAACTGGTTGTCATTGCGCGAACGGATGGAATGGATGGAACGGGTGGAGCTCGTGAAACGAGTCGGGGTGACCGGCCGCGAGGACCGGCCACCCCGACTCAGTGTCGTTCGGCTGCTACTTGTTGACCGGGATCGACTGCGCCGTCATGGCCGCGATCGTGTTGGCCTGGCCGACCTTCAACGCCTCGGCGAGGGTTCCCTTGCCGCTGACCGCGGCCTTGAAACCGTCTGAGACATCATTGTAGGTCTGGGTCATGGTCGGGCCCCAGACGAAGTCCGGGGAGACCTGGGCGGATGCGATCGCGAACTCGTCGTAGATCGCCTGGTCGCCGTAGAACGGCACGCCTGCCTTGAGCGCGGGCAGTTCGAGGCCGGACTTCGCCGCCGGGTAGAGGTTGGCGGACTTGTTCAGCATCGTGAGCGACTCGTCGGAGGTGTTCAGCCACAGGGCGAACTTCGCGGCCTCGTAGGGGTGCTTGGAACCCTTGAAGACAGCGGTGGACGAACCACCCCAGTTGCCGCTGGCCTTGTCGCCGGCGTTCCACTGCGGAGACTGCGCGACGGCCCACTTGCCCGTGGTGTCCGGGGCGCCGCTGGCGATGGAGTTGGCACCCCAGGCTGCGGAGTTCCAGGTCCAGTTACTGCCGGAGTTGTAGGCGTTGTTCCACTCATCGGTCCACGGCGGGTTCGTCGAGACGAGGTCCCGGTCGATCAGGTCCTGCCAGTAGGCGGCGACCTTGGTCGTGGTCGGGTCGGTCAGGTCGACGGTCCACTTGTCGCCGTCGTTCTTGAACCACTTCCCGCCGGCCTGCCAGACGAACCCGGCGAACTGGTTGATGTCGCTCTGCGAGAAGTTGGTGATGTAGCCGCCGGTGGCGCGCACCTTCTCCGCCGCGGTGGCGAATTCGTCCCAGGTGGTCGGAATCGCGATGTTGTTCGCCGTGAACAGGTCGGCACGGTAGAACATCGCCATGGGGCCGGCGTCCTGCGGGATGGCGTAGACCGACTTGTCCTCGCCGAAGTTCACCTGACCCCAGGTCCAGTCGACGAAGTCGCTCTTGGCGTCGAGCACCCCGTCGCAGGCGGCCAGGTCGGTCAGGCCGTCCTGCACCCGGAAGTTCGGCAGCGCGTCGTATTCGATCTGGCCCAGGTCCGGCGCGTTTCCGGCCTTGAGCTGGTTGAAGAAGTTCTGGTAGGTGCCGCCGTTTCCGTTCGGGCCGGTCTGCACCTTGACCTGGATGTCAGGGTTGGCCTTGTTCCACACCGCGACGGTGTCTTCCATGCCGGGAATCCAGGTGGTGAAGGTCAGGTCGACCTTGCCCTTGGACGGGGCGCAGGCGGCGGCCGCGGTATCCCCAGTGGGGACGGAGGTGGCGCAGGCGGTCAGGGCGACGGACGCCACGGCGAGCAAGGCGACGGCGACTGCTCTTTTCTTCATTCGCATTGTGTTTGTCTTTTCTCTTGGGGGAAGGAATCCGCCTGGGCTGTCCAAGCGGATACTGCTGCGGTGCGGGTGGTGCGGGTGATGCGGGAGGTGACGTTTGGGGCTACTTGACCGAACCGGCGCTGAGGCCGTTCCGCCAGAAGCGCTGGAGGAGAAGGAAGATGATGATCAGCGGGATGATCGACAACAGGGCGCCGATCAGCACGTAGTCGCGCAGAACGGGGATCTGGTTCACCTGGGAGTTCCAGGCGTAGAGACCGAGCGTGACCGGGAACAGGGTCTCGTCACGGAGCATGATCAGCGGTAGGAAGAAGTTGTTCCAGATGGCGACGAACTGGAATAGGAAGACCGTGACCAGGGCGGGCACCATCATCCGCACCGAGACGGTGAAGAACGTGCGCACCTCGCCGGCACCGTCGAGGCGGGCGGCCTCGATCAGCTCGTCCGGCACGCTGGCCGAGGCGTAGATCCGGGCCAGGTACACCCCGAACGGGCTGACCAGGCTCGGCAGGAACACCGACCAGAACGTGTTGGTGAGGCTGATCTGGGAGAAGATCAGGAACAGGGGCAGGGCGAGGGCCGTGGCGGGAACGAGCACCCCGCCGAGCACGACGTTGAAGATGAGTTCGCGGCCGGGGAACCGGTACTTGGCGAGGGCGTAGCCGCACATTCCGGCGATGAGGGTGCCGATGAAGGCGCCGCCGCCGGCGTAGAGCGCGCTGTTGAGCATCCACTTGAGGTAGACGCCGTCGCGGTAGGCCACGAGATTGCCGATGTTCTCGAACAACGAGAAGTCGGCGAACCAGAGCGGGTTGGTGGTGTTGAACTGGGCGCGGTTCTTCGACGCCGCCACCAGGAGCCACCAGATCGGCACCAGGAAGTAGAGCGTGAACACGCCCATCACGATCAGGGCGCCGCCGCGGGCGAACGGGCTCTCACGCTGTGCGCGGGGTACCTGCGGCGACTTCGACTGCGCCGGGCGGATGCCGCGCCTGGGCTGCGCGGGGGCGGGAATCATGGTGCTCACTTGGCTTCCTTCCGCTGGGTGAACTTCAGGAATGTGAAGGACAGGATGAACGTGGCCAGGGCCAGCACGACCGAGAAGGCCGCCGCGAGGTTCACGTTCGGAATCGACGAGGTCGTGTACACGGTGAGGTTCGGCGTGAAGGTGCTCGTCACCGCGGAACTGAAGCTGCGGAACACCTGCGGTTCGGCGAGCAACTGCAGGGTGCCGATGATCGAGAAGATCGCGGTGAGCACGATCGCCGGCATGATCAGCGGGATCTTGACCGACCAGGCGATCCGCAACTGACCGGCCCCGTCGAGGCGGGCGGCCTCGTAGAGTTCGGTCGGGATGGCGAGCAGGGCCGAGTAGATGATGAGCATGTTGTAGCCCACGTAGACCCAGGTGACCACGTTGGCGATCGACCAGAGCACGAGGTCGGCCGAGAGGAAATCGATGTTCTCGGTGAGGGCGCGAAACGGCGACAGGTTCGGCGAGTAGAGGTAGCCCCACATGATCGCCGCGATGACGCCCGGCACCGCGTACGGCACGAAGAACGCCAGCCGGAAAAAGCGCTTGCCGCGCAGCAGCGGCGAGTCGAGCAGCAGTGCGAACAACAGCGCCAGGCCGAGCATGATCGGAACCTGCACGACGCCGAACGCGAGCACCCGGCCGATCGACTGCCAGAACGGCCCGTTCTGGAAGACCAGGACGTACTGGCTGAGGCCGCCGAACACCTCGGTGGCGGCGCCGAAGGTGCCCTCCCGCTTGATCACCAGGAGCGATTCGTAGATCGCGTATCCGATCGGCACCAGGTAGAAGAGTCCGAAGAGGATGCCGAACGGGAGCACGAAGGCGAGGATCGCCCCGGGGTGCGCCACCCGCACCTTCGGCGCGCGCGGCCTCCTGGCCCTGAACCTGGATGGCCGGGCGGCGCTGCCCTGGGCATCCGTTAGCGAAGCGGCGGGTGCGCTCATGATGCGGTGTCCTCTCTGATGACGCGGACGGCGCCGGCCGGAACGCGCACGACGCGGCCGACCGGTTCACCGGTGATGAGTTCGTGGCCGTCGGCCGGCAGGGTGAGTTCCTCGGAGCCGTGGTTGATGATGAACAGGTAGCTCGCGGTGGCGCTCGCCCGGCGCACGACCTCGACCGTGCCGTCGCTCTCCGGGCCGACCGCGGTGACCCTGGCCTGCTGCGCGACCGTGCGCATCAGGTCACGCAGCGCCCCTGCCTCGAGGGCGGTCGCCAGGTACCAGGCCGTGCCGGCGCCGTGCGCGTTGCGGGTGACGGCCGGGATGCCCGGCAGCGGGCCGTTCAGGTAACGGGCGATCACCTCGGCGCCGGTCGGGCGGAGCCGTTCGGTCCACAGGCTCGCGGCGGCGCCCGTGTCGAGGGCGACCCGGTGGCCCGGCGCGAGGGGGGAGAATTCTTCGACGGTGATGCCGAGCAGCTCGCGGAAGGCTCCGGGGTAGCCGCCCGGGCGCACCCGGTCGTCCTCGTCGACGATGCCGCTGAAGAAGGTGACCACGGCGTGGCCGCCGGCCGCGACGTAGTCGGTGAGAGTGGCGGCCTGCAGGTCGGTGACGAGGTAGAGGGCCGGGGCGACGACGAGGCGGTAGCCGGAGAGGTCCGCATCCGGGGAGACGACGTCGACCGTGATGCCCAGCTCGCGCAGTGCGGTGTAGGCGGCAAGCACCTGATCGAGGTAGCGCACCTCGTGCGAGGGCCGGGACTCGCCGTCGCCGGCCCACTGCGCCTGCCAGCTGAAGATGATCGCGGCATCCGCCACGACCGTGGTGCCGGCCAGCTCGCCCAGCCGGCCGATGGCGGCGCCCAGGTCGACCACGTCGCGCCAGAGTTCGGTGTCGGTGCCGGCGTGGGGCACCAGCGCGGAGTGGAACTTCTCCGAGCCCTGCAGGGAGGCGCGCCACTGGAAGTAGCAGACCGCGTCGGCGCCGCGGGCAACGTGGGTGAGGGAGTTGCGGGCCATCTCCCCCGGCGTCTTCGCCAGGTTCACCGGCTGCCAGTTGACCGCCCCGGTGGAGTGCTCCATCAGCAGCCAGGGTGCACCCCCGGCGAGACCGCGGCTGAGGTCGGCGGCGAACGCCAGCTCGGTGGTGGGGTCGGCCAGCCGGTGGTCGAGGTAGTGATCATTGGCGACGATGTCGACCGCGGGTGCCCAGGACCAGTAGTCGAGGTTCTTGATGTGGGCGGCCACCATGAAATTCGTGGTCACCGGCACGCTGCTGTGCCGGCGGAGCACCGCGGTCTCGCTGCGGTAGTAGGCGAGCAGTTCGTCGGAGCAGAACCGGTGGAAGTCGAGGGCGTGACCGGGGTTGCGGCTGGAGAGGGTGAGCCGTGGGGTCTGGATCTCGTTCCACTGGCCGTAGCGCTGGCTCCAGAACGAGGTGCCCCAGGCTGCGTTCAGCGCGTCGATCGTGCCGTACCGGGCCTGCAGCCAGGTGCGGAACGCGGCCGCGGTGTCGTCGCAGTAGCAGAGCGAGTTGTGGCAGCCGAGCTCATTGGACACGTGCCAGAGCGCGATCGCCGGGTGCCGGCCGTAGCGTTCGGCGACCTTCTCGACCAGGGCGATGGCCCGTTCGCGGAACACCGCTGAGCTCGGGCACCACGCCTGGCGGCCGCCGGGGTAGCGGGTGGTGCCGTCTTCGGTCATCGGGAGGATCTCGGGGTGGAGGGTGGTCAGCCACGGCGGCGGCGACGAGGTGCCGGTGCCGAGGTTCACCCGGATGCCGCCGGCGTGCAGCAGCTCGATGATCGAGTCGAGGGCGGTGAAGTCGTACTCCCCCGGCCGGGGTTCGAGCTGGGACCAGCCGAAGATGTTGATGGCGACCAGGTCGACGCCGGCCTCCTGCATGAGCGCGACGTCTTCCACCCAGACCTCGGGGCTCCACTGCTCCGGGTTGTAGTCACAGCCGAAGGCGATGCCGTCGTGCGCGAACGGCGTGGTCGGGACCGAGCGCTCGGTGATTGCTGCTCGCGAGTTCATGTGCTCCCTGACCGTGCTTCAGTGACTTCGTTACGACTCTGTGAACGTGCACAGTTCGGGGAGTGAAAGCCCTCCGTTGAGGTTCTGTGAACGTACACAGACTATGGAGCGGCGCGCGCCCCTGTCAAGCGGATTCCGGAAAAACGGGGGCTACAGTTATCGAATGGTGACCGTTCCGGCTCGACGCAAGCGTGCGACCATCCACGACGTCGCCGTGGAGGCCGGGGTGTCCCGCGGCACAGTGAGCCGGGTCGTCAACCACGAACCGTACGTCTCGGCGGAGGCCCGCGCAGCGATCGAGGCCGCGATCGAGAAGGTCGGCTATGTGCCGAACAACGCCGCCCGCAACCTGGTCATGCAGCGCTCTCAGGCGGTCGGATTCATCGTGCACGAGCCGCACTCCCTGTTCCTGGATGACCCGAACATCGGCGGCATCCTGCTCGGCGCCAACACCGTGCTCTCCCGGGCCGACTACCAGATGGTCAGCCTTGTCATCGATTCCCAGCGCGACACCGACCGGGTTGCCCGCTACCTGAGCGGCGGCTTCGTCGACGGGGTCATCATCGTCTCGGCCCGCCATGAGGATCCGATGATCCGGGTCGTGGAGAAACTGGCGCTGCCTGCCGCCTTCGTCGGGCACCCGCCCGACCTGCGCCGGCTCCCGTTCGTGGGCATCGACAACCGCCGTTCCGCGCGCGCGATCACCGAGCGGTTGATCGGAACGGGGCGGAGCCGAATCGGCATGATCGCGGCGGCGCTCGACCGCGACTCCGGCGCCGACCGCCTGGCCGGCTTCACGGATGCCCTGGGCTCCCGCTTCGAACCGAACCTCGTGGCGCGCGTTCCGCTGTACACCTACTCCGACGGGGCGGAAGGCATGCGGGCACTGCTGGCCCGCGACCCCGGCATCGACGGCGTGTTCGCGGCCTCCGACGCGGTGGCGGCCGGAGCGCTCGAGGCCCTGCGCGACGCGGGGCGAAGCGTGCCGGGCGACGTCGGCATCGTCGGCTTCGACGACAGCACCTGGGCGCTCCGCACCCAGCCGCACCTGTCCACGGTGCACCAGCCGGCCTTCGGCCTCGGCGCCGCGGCGGCCGAGTGCGTGCTCGGCCAGCTGCGCGGCGAGGAGCAGCCGGCCGACGGCATCCTGCTGGACACCCCCATCGTCTGGCGCGACTCCGCCTGATCGCCCGGGTGCGCTGCCGCTCCGGGCCGAACCGGGCCACACTGGGACCATGAAACGGATGCGCACACTCGCCGTGGTCCGCGGTGTCGTGCAGGCCGTGGGGTTCCGGTACTACGCGCAGGCCGAGGCAGGCCGGCTCGGCCTGACCGGTTTCGTGCGCAATCGCCGCGACGGCGCCGTCGAGGTGGAGGCGGAGGGCGACCCGGCGGCCGTGTCGGCCATGCTGGCCTGGCTCGCGCACGGTCCGCCGTCGGCCGTGGTCGACTCCGTCGAGACCTCGGAGCTGGAGCCGCTGGGCGAGGCCGGGTTCCGTATCGATTTCTGAGCCGGCCGCCTCCCGTGTGTCCCGGAGCGCGCCCGCTTGTGCGTTTCCACCCCCGGCCGGGGTCAGAAGGCATCCGGGATGCTGGCGTAGCGTGGAGGCATGTGCGCGCGAGCATCCGAACCCGCTCGGACGAAGACCACGGCGCGCGAAATCCACGCAGTGCCGCGGGTGTTCGTCACGCCCGCACGCCGGGCGCCGGGGGAACCGCTCGCGGTCGGGCACCTGGCCGCCGCCCGGATGCGCACCAGAGCCCGGTTCAGCGTGCGCCGGACCTACTACGGCGTCGGCCGGGTGCTGCTCGCGGTGGCCGGCGTCATCGCCCTTCTCGGCTATTTCGACTACGTTCTCGGTTTCGCCACCTTCGCGGTCTACAACTACTTCAGCTACTTCACGGTCCTCAGCGGCATGGCGGCGGTCGTCGCGTTCGTCGCCGGCGCCATCGTCGCGTTCACCCGGGCGGTGGACCCGGTCTGGCTGGACTGGTTCCGGCTGCTGGTCACGACCTACATCATCGTGTCCGGGATCGTCTTCCTGACCATCGTGATCCAGTCCTCGTCGCGGGACTACACGATCGAGGTGCCCTGGTCCAGCCAACTGCTGCACTTCTGGATCCCCGGTATCGCCCTGCTCGACTGGTTGACGGATGCCGGAAAGGCCCGCCTGCCCTGGACGGCCACCGCCTGGGTGATGCTCGTGCCCGGCCTCTGGGGCGCGTTCACCCTCGTGCGCGGCGGGCTCGTCGGCTGGTACCCCTACTTCTTCCTCGACCCGGCCCAGGTCAGCGGACCGCTCGAAACCCTGCTCTACAGCCTGGTCGCGGTGGTGCTGTTCACCGGGATCGCGGCCGTGCTCACGGCCACGTCGCGGCTCCCGCCGCAGCCGTGGCGGCGCGCCGCGCCGGCCCGGAGCGGCTCCGAACTGCCCTGACCCGACCTGCCCGGAACAGAACCGGGCGGCGGCGCGACCTGCCGTGCACCGCCCGGTCAGATCGGGTTCGGCTACTTCGGAGTCGGCACGGGAGCGAGGAAGGGCTCCAGGCTGTCCAGGGCCGCGGCGAGGAACTCGTCGTCGTCGACCTCGGCGAGACGGAGGGCGCTCTCGGCCGCCACCAGTCCCATCAGCACGGGCTCGCCGGTGAGCGGCACCATATTTATCCAGACCTTGAAGTCGCCGTTGCCGCCGACCGTCGTCCAGAGCGGCGCCGCGGTGTCCCAGAACGGTTGGTCGAACTGCAGCCAGACCTTGTCAAGCGTGCCCACCCCGATCGCCGCGATCGCGCCGCGGTGGGCGAACGGCAGCGGAGGGTCGAACTCCATCACCTTGGTCTTCAGCACGCCGAGCGGAATAGTGACCACGACCCGGTCCGCGCCGAGCGATTCGCCGTTGCCGAGGCGCAGGCTGACGCCGTCGTCCGAGTAGGCCAGCCGGGTGACCACGCTGGAGTCGAGCAGGTCGATGCCGTCGGCGGCATCCTTGACCAGGGTCGAGAAGCCGCCGAGCACGATCCGGTCGTCGTCGGCGCCCGGATCGGTCGAGGTGTACCAGGCGGACTGCGAGTCGACGGATGCGCCCGCGTTCAGGTCGAGGACGGCAGCCATCTCGTGGTCGAGCCAGTCGGTGTCGGAGATGCCGGTGTCGGCATCCGTCGTCGACAGCTTCGATGCGCCCGAATCGGCGAGGGCCCTGGCGATGGACACGTCGGCGGGCTGCTCCACCGCCCAGGCCAGGGCGGCCGCGACGGCCTTGGGCCCGGTGTCGGGCACGGGGACGACCAGGCCGGCCGGGGTGCGGGTCTCGGTCGTGCGCGCGAACGGCGCCGTTGCGACGCCGAGCCGGATCAGTTCCTCGTCGAGCGAGGTCTGCCCGCTGTGCCGCACGAAGGAAGGGCCGAGTTCGATCGGGAACGGCCACTTCTTGTCGGTGACCGTGTTGATACGGCCGCCGATGCGGTCGCGGGCCTCGACCACGACCACGTCGAAGCCGGCGTCCTGCAGGGCGCGCGCCGCGGACAGCCCGGCGATGCCGGCGCCGATCACGGCGATCCGCTCGCCGGCCGTGGCCGCCGCGCCCACCTCACGGGCGGCGCGCAGACCGGATTCGCGGGCGCCCTGGACGGTGCCGGGGAAGTCGGGCGAGGTGGCCTCGCCGGCGAAGAACAGGCGGTCCTGCACCGGCTGGCTGAGCGCGTCCCGCTGCTCGGGGGTGGCGCCGACCGTGGGGAAGCTGAAGGAGCCGCGCGCGAACGGGTCGGCCGACCAGGAGGTGCGACGCATCATCGCCGGCTTCGGCACGAGCGAGGCGGTCGGCGACGGCTTGGGGGTGAGCGTGGTCGACGGCGTCGGGCTCGGAGGCACGCAGGCGGTGAGCGCCAGCACGGAGAGCCCGGAGACCGAGCCGATCAGGAAGGTTCGACGTTTCATTGCGGTGACCATGCCAATGCTGACACGGACGCTCTCCTCTCCGAGCCGGCCGGTGTGGTTGCTCCCAAACTACCGCAGCCGCCCGCCGATCCGCCGACCGCTGGTGTTCGCGGCTCCGCGCGGCACGGGCGCGGCGGCGCGGCACGGGCGCGGACGCGTTGGCGCGGACGCACGGCATCCGCCGGGATGGAGATTCTCGCGACACGCCGCATTTCCTGCCCGAACACCGCGGTGAGTCACAGATTCTCCTCCCGCACCGCCGCGCCCTCACCGGATGCCCGCACCGAGTTCAGGCGGGCAGGAGGTCAAACCGGCAGGAGCAGGAAGCCGTCGTCGATGAGACCGCGCACGCTGGGCAGGATTTCGGCGGCGAGGTCGCTCTCGTCGGCATCGAGCAGTTGCGCGAGCGCGGACACGATCGATCCAACATCGAGGTCGCCGTCACAGGCGCCGACGAGGGCTGCGAGCGCCGTGTCCAGCGGCACCGACCGGCCGAATCCGCCGCCCTGGTGCAGGGTCATCAGCGTCGGATCCTCCTGGCCCGGCCAGTAGTGGCGCTCCTCGGTGACGTCGGATGCCACGGTGAGTCGCATCCGGGAGAGGAGGCCGTCATCCGTCGCGGCCTGCCGGTCGTGCGCGGCCAGGCACGCCGCCAGGTGGCTGCCGATGCCTGCCGGGTTGTGGCCGAGCGCGCCGGGCAGCCGCTCGAGCCGGCGGAGGACGGCTTCGGCGGCGGCGGGGCGGCGGAGCAGTAGGTAGCCGAAGCCGACCCGGCTGACGCCGCGCGCCTCGAAGTCGTCCAGCCAGGCGGAGTAGAGCCGGTCGAAGTCGGCCGTGGCCGGCCGGGTTCCGCCGTCCCGGATCCAGGTCTCGGCATAGAGCGCGGGCGACTGCACCTCGCGTTCGATGATCCACGCGTGGAGGGCGGGGCCGGGCTGCGGTTCGTGGGCGGGGCCGGGCTGCGGTTCGTCGAGCCAGTGGCCGAGGCGGTCGAAGGCGTCCTGGTCGGTCCGGTATTCCCAGTTGCCGAGCAGCTGCGCGACGCCGCCGGGCGTGAGATGGTCGGCCGCACCGCGCACGACCGCTTCGACGAGGGCATCGCCGACCATGCCGCCGTCGCGGTACTCGTAGCTGGGAACGCCGGGGGTGCGCGGGGTGATCACGAACGGCGGATTGGAGATGATGTGGTCGAAGCGCTCCCCCGCGACCGGTTCGAACAGGCTGCCGAGCCGGAATTCGATGTTCCGGATGCCGTTCAGCCGCGCGTTCAGAGCGGCCAGTTCGAGGGCGCGCGCCGAGATGTCGGTTGCGACGACTCGGTCGGCGTGGCGGGCGGCGTGCATGGCCTGGATTCCGCAGCCCGTGCCGAGGTCGAGCGCGGCCTGGACGCGGGTGGGGATCAGTAGCCCGCTCAGGGTGAGGGATGCCCCGCCGACGCCGAGCACGTGCGTCTCGCCGAGCGGGCGGCCGAGCGCGAGCTCGCCAAGGTCGGAGGCGATCCACCAGCTGCCGGCACCGTGCTCGTCGACGAAGCTGTAGGGCCGCAGTTCGAGCAGCGGCCGGAGTGGCGAGCCGGCGTCGGGCGTGTCGTGCGCCCAGGGCGTGTCGGGCGTCGCGCCCGTGCCGGGCGTCGCGCCCGTGTCGCCGCCGGCCGTGTCG
>NZ_SOHH01000085.1 GCF_004403515.1 Cryobacterium fucosi | reverse complement strand
GGTGCAGCCGGCCCTGCCGCCCCCGTGCGCCGCCGCGGTCCCGGCGGTGGCCGGCCGTCCGGCCCGGGGATGTTCGGCGGGATTCCGCCCCGACTGCTCTGGATCGCCGGCGCCCTGCTCGCCGTGATCGTGCTGGTCGGCCTCTTCTTCCTCGGTCGGCAACTCGTCGGCGGCACCACGCCGGCCGCCGTGGCCACGTCCAGCGCCGCCGCGACCCCGACCGCCGCGCCGACCCCCACGGCCACCCCGGAGCCCACCGGACCCCAGCCGGTCGGCGTGCACAAGTGGAACACCCTCTTCGGCGGCGAATGCCTGCAGCCCTATCTGTCACCGTGGGAAGAAGACTTCACGGTCGCGGACTGCGCCGCGCCGCACGCCGCCCAATTGGTCTACCGGGGAACCTTTCCCGGGGATGCCGCCGCCGCGTTCCCCGGAGAGGAAGCCCTGGCCTCACAGATCAACCTGCTCTGCAGCGCGACCGGAGTGATCGACCTGCCCGCCGCCGCCGAATTCCCCGACGTGCAGGTGCAGGGAAGCTACCCCATCACCGAGGAACAGTGGGCGAAGGGGCCGCACTACTACTACTGCTTCGTCAGTCGGTCGTCGGGCGAGCCGCTCTCCAAGAGCGTCGCCGGACCCGGACCGGCCCCCGCCGGCTGACGGCGGCCGCTGGCTCCTAAACCTCGTCCGACAGCAGCGGTTCGCGCGCGACGAGTTCGTGCACGCCCGAGATGATCTCGTCGGGGCGGAACGGGTACCGGCGAACCTCGGCCTCGTCGCTGATCCCGGTCATCACCAGGATCGTGTGCAGCCCGGCCTCGATCCCGGCGACGATGTCGGTGTCCATCCGGTCGCCGATCATGGCCGTGTTCTCCGAGTGCGCGCCGATCTTGTTCATCGCCGAGCGGAACATCATCGGGTTGGGCTTGCCGACGACATACGGTTCCATGCCGGTCGCCTTCGAGATGAGGGCGGCGATCGCACCCGTCGCGGGCATCGGCCCGTCGGCGCTGGGGCCGGTCGCATCCGGGTTCGTCGCAATGAAGCGAGCGCCGGCCAGCAGCAGGCGGATGGCCTTGGTGATCGCCTCGAACGAGTAGTTGCGGGTCTCACCGACGACGACGTAGTCGGGGTTCGTCTCGGTCATGATGAAGCCGGCCTCGTGCAGGGCCGTCGTCAGCCCGACCTCGCCGATGACGAAGGCGGTGCCGCCCGGCGCCTGCGACTTCAGGAAGTCGGCGGTGGCCAGGGCGGATGTCCAGATCCGCTCCTCTGGCACGATCAGGCCCGACGCGCGGAGGCGGGCGCTCAGGTCCCGCGGGGTGAAGATGGAATTGTTGGTGAGCACGAGGAACGGCGTTCCGGCATCGGTCCAGTTCTGGATCAGGTCGGCCGCACCGGGCAGCGGACTGTTCTCGTGCACGAGCACACCGTCCATGTCGGTGAGCCAGCATTCGATCTCGTCGCGGCGTGTCATTGGGCGCTCCTCAGGGTCGTCCCAAGCCTAGCCGGGACAGGTTTCCGTCCGGTCACTTCGTCAGCCAGATCGACGCGGCGGCGTCGGGGGCGAGCAGTCGGATGCTCCCACCCGGCAACCGCACCGCGCACGACTCGAGCACGGTCAAGGCGCTGCCCGGCCCGATCGAATCGGCGGCGAGATCGCGCAGGATGGCCGGGTCGCGGTCGCTGATCCGCAGCACCGTCCCCGCGTGGCCGGGCGCGGCATCCGCCAAACGGATCGCGGGGACGCGCACCAGGCTGCCGTCCGCGGCCGGGATCAGGTCGCCGTGCGGGTCGGAGCCCGGGCGGCCGAGCCGCACGTCGATCGCCTCGAGGAGCCGGTCGGAGAGGGCGTGCTCGAGGATCTCCGCCTCGTCGTGCACCTGGTCCCAGTCGTAGCCCATCTCGCGCACGAGCCAGGTCTCGACCAGGCGGTGCCGGCGCACCACGGCGCTCGCGCCGAGGAAGCCCGCGGGGGTGAGCCGGAGCGGCCCGTAGGGCACATGCGTGATCAGGCCAGCCCCGGCGAGTTTCTTCACCATCTCGGTGACGGACGACGGCGCCACCCCGAGGCGCGCGGCGAGCACTGAGGGGGTGATCGGCTCTGGCTGCCATTCGGTGTGGGCATAGATGGTCTTGAGGTAGTCCTCCACCGCCGGGGTGGTCGACATTTTCACGGCTCAGGCCCCGGTGAAGACGAGAACGAGGAGCACCACGTTGAGCGCGACCAGGAGTGTCGCGCACAGGATTCCGGCTGCGGTGGTGAACCAGCGGTTGGCGAAGGTCCCGAGGATCCCGCGCTGGGCAGTGAGCCAGACCAGCGGGATGAGCGCGAACGGGATGCCGAACGACAGCACGACCTGGCTCAGTACGAGCGCCTCGGTCGGATCGAAACCGACACCCAGGATCAGCAGCGCCGGGATCAGCGTGATCAGGCGCCGGAGCAGGATGGACATCCGGATGCGAAGCAGGCCGTGCATGATCTCGGCGCCGGCGTAGGCGCCGACCGAGGTTGACGCCAACCCGGAGGCCAGCAGGCCGACCGCGAAGATCGTGGCGGCGCCCGTGCCGAGAGTGCTCTGCAGGGCCGAGTGCGCCCCCTGGAGCGTGTCGGTTCCCTCCACGCCTTGCAAGGCGGAGGCCGCGAGCAGCAGGATCGCGAGGTTGACTGTCCCCGCGATGGCCATGGCGATGGTGACATCCCACTTCGTGGCCCAGAGCAGCCGTCGCGTCGCCGTCTGGCCCTGCCACTCGGGGAAGCGATCGCGGGCGAGCGAGGAGTGAGCGTAGATGGCGTGGGGCATGATCGTGGCGCCGAGGATCGATGCCGCCAGGAGCACGGAGTTGCTGCCCTCGAAGCGGGGCAGCAGCCCGCCGACGATCATTCCGGCATCCGGCGGAGCCAGGAACACTCCGGCGGAAAAGCCCACGACGATGATCAGCATCAGCGAGACGATGACGCGCTCGAACACGCGCGGACCGCGGCGGGACTGAACGGCCAGCACCACCATCGAGATGACACCGGTGATCACTCCTCCGGCGAGCAACGGCAGCCCGAAGAGCAGGTTGAGGGCGACCGCGCCGCCGATGATCTCGGCCAGGTCGGTGGCCATCGCCACCAGCTCGGCCTGCAGCCAATAGAGTCGCCTGGCGAGCGGCCGACGGATGCGCAGCCCCAGGATCTCCGGAAGGCTCGTCCCGGTGACGATGCCGAGCTTGGCCGAGAGATACTGGATCAGCCAGGCCATCACGTTGCCCGCCACCACCACCCAGACCAGCAGGTAGCCGTAGCGGGCGCCGGCCGTCATGTTGCTGGCGACGTTGCCGGGGTCGAGGTAGGCCACGCCGGCCACGAGGGCCGGTCCGAGCAGCCACAGCAGCCGGGCGGATGCCACGGTGGTCGGCGCGTGGGCCAGTTCGCGGTCAGGGGCGGCGGGCAGGGTTTGAGGCATGCCTAAAAGGCTAGCCGAGATTTAGGCAGGCCGAAAGCCCGAACTGGGCCAGGGACCCAACCAATTGTGTTCGTCAGCCGGGACGATGCCGCCGGTCTGCCTGCTGTGGCACACGAACGGCCCGTCGCGGGAGAACAGCGCCGAGTTCTACCTTTTCGGTCGAAGCCGACTTGCGCACCTGTCGGTTTCGACCGGAAAGGTAGAACTCGGCGACGGTGAGCCCGGGTCAGGATGGGGCGGGCAGCGTCACACAGGGGCGGGCAGACGCGGGATACGGTTGGACCGTGACCGAGCAACTGAATCCGACGCCAGAACTGTCCACCCACGGCGTCGGCCCGTGGCAGGGCGACCTCCCGGAGGAGTCGATCTACGACCCGGAGCTGCTCGAGCACGGCGACACCCGCAACGTGATCGACCGGTACCGGTACTGGTCGATGGCGGCGATCGTGGCCGACCTGGACGAGAAGCGGCATCCGTTCCACGTCGCCATCGAGAACTGGCAGCACGATATGAACATCGGTTCGATCGTGCGCAGCGCCAACGCGTTCGCCGCCGACACCGTGCACATCATCGGCCGGAAGCGCTGGAACAAGCGCGGCGCGATGGTCACCGACCGCTACCAGCATGTGCTGCACCACCCGGATGTCGCGGCGTTCGTCGCGTGGGCTACGGGCGAGCGGCTTCCGATCATCGCCGTCGACAACGTGCCCGGCAGCGTCATCATCGAGACCTTCCGCTTCCCCGAGCGCTGCGTTCTCCTGTTCGGGCAGGAGGGCCCCGGACTCTCCGAGGAGGCGATCGACGCCGCCGAGGCCGTGGTGGAGATCAGCCAGTTCGGCTCGACCCGGTCGATCAACGCCTCGGCCGCGGCCGCCGTGACCATGCACGACTGGGTGCTCCAGCACCGGTTCTGAGCCGCGCCGCAGCCGCGCCGGTGCTGCCCCGGTCGCTCGAAAGAGGCGAGGCATCCGCCGCGGATAGGGGCTAGCGTGGGGTCATGACTGCGATCACTGACGATCTCCCCGCCCGCCTGCTTCACGAGGAGCAGGAGGGCTGGCAGGCGATCCTCGCCGGCCGAGGCGGAGAGTATTACCGCCGCACGATGACCAGGGACGCGCTCCTGATCCTGCCCGGGAGGGTCATCACCCGGGACCAGGTGATCGCCGCGTTCGCAGCCGCCGTCCCGATCGACAGCTAC
Organism: Cryobacterium fucosi; assembly: GCF_004403515.1. Taxonomy (GTDB): domain Bacteria; phylum Actinomycetota; class Actinomycetes; order Actinomycetales; family Microbacteriaceae; genus Cryobacterium; species Cryobacterium fucosi. Next base: position 45,774 of record NZ_SOHH01000085.1, on the reverse strand, counting down.
CAGCTGCGCGAGCCCGCCGTGATCCGGATCAACGACCACGCCGGCATCCTCGTCTACCGCCTGGTGGCCCGCCGCGGCGAGGCGACGACCGAGGTGAATGCGGCCACGACCTACGTCTTCGCCGACGGCGGCTGGTGCGTCGCAGCCCACCAGCAGACCGCGATCTGACGGCTCCGCCGGGACCCGAACAGGGCCTTCCGGCAGGGTTGTGGACCCTCGGACCGCGGGCTAGCGTGGCGAATGGGTACACATCGTGAGAAGGGACTCCGGCCATGGCAGACTTCGGAAATGAGGGGTTGGCGGACCTGTATCGCCGGCCCGGTTCGGTTTCGACGGTCTATGCGGATGTCACCCAGGCCGGCGAGGACCCCCGCCGCACGTCCGCCATCCGGCACCGCACCCTGCGGGACGCGCTGGACGGCGTCGGTGCGCCGTCCGTGGACGCGGACACCATCATCGAACTGGTCGAGGAACCGCCGGGCGTTCCGGGGAAGATCAGCCGGCTGATGGTCGTGCGCGACGGAAACGTCGAGCTCAACGAGTTGCTGCCCGGGGAACCCCTGGGCGATCTGATCGCGTCCCACGGCCCCGTTCCCAGCCTGATCCCGCTGTTCACCCAGCGGCCGAGGGACCTGAGCTACGTGGTGGCCGAGGTGGGCCGTGACGGAGGCGAAATCCGGCTGTTCCGGCTGAGCCAGGCCGACCCGGTGGCGGAGGAAGACGTCCAGGGTGACACCGAGTACATCACCAAGGTGCAGGTCGGCTTCCTGTCCAACTCCCGCTTCCAGCGCGACACCGAGGAGATCTGGAAGCGCAACGAGGGTCAGGTGGCGGACGCCATCGACGAAATCGTGCGGGACAGTGCGGCCGAGCTCCTGGTCGTGACGGGGGACGTGCGCGCCCGCCAACTCCTCGTTGCCCAGCTCGCTCCCGCGACCAGGGACATCCTCGCCGTCGTGCCGACGAACACCCGGCCGGGCGGCGCAACCACCCGTGAACTGGAGGAAGACCTCGACCGGCACATCGCGTCGATCCTCGCCCAGGACGAGTACGACGCCCTCGAACGCCTGGAGTCCGGGCGAGGAGACGGGTTGGCCGAGATCGACTTCGCCGCCGTGGTGCGCTCGCTTCAGCAGGGTCAGGTGGAGGTGCTCATCCTGGACCCTGCGGGTCTGTCCGGGACCACCCTGATCGCCCTCGATCGGGAGCCGTGGGTCTCCGGCTCGTCGGCGGATGCCCTCGGCGCCGGCGAGCTGGGAGTGGTCGCCGCCTCGGACGCCCTGGCCAGGGCCGCCACCCTCACCGACGCGCGGGTGGTGGTCGTGTCGCACGGCGAGCTTCCCGACGACTCCACCGCTGCTGCGCTGCTGCGCTGGTCGACGCTGCCGACGACCCCCGAGACGGAGTGACGGGAGCCGCCCTCACCGGAGTTCGCGGCGCCAGACGATCTTCAGGCCCGACCAGTCGTCGTCCAGCGCCGCGACCTTCACGTCCACGATCCCGAGCGTCAGCGCGGCGTCCCGGATGAGGTTCTCGGTCATCTCGCTCCGGTGACCGGCCGCCTTACGCGGCCAGGCGATCCACGCCATGCCGGCCGGACGGATGCATCCGGCCAACGTCGGGAGCTCGGCGACGAAGGCCGCCGGGTCGGTGTGGAATGCGACGACGACCGCGGCAGGGGCATCCGTTTCGCCGGGCAGCCAGTCGATCCCGGCGGGCCCGGCGGCGCGGCTCGCGGCTTGCGCAAGGACCGGCTGTTCGAGGAGCTCCTCCAGGAGGGGGTCGGCGCGCTCGCCGACACCCTCAGGGAGGCGCGGGCCGGCCTGCACGGGCGCGCCGCGCTCGAGGCCCTGATCGCGGCGCTGCTCGACCGGATCGCCTCCAACACCGCCCTGGCCAAGCTGATGGCGTCGGAGATCTTCCGCACCGACCGCACCTGGCAGAAGACCCTGTTCGCGCTCAGGCACGAGGCCCTCGCGGTCTTCGCGGAGGCGATCTACGAAGTCAATCCGGGCAGCCGGGACGACGGAACGTGCGGTCTGATGGCGTCGAGCGTGTTCGGGGCCGTCCTGATGTCGGGCCTGGAGTGGCTCGTCTTCGACCCTGATCGGCACCGCGACGCGAGGTCTCGGCCGCCATCCTGGACTCCTTCTCCGACGGCCTGCTCGGCGACTGACCCGGTGCCTCACCCGCTGTTCGGCCCGGCCCCCGGTGATCGAGCTTGTCGAGATCCCCGCCGCACACCCATCGTCACGACCGACCGACAAGGCGGCATCCGGTCCGCGATAAGATCGAGTGTGACCGGCGACAATTTGATTGAGCAGCCCGAGACCCTTCTTCCCGCGGAACCGGAGGTGATCGAGGCTCTCCGACGAACCGGCAGCGCCGATCTCGCCTCCGTCGTGGCGGCGCATCCGACCTCGTCCCTCGCCTGGGCCGTGCTCGCCGATGTCGCCCACCTCGAGGGCCGCACGATCGAGTCCTACGCCTTCGCGCGGGTCGGCTACCATCGCGGCCTCGACGCGCTGCGCAAGGCAGGCTGGCGCGGCCACGGTCCCGTCCGGTGGACCCACGAACCCAACCGCGGTGTGCTCCGCGCACTGTACGCGCTTCGCCGGGCCGCCCGGGAGATCGGCGAGAACGACGAGTTCGACCGCCTCACCACCTTTCTGAACGACGCCGACCACACCGTGATCAGCCGCATCGAGCAGGAAGCCGTTACGCCAGACGGATACCGCGCCAACGACCCGGCCCCGCCCACCGAGGCGTTCTTCATCCGAGGAGAGAACTGATATGCCAGCGATTGTTTTGATCGGAGCCCAGTGGGGCGACGAGGGCAAGGGCAAGGCGACTGACCTTCTCGGCAGCCGGGTCGACTATGTCGTCAAGTTCAACGGCGGCAACAACGCCGGCCACACGGTCGTCATTGGCACCGAGAAGTACGCGTTGCACCTGCTGCCCTCCGGCATCCTGACCCCCGGGGTCACGCCGATCATCGCCAACGGCGTGGTCGTCGACATCGAGGTGCTGTTCGAGGAGCTCGACGCACTCATCTCCCGCGGGGTGGACGTCTCCAGGCTCCGGGTGAGCGCCAACGCGCACATCATCACCCAGTACCACCGCACGGTCGACAAGGTCACCGAGCGTTTCCTCGGCAAGCGCCAGATCGGCACCACCGGGCGCGGCATCGGCCCGACCTACGCCGACAAGATCAACCGCGTCGGCATCCGCGTGCAGGACCTGTTCGACGAGAACATCCTGCGCCAGAAGGTCGAGGGCGCCCTCGCCCAGAAGAATCACCTGCTGGTCAAGGTCTACAACCGCCGAGCGATCTCCGTCGACGAGATCGTCGAGGACCTGCTTGGCTACGCGGAACGACTGCGCCCGATGGTCGCCGACACCGCGCTGCTGCTGCACCAGGCGCTCACCGACGGCAAGACGGTCCTGTTCGAGGGCGGCCAGGCGACCATGCTGGATGTCGACCACGGCACCTACCCGTTCGTCACCTCCTCGAACGCCACCTCCGGCGGCGCGGTGACCGGTTCAGGCATCGGCCCGAACCGGATCGACCGGATCATCGCCGTCGTCAAGGCGTACACGACCCGCGTCGGCGCCGGCCCGTTCCCGACCGAGCTATTCGACGAGTCGGGCGAGTTCCTCCGCGCGAACGGCTTCGAGTTCGGCACCACCACCGGTCGCCCTCGCCGCTGCGGCTGGTACGACGCCCCGGTGGCCCGCTACACGGCCCGGATCAACGGTGTCACCGACTTCGTGCTCACCAAGCTCGACGTGCTCACCGGACTCGACGTCATCCCGGTCTGCGTCGCCTACAGCGTCGACGGCGTGCGCTTCGACGAGGTGCCGGTCTCGCAGTCCGACTTCCACCACGCGAAGCCCATCTACGAGGATTTCCCCGGCTGGACCGAGGACATCACGGGTGCACGCACCTTCGAGGACCTGCCCCGCGCCGCCCAGGACTACGTGCTCGCCATCGAGAAGATGAGCGGCGCCCGCATCTCGGCGATCGGCGTCGGCCCCGGCCGCGAAGCGATCATCTCCCGGCACGACCTCGTCGACTGATCGAGGTCGGCAGGACCGGCCAGTTCCCCCCTGACCCGTTCACCCCTGTCGAATTCGACGGAGATTTTCCCGAAAACGGGCCTGGCGACGCTGATTCTGGTCCGGAATCGGCAAAAAGTCCGTCGAATTCGACGCGGCAGAACGGATGCGACGCGACCTGATTCGTCGGCATCCGTTCACCGCACGGTCACGTTCTCCTGCCAGGATGTCGGGATGAGCGCCCTTCGTCCGGTGCCCGCGACGATCGCGGGCGAGTACCTGCAGCTCGAGCCGCTGACGCGCCTGCTGTTGCCCGAGCTGCACCGGGCGATCGCCAAACCGGCAGTGTTCGCCGACGGCTACGGCGGCGGCCCGGCCGGGCTGCGCACCGGCCTCGGCGATTTCATCGATTGGGCCCTCGGGTACTACCAGTGGGCGGGGCTGCCCTACGCGGTGCGCCTGATCGGCGGCCCGCACGACGGGGACCTGGTCGGCACCTCGACCCTCGGCGACCTCGATCTGGCCAACGGCACCGCGCACCTGGGCTGGACCGCCTACGACCCGAGGGTCTGGGGCACCGCCGTCAACGCCGAAGCCAAGCTCCTGCTCCTGGGCCTGGCCTTTGAGCACGGGTTCGGCCGGGTGAAGATCCAGGCCGACGCGCTCAACCTGCGCTCCTGCGCGGCCATCGCCGGCATCGGCGCCACCTACGAGGGCACCATCCGCCGGGAGCGGCGCCGCGCCGACGGATCCTGGCGCGACACCGTGGTGTACTCGGTGCTCGAGGACGAGTGGCCGCGGGTGCAGGCTGGCCTCCGGGCGAGGCTCGACGGCTACGGCACCCAGGCGGTGCACTACCGAGTCGGCCAGCTGAGCTGAGCACTTTCTGCTCCTGCTCCTGCTCTTGCTCTTCCTCTTGTCCTACGTCCGGCCCGTCCCTCCCGCCGAGATGGACCTTTCCGGTCGAGATCGACCGGTGGGCGGGTCAACCTCGACCGGAAAGGTAGAACTCGGCGGGTTTCGGCCGTCGACGTGGGATCCGCCGCGGGTCGCGCCTGGCCGCGATAGGGTCGGCAGGTGATCGACACTCCGGCGGCAGGCAAGACCATCGTCACCCTCCAGTTCCTGGGCATGGGCGTGGTCTGGGGCTCCAGTTTCCTGTTCATGAAGGTCGCCCTGGCCGGGGTCAGCTTCGGCCAGGTGGCGTGGTCCCGGCTCGTGCTCGGCGGCCTCACGCTGGGCCTGATCGTGCTCGTCACCCGGCCCCGCGTGAAGAACGGCCCGGTGCTGCCACGCGAGGGCATCGTCTGGCTGCACTTCCTTGTGATCGCGATCACCGGATGCGTCATCCCTCACCTTCTGTTCGCGTGGGCGGAGCAGTACGTGTCGTCCAGCCTGGCGAGCATCTACAACGCCGTCACCCCGATCATGACGGCGCTGATGGCCACTCTCGCCTTCCGGGTGGAGCGGCTCGTCCGCGGCCAGGTGGTCGGTGTGCTGGTGGGCATCCTCGGCGTGGGCGTGATCATCGGCCCGTGGCGCTACGCGGCCTTGACCGGCGACCTCTGGGGCCAGCTCGCCTGCCTCGGCGCCGCGGTCTGTTACGGCTTCACCTTCGGCTACACCCGCCGGTTCCTCAGCGGCCGGCCGATCGCGGGAGCGACCTTTGCCTTGCTCAACATCGGGCTCGGCGGGGCGATCATGCTGTTGCTCACCCCGGTGCTGGCGTGGCATCCGGTGGCTCTCACCGTGCCGATCGTGCTGAGCCTGGTCGCGCTTGGGGCGCTGGGCACCGGCGTCGCGTACATCTGGAACATCAACGTGTTGCGCGCCTGGGGGCCGACCAACGCGTCCACGGTCACCTACGTCACGCCCGTGGTCGGCGTGCTGCTCGGCGTACTCCTGCTCGGCGAGACCCTGTCCTGGCACGAGCCCCTCGGCGCGGCCCTGGTGCTCTTCGGCATCCTGCTGGCCCAGAAGCGACTCCGGCTGCCGCCGCCCCGTCCGGGTGCGGCTCGCGGTGCGGTTCCCCGCGACGATGCCCCCGACGTCCCTGACCTCCCCGTCCCTGATGCCCCCGTCCCTCTCCGCGTCCCTCCCCGCGCCGAGCAGCCCCCGCGCCGAGATCGACCATTCCGGTCCAGCCCGACCCGCACACCGGTCAACCTCGACCGGAAAGGTCGAAGTCGGCGGTGATTTCGACCGCACGGTATCGTCGAACCATGGCAGCAGCAGAGGAATCGTCCGCGGACGCGGGGCAGGATGCGATCGACGAGCTGGGCAGCATCCGGCAGAGCATCGACAACATCGATGCCGCGCTGATTCACCTGCTCGCCGAGCGCTTCAAGTTCACCCAGCAGGTCGGCCGGCTCAAGGCTGCGCACGGCCTGCCGCCGGCGGACCCGACCCGTGAACTCCTGCAGATCCAGCGCCTGCGCGGCCTCGCCGAGGAGGCGCGACTCGACCCGGCGTTCGCCGAGAAGTTCCTCAATTTCATCATCGCCGAGGTGATCCACCACCACGAGCAGATCGCCGGCACCGAGAATGCGAACGGCGGCGCGCGCGCCGCGGGGTCGGCCGCGACCGGGACGAACCCCGCCTCGTGACCTGGAACCCGCGACGCCTCCCCGGCCAGGCCGGCAAGACCTTCGTGATCACGGGCGCCAACACGGGGCTCGGCTACTTCACCGCCGAGCAGTTGGCGGATGCCGGCGCCCACGTCGTGCTCGCCTGCCGCGACCCGGACAGGGCAGGGGCCGCCGCCGCGGCCATCCGCGGGAGGGTGCCCGGGGCATCCGTGTCGACCGTGTCGCTCGATCTGGCCGACCTGGCCTCCGTGCGGCGGGCGGCCGAGACCCTGCTGGAACTCCCTGCAATCGACGGGCTCATCCTCAACGCCGGGATCGTGCACCCGCCACGCACCCGGGAGGTCAGCGTCGACGGCAACGAACTCGTGCTCGCCACCAACTACCTCGGTCATTTCGCGCTCGCCGCGCAGGTGCTGCCGGCGCTGCGGCGCACGCCAGGCAGCCGGGTCGTCTCCCTCGGCTCGATGATCTCGCGCATCATCGATTCCACGCTCGAGGACCTGCAGCTCAAGGCCGGCTACAAGCAGTGGACCGCCTACGCGCAGTCGAAGATCGCGCTGCAGGTGTTCGGGTTCGAGCTCGACCGCAGGTTGCGGGCAGCGGATGCCGGCGGCCCCCTCGGGGTCGCATCGCTGGTCGCGCACCCGGGCTATTCGATCTCGGGGCTGACGCCCGGCATCCGCGGGGTCAGCGAGCCCAGCCGCGGCGTTCGTTTCGTCGACAACCTGCAGAGTCTGGTGGCCCAGGGCAAGGACCGCGGCGCCTGGCCGACCGTGCTCGCCGCCACCGACCCGGATGCCCGCGGCGGCCAGTACTACGGCCCCCGTTTCCTCACCCGCGGCGCCCCGACGATCCAAACCCCCACCCGCACCTCCCTGGACCAGCCGCTGGCCGCCCGACTCTGGTCGGCCTCGGAGTCCGTCACGAAGATTCCCTTCCCCCTCAGCCGCGAGAACGGAGGAACAGGAGGAACAGGAGGCTAGGCGCCGAAGCGGGACGGCAGGGTGCCGCGGTGGCGGGACTGCAGGTCGGCCAGCGACACCGTGAAGTAGTCCTGGATCTCGAGCACCGGCGCCGTGGCATCCGTCACGCCGATGCGCAGCACCGGGTAGCCGCGCCCCTCGCACAGGCCGAGGAACTTCACGTCGTCCTCCCGCGGCACCGACACGACCACGCGGCCGGCCGACTCCGAGAACAGGGCGACGGATGCGTCCACCCCGTCGCGCTCGCAGATGTCGCCGAGCCACACCCGGGCGCCGACCCCGAACCGGAGCACCGCCTCGGCGAGCGTCTGCGCGAGGCCTCCCGTGCTGAGGTCGTGCGCGCTGTCGATCAGCGCCTCGACCGACGCCGCGTGCAGCAGCCCGGCGAGAGTCGCCTCCCCAAGAAGGTCCACCATCGGCGGAACGCCGCCCAGGTGGTCGTGGATGACGCCGGCCCAGGCGGAGCCGTCGAGCTCCTCACGGGTGATGCCGAGCAGGTAGATGTTGTGGCCGTCGTCCTGCCAGCCGCTGGGCACGCGCCGGGCGACGTCGTCGATCACGCCGAGCACGGCCACGACCGGGGTCGGGTGGATCGGCGCATCGCCGGTCTGGTTGTAGAACGAGACGTTGCCGCCGGTGACCGGGATCTCCAGTTCGAGGCAGCCGTCGGCCAGCGCCGTGACGGCGCGTTCGAACTGCCACATCACCTCGGGGTTCTCCGGCGAGCCGAAGTTGAGGCAGTCGCTGATGCCCACCGGAACCGCGCCGGTCGCGGCCACGTTGCGGTACGCCTCGGCGAGGGCGAGCTGCGCGCCGCGGTACGGGTCGAGCTGGCAGTAGCGGCCGTTCGCGTCGGTGGCGATCACGAAGCCGAGGCCCGATTCCTCGTCGATCCGGATCATGCCCGCGTCGTCGGGGAACGAGAGGGCCGTGTTGCCCATCACGTACCGGTCGTACTGGTCGGTGATCCAGCTCGGGTCGGCCAGGTTCGGCGAGCCGAGCAGGGCGAGGAACTGCTCGCGCAGCACCTCGGGCGAGACCGGGCGGGGCAGAGCGGATGCCGTGTCCGCCTGCAGCGCGTCGAGCCAGGCCGGGTAGGCCACGGGACGGTCGTAGACCGGGCCGTCGACCGCGACGGTGCGCGGGTCCACGTTGACGATCTCTTCGCCGTGCCAGTCGATGATGAGCCGGCCGGAGTCGGTGACCTCGCCGAGCACGCTGGTCTCCACGTCCCACTTCGCGGTGACGGCGAGGAAACCGGCGAGCTTCTCCGGGGTGACGACGGCCATCATCCGCTCCTGGCTCTCGCTCATCAGGATTTCCTCGGCGGTCAGAGTCGGGTCGCGCAGCAGCACCTTGTCGAGCTCGATGAACATGCCGCCGTCGCCGTTGGAGGCGAGCTCGCTGGTCGCGCAGGAGATGCCCGCGGCGCCCAGGTCCTGGATACCCTCGACGAGCTTCTCCCGGTACAGCTCAAGGCAGCACTCGATCAGCACCTTCTCGGCGAACGGGTCGCCGACCTGTACGGCGGGCCGCTTGGTGGGTTTGTCCGCCCCTTGTCCTGAGCCTGTCGAAGGGTCGGAGAAGGTATCGGAGGCGAGAATGGATGCCCCGCCGATGCCGTCTCCGCCGGTGCGCGCCCCGAACAGCACGACCTTGTTGCCCGCGCCGGTGGCGTTGGCCAGGTGCAGGTCCTCGTGCCGCAGCACGCCCACCGAGAGCGCGTTGACGAGCGGGTTGCCCTGGTAGACCCTGTCGAACCAGGTCTCGCCGCCGATGTTGGGCAGACCGAGGCAGTTGCCGTAGAACGAGATGCCGGACACGACGCCGTGCACGACACGGGCGGTGTCAGGGTCGTCGATGTCGCCGAAGCGGAGGGCGTCCATCACCGCGACCGGGCGGGCACCCATCGAGATGATGTCGCGCACGATGCCGCCGACGCCGGTCGCGGCGCCCTGGAACGGCTCGATGTAGGAGGGGTGGTTGTGCGATTCGATCTTGAACGTGACCGCCCAGCCCTCGCCGACGTCGAGCACGCCGGCGTTCTCGCCCATCCCGACCATGAGGTTCTTCTTCATCGCGGGGGAGACCTTGTCACCGAACTGGCGCAGGTACTTCTTCGAGCTCTTGTAGGAGCAGTGCTCACTCCACATCACCGAGTACATCGCGAGCTCGCCCGAGGTGGGGCGGCGGCCGAGAATGGTGCGGATCTCCGCGTACTCGCCCGGGGTCAGGCCGAGCGCGTCGAACGGCTGCTCTTTGTCAGGTGTCGCGATCGCGTTGGTCACGGTGTCGGCGACGCCGCGGGAGGATGAAGTGGAAACAGCGGTCACGAGGCGTTCTCCCAGGGATAGCGGATGCTTGGCCCGGCAAGTCTACCGTTTGGGCCTCCGCGGGGCGTGCCCAGCCGCTTCGTCCGTCTCGGGCGGCGCGGCGGACCTCGGCGTTCGGCTCCCAATTCTGGGGTACGCCGACGGATGTCCCGACCGACAATCCGCCCGATCAACTGGTAGATTGAGGCCAACAGGGGGGCTGATGGCTGCACCGAAACGCACGGTCGACATTCGTCGGCTCACGGCTGATCTGCGCGGGCGCGCGAGCTGGCCGATCTGGTCCTCCGGACTCCTGGCGATCGCCTACGTGATCGGGTTGCTGAACCACGGCGACGGCTTCAGCCCGGTGGTCGACGGCGGGCTGGGCACACTCACCGAATGGGTGCCGGCGCTGGTCTGCTGGGTGGCGGCGTACCGCACCAGGTTCCGGCGCAGCTACGTCGTCCTGGCCGCGGCGGCCGTGACGGCGTTCGCGGCCGCCAATCAGATCTACGTCGCGTCCCTGGCCGGAGCGTCGTCGCTGCCGTTCCCCGGCCCGACCGATGTCGGCTATCTGCTGTTCTACCCGCTGATGCTGGCCGCCCTAGCGGAACTGGTGCGCCCTCAGTTGCGCAGCATGTCGTTCTCGGTGGTTCTGGACAGCGCGGTGGGTGCGTTCGGCGCGGCCGCCGTTCTCACCGTGCTGATCGCCCCGGTTCTGGCGTCGGAGGCCGACGCCCCACTGTCGTTGGCGACCGCCGTCGCGGTCGCGTACCCGCTGTTCGACCTGCTGCTGGTCGCTGCCGTGGTGGGGCTCGCCGCATCCCAGGGTCTCGTCCTGGGCCGGCGCTGGACGCTCCTGGTCATCGGGCTCCTCGTCTTCGCCGCCGCCGACGTCGTCTACGCTCTGCGCGTGCTCACGGACACCTATGTGATCGGCACCATCGTTGACGCAGGCTGGGCCATCGGCCTCACCCTTGCCGCGCTGTGGGTCGACGGATCGACTCGTCCAGACACTCCCCACCGGCAGGCCGGCACGAGAGGGCGCGCCCTGATCGTGCCCGCTGTCGCCTCGACGGCGGCCGTCGGTGTCCTGGTGCTGAGCAGTCAGGTGGACGTCATGGATCTGGCGGTCGGGCTGGCGACGCTGACGCTGGTGGTGACCGCCGTGCGTTTCCAACTGACCTTCCGTCAGTTGACCCGGATGGCCGTGCTGCGCGTGCAGACCCGCACCGACGACCTCACCGGTCTGCCGAACCGGCGGGCACTGTACGCGGATGCGCCGGCCCGACTCCTGGCGGGCGCCGACCGGCACAGCGCCCTGCTCCTGTTGGATCTGGACCGGTTCAAGGACGTCAACGACAGCCTCGGGCACGAGGTGGGGGACCAGCTCCTGGTCGGGGCAGGCCGGCGCCTGTCTGAGCAGCTGCGCGCGGGCGATCTGCTCGCCCGGCTCGGCGGGGACGAGTTCGCGATCCTCCTCGATCACACCGATCAGGACCGCGCCGCGACCGTCGCCGTGAAACTGCGCGCCGCCCTGGTGGCGCCGTTCACGCTGGCGGGAATCGCGGTGCAGGCCAGCGTCAGCATCGGCATCGCCATTTCCCCCGAGCACGGCACGGATCTGGGCACCCTGATGCGCAAGGCCGATATGGCCATGTACAAGGCCAAGGAAACCCGCTCGGGACACCACGTCTACCGAAACGACGACGACAGTCACGGCGACGCCCGGCTGCGCACCGCGGAGGAACTGCGTCTCGCCCTGCGGACGGACCAGCTGGTCGTGCACTTCCAGCCCAAGGTCGATCTGGACACCGGGATCGTTCACGACGTCGAAGCCCTGGTTCGGTGGAACCACCCAAGCCGCGGCCTGCTGTATCCGGACTCGTTCCTGCGACTGGTCGAGGAGGCTGGTCTGATGGGCCGACTGACCCAGGTGGTGCTCGGGAAGGCCCTGGATCAAGCGGCCACCTGGCAGGCCGCGGGTCGGCCCCTCACGGTCGCCGTCAACATGTCCGCCAGCTCCCTGGTCGAACAGGACCTGCCCGAACGGATCGGCGCGATGATCGTGGCCCGTGGCCTGTCGCCCTCGGTGCTCATGCTCGAAATCACCGAGGACTTCCTGATGATCGACAGCGTGCGCGCCCGCGCCATCCTGACCCGGCTGCGCGCCGCCGGCATCCGGCTCGCCGTCGATGACTTCGGCACCGGCTACAGCTCACTGGCCTATCTGCGGGATCTGCCCCTCGACGAGCTGAAGCTCGACCGGTCCTTTGTGATGACGATGGCCGACGACCCTCGGGCCGCGGCCCTGGTCGAGTCGACCATCGCGCTCGCCCACAGCCTGAACCTGCGCATGGTCGCCGAGGGAGTGGAAGACGGCATCGCCTACTCCATGCTCGTCGGTTACGGTTACGGCTGCGACCAGGCCCAGGGCTACCACATGTCCCGGCCCGTTCCCGCCGCCGCACTCGACGCGTGGCTGGCTGCGCGCCTCCCTCAGCCCGTCCGCGCCGTCACCCGCTGAGTCCTCTCGGTGGTCGAGCCTGTCTCGGTGGTCGAGCCTGTCGAGACCCCCGTCGCCTGCGCCCACCTCGGTGGTCGAGCCTGTCTCGGTGGTCGAGCCTGTCTCGGTGGTCGAGCCTGTCGAGACCCCCCTCGCCTGCGCCCACCTCGGTGGTCGAGCCTGTCGAGACCCTGCCCTGACCCTCGCCTGCTAACTGCTACGACTGCTACAGTTGCGCCATGACACGGACGATCCCACACCGGGACCTGCGCAACAAGAGTGCGGAGATCCTGCGCGCTGTCCAGGACGGCGAGACTTTGCAGGTCACCAACCACGGCCACATCGTCGCGGTCCTCTCCCCGCCCCCCGTCGCTCCGCTCGGTGGTGTTCGCTTCAGGCCCGCGCTCATCCGCGGCGGCTTCTCAGGCCTGCCGCGCTTCGCGATCACCATGACCACCGAGGCAGCGCTGAACGAACTGCGCGCCGAGCGTTGATCGCCTACCTGGACACCTCGGCTGCAGGCAAACTCCTCGCCGACGAACCGGAGAGCGGTGCGCTCCGGGCGCACCTCGACGACCTGATCGGGCGAATGGACACCGAGATCGTGTCGGCGCTACTCGTGGAAACCGAACTGCGGCGCATGGCCACGCGCGTGGGCATACCGCAGGCTGCGGCCAGCGACGTGCTCATACGACTGGCGATGATCGAGATGGACCGAAACCTCTTCCGGGAGGCAGGGACGCTGCCCGGAAGCACCCTGCGAAGCCTGGACGCGCTCCATATCGCCGCCGCGCTCCAAGCGGGAGCGGACGAGTACATCTCGTACGACCCCCGTCAGCTCCAGGGCGCCGAGGCCGTCGGGTTGCGCGTCCGCTCGCCGGGCCGGTCCCGGGAGTAGTCCGCTCGGCGATCGAGCCGCCCGACCGGTGATTGAGCTCGACCGCCGGTGATTGAGCCTGTCGAAATCACGTGACGCGAGCTGGTCTCGACGAGCTCGACCACCGCTGATCGCGCGAGCTGGTCTCGACGAGCTCGACCACCGGTGATCGGGCCGCCCCCGCCGGTGATTGAGCCTGTCGAAATCACGTGACGCGAGCCGGTCTCGACGAGCTCGACCACCGGCTCGGGACGCGCGCCGAAGTGTGCCAGCACGATCTCCCTGGGGCTCTGGCAGCAATTCGGTGACACCACTGCGAGGGAGACGCAGCGTGACACCCTGCGCCGCGCATTTCGGGGCGTCATCCGTCGCCCAGCTGGAGACGGACCTTGACGCCGTGGACAACCTCGCCTTCGACGACGAGGAACTCGCCCGTATCGACCTGCACGCCGTCGACCTGGGCATCAACTCTGGGCGCAGTCAGAACTCGGGCATGAAGCTCTGCCAGACCGCACGCCGTTCCCGGCGCGGGTCCGACTCGACCCGGTCCTCTTCATCGAAGATCAGGGTCAGCCGATCGGGCTCGGAGTAGTCCGGCCAGTTGCCGTCTGGCCGGCCGGTGACGGCGAAGCGCAGCCAGTGCCGCCGCATCCGTTCCCCCGCGCCGATGAATGCCGCGCGGCCGCCGAGCAGGCTCATCGCCCGGGCGAAGGGGGCGTCGACCTGCTCGAACAGGGCGAACAGTTCCAGGCCGTGGGTGGCGCCGATACCGAGCAGGTGCATGAGCCGGGGTGCCAGGTCGAAGCGGTACACGTAGACCGGCGCCACCCGGGAGTGAAGCTCGCCGATCTGCACGCTCGGGTACCAGAACACGAAATCACCGCCGAAGTCGACGGCCGACCGGTTCGCCGGCAGCCGGGAGTACACCGCCCGCATGGCGTCGTGCGAGGACGCGGGGGCGTTGTCGTAGACGGACACGATGCGCCACGGGGAGCGGGGGAGGATGTCCACCCGGCCCCGGAACAGGGAACCCTCCCGCTCGTTCGTGCCGATGATCAGCGGCACCCGGTGCGCCCGCCCGTGCCGGAACGCGTCGAGCGGCCTCTCGGGCAGGAAGTCGCCGTCGACCACGGGCACCAGGCAGAAGGTGCCGGGGTAGGCGTCGGGGGTCCGGGATTGCACGACCACGGCCGCCCGGGTCAGGTCGGCGACCTCCGCGGAGCAGAGCAGCGCGTTCGGGTCGGCCTGCTCCCCGCCGGGCACCTCGGTGATCGCCCGCAGCTCGTCCACGAATTCCGCGGCCCAGCCGTCGGTGAGCGCGGTGGAGAACGAGGCGTTCGTCGGGGCACTCTGCGCGATCGCCCGGGCGAACAGGCCCGTGGTGCTCGGTGTCGCCATCAGCGTGATCACCGCGTTGCCGCCGGCGGACTCGCCGAATACGGTCACGTTGTGCGGGTCGCCGCCGAAGGCACGGATGTTGTCCCGCACCCATTCAAGGGCGGCAACCTGGTCGCGCAGCCCGAGATTGCTCTCGAGGGGCCGCTCCGGCGTCGAGTACCGGCTGAAGTCCAGGTATCCGAGTGCGCCGAGCCGGTAGTTGAAGCTGACGTAGACCACCCGGCCGCTCCGCACGAAGCGCTCGCCTCGGCCGGCGAACTTCCGCGACGAGCCCACGCTGTAACCGCCGCCGTGGATGAACACCATCACCGGGCGGCCCAGGCGTTTGCGAGAGGGCGCGGCCGGACGCAGCACGTTGATGGTCAGGCAGTCCTCGCCGGCGGGCACCTTCGGCCCGGCCCCCTTGAACTGGCCCTTGTAGGGTTGCGGCGCGATCCGCCCGAACGTCGACGCGTCGCGGATGCCGTCCCACGCGACAACGGGCTGGGGGGCGCGGAACCGGTACTCGTCCACCGGCGGCGCCGCGTACGGGATCCCGCGCCAGGCCAGCATGCCGTCCTCCTGCACGCCGCGCACGGTCCCGCCGGTGACCCGCACGTCCAGGCGGCGCGGCATCGGCAGCGGCACGTCGTGGGTCAGGATCGCGCTCATGCGGTCTTCCTCCTTCTGTCTACCGGTATTCCGGGTTCGCCCGGAAGCCGAACCGCTCACCCTGGTCCCAGGCCTGGCGCAGGTTGCCGTAGGCGGGGATCCCGCCGTTGGCCTTCAGGATCGCGGCCAGGTGCATGAGGTTCCAGGTCATGAAGGTGGTGTTGCGGTTGGTGAAGTCGTTCTCCGGCCCGCCGGAGCCCGGGTCGAGGTAGCTCGGCCCCGGCCCGATCTCGCCGATCCAGCCGGCATCCGCCGCGGGCGGGATCGTGTAGCCGATGTGCTGCAGGCTGTAGAGGATGTTCGATGCGCAATGCTTCACGCCGTCCTCGTTGCCGGTGATGATCGCCCCGCCGACCTTGCCGTAGTAGAGGTACTGGCCCTTGTCGTTGAACTCGCCGCTCATCGCGTAGAGCCGTTCGATGATCCGCTTGGTCACCGACCCGTTGTCGCCGAGCCAGATCGGCCCGCCGATGACAAGGATGTCGGCGGTGAGCACCTTGTCGAAGAGGGCGGGCCAGGCATCCGTCTTCCAGCCGTGCTCGGTCATGTCCGGGTAGACGCCGGTGGCGATCTCGTGGTCGATCGCCCTGAGCGTCTCCACGTAGACGCCCTGCTCGTGCATGATCGCCGCGCTGAGATTCATGATGCCCTGCGTGTGGCTGACCTCGGGGCTGCGTTTCAGGGTGCAGTTGATGAACAGGGCGCGTAGGCCGGCGTATTCGAAGGATGCCTGGCTGTTCCGGGTCGGGGTCATGGCGCCAGTTTTGCACCGGCCCCCGGTGTCGGCTAGGGCGTGCCCCGGTGGTCGAGCTTGTCGAGACCCGGTGGTCGAGCTTGTGTCTCGGTGGTCGAGCTTGTCGAGACCCGGTGGTCGAGCTTGTCGAGACCCGGTGGTCGAGCTTGTCGAGACCCGGTGGTCGAGCTCGTCGAGACCCGGTGGTCGAGCTTGTCAAAATCCCGTCGACCCGGGCTCGACCGCCGGGTCTCGACCGCCGGGTCTCGACCGCCGGCGCCCCGGCCGGCCTGCGATCCTTTGCCCCGGCGTGTTCATCGGAGCTAAACTGCGGCGTGACTCCCCGCCAGCGCCGCGTCCTGATCGTCGCCGTCCTGTCGTCGTTCGTGGCCTTCCTCGACGCCTCGATCATCAACGTCGCGTTGCCCGCGATCGCGCGGGAGTTCGGCGGCGACCTGGCGCTGCAGCAGTGGGTGGTCGACGGCTACCTGCTCTCCCTCGGCGCACTGATCCTCGTGGCCGGTTCCCTCTCCGACACCTACGGACGGGTTCGGGTGCTCCGAGTCGGCCTGATCTGGTTCGGGATCACCTCACTGGCCTGCGCCGTGGCACCGCTGGGGACGTTGCTGGTGGTCGCCCGGATCCTGCAGGGCATGGCGGCCGCGCTGCTGGTGCCGAGCTCCCTGGCCCTGATCACCTCCACCTTCTCCGGTCCGGCGCAGGGCAAGGCGATCGGGGCGTGGACGGGCTGGACCGGCATCGCCGGCATCGCCGGGCCGGTGCTGGGCGGCATCCTCGTCGACACGATCGGCTGGCGCTTCATCTTCGCGATCAACGTGCTTCCCATCGTCGTCACCCTGATCGTGCTGGCCAGGATCGACGAGCGCGCGCGCACGGGCCCGGCCGCCCGGATCGACCTGGTCGGAGCCGGCCTGGCCGTCGTCGGTCTGGGCGCCCCCGTCTTCGCGCTGATCGAGCAGGGCCGGCTGGGCTGGGGCAGCCCGGTGGTCTTCGCGCCACTGATCGTGGGCGTGCTCGCGCTCGCCGCGTTCCTCTGGTGGGAGGCCCGGGCACCGCAGCCGATGATGCCGCTCGGGCTGTTCCGGGTGCGCAACTTCTGGGTCGGCAACATCGCCACGGTCGGCATCTACTCGGCCCTGAGCCTGGGATTCTTCATCTTCTCCGTCTATCTGCAGCAGGTGGGCGGGTTCTCCGCCACCGCGGCGGGCATCGCGGGCGTGCCGGCCACGCTCATGCTGCTCCTCTTCGCGACCCTGTTCGGCACCCTCGCCGGCCGCTACGGCCCGCGCCGGTTCATGGCCATCGGCCCGATAATCGCGGGGGCCGGTTTCCTGCTGCTCCTGGCCGCCGTGCCGCCGATCAACGTGTGGCTGCAGGTGGTGCCCGCCATCGTGCTGATCGGGCTGGGCCTGGCCATCACGGTGGCGCCGCTCACCTCTGCGGTGCTCGGGTCGATCCGGGCCGAGCAGGCGGGCATCGGATCGGCCATCAACAACGCCGTGGCCAGGGTCGCCGGCCTCATCGCCGTGGCCCTGGCCGGCACGATCATCGGCGCCCGGCTCGATGTGGCGGGTTTCCAACGGGTGATGGTCGTCGTCGCGGTGCTGATGTTCGCCGGCGGGATCGTGTCCTGGCTGGGGATCCGAACGCCGGCCGTCGCCGCTCTCGAACGAGACAGTCCGTAAAAACTGTTATAGTTTCTAAGTTGTCTTCGAGCGCCAAGTTCGAACGGCACCACTGCGCTCGTAGCTCAACGGATAGAGCATCTGACTACGGATCAGAAGGTTGGGGGTTCGAATCCCTTCGGGCGCACAGTAGGAAAGCGGCTCATTTCGGTGGGCCGCTTTCGTTGGTTCTCGCCCCACGTGGGTTCCTGCAGAGTGCGATTGACGCGCAATCTACACTTGCGCGCACTCGCCACGGCTTACGTGCGTGAGTTTTCACGAACCGTGCCCGAACCTCGAGCGGTCGCTACCGCCCAGCGCGTGTCGCCTACCGGCCTCCCTAGAAGGTGCACCTCGGAGACTGTCAAGGCAATCCGTGAACTGCCTAGTGGTGCGCCGCAAATCGATGTGATCTTTGGGACTTTCGGCCAAGCCCCATCGCTGAAGACCGCCGAGGGCTCGGTGCGAGTATCCACCGTGCGACAGACCTGTCTGTAACCTAGAGCGCTCACGCTGTCCTGCTGAGAGAGCAATTGCGCTTCTAAATCCGGCGCAGTAGGTCGCCTTGCCTATCTACCTAGCTTGAGCTGGCAAGCCCAAAATGAGAATGCATGGCATGTAGGAACTCGTACTCTTCTTCCGTGACAGTCCCATTGTGCGAGATCTTGTTACGGATGTCGTTGAGCTGAATCATCCAGCCTGACTTGTCTTTCCAGCTAGAAGCTTTCTTGTCGCTTGGCAGAGTGTAGGCATCGTTGTAGAGCTCATTCCAAAGCGTCATGTTCCCGTGCACGAGTACTTCTCTGTAGTTGATCAAGTAAAGGCAATCCCACCAGTCGATTTTGACGCCTGGTGCTGCTTCGTATTGCTTCTCGGCAGCACGGCTCTGCGCATCTTGGTAGACCTTTTTCGGAACCCCAAGCTTGTACCAGTCTGATCCGAACTTGTCCTCGAGTCGCTGCCGAATGTCTGCGTTCAAATGAGCTTCAATGGCATGGGCCATCGAGTAGGAATCCGCATTGAACTGTTTGGCCTGATCGGTAGTCCATTCGGCCAAGCCCTCGGGCTCAAAAACGGGCACAGCAGTGTGGATTGCAGCCTGGAACTTACGCAGATACTTTGTGGGTCCGCCACTTCCCAACCATCCTCTGAACTCGGCCGCCTCGTCCACAGTGAGTCCTACAATGTACGCCACCGCATGTTCGAGTAGACCTCTCACTTGCGCAAAGACCTCTTGGGGCGTTGCATCTCGAGGCTCTAGCCGTCCCTGATCCCTGAGGTGGTCAACCACGTCACCGATGAGCCGTAGAAGGCCTTCCGTTCCGGCGTTGGTGAAGACGAAGCCACCCTCTCCACGACCGATGTTCCACTGTTTTGGGATCTCATCACGTAGGTATCCAAAACACAACTCCAGGAACTCTGCAAGTGGAGTGCACGTGTCGTCGTTCGACGTTCGGTAGAAGGATCCGAATTTTTTCGGCCCCGCGGCGGTGAATTCACCGATGAAGCGCCCGCGGTCAATGCCTCGTTGAATCGCGTCGAGACTGATGCACTTACGATCGTTGGCTTGTTCCTCGCCCATGATCACGCGTCCACGCAATGGTGAGGACTTCTGTTCCCCGAGGAGCTGCGCGATTTTTAGCTTTAGGGCATGCGCCTGCTTCTTCTTGTCAGGACTCGTCCAGAGGAGATCCGCATTGAGAGTGTTCTGCAGGTTTTTGGGAACAGCTTGTTGGTTTTCATTGATCTGCATGAAGAGTTCGAGTTGTTTTTCACCGGGGAGATCGACGAACGCCACGACTGGAACAAGTTCTGTTGCCGCGCGGTCCGAATGGGCAAATCCGTAGAGGCGGTGCTGACCGTCGATCACGTATGCGGACCGATACTTACGAGGAAGGTGGAGTATCCCGAGGGTGGTCGTGCCCGATTGCTTTTCGGACCGGTCAAACTTGAGCTTCTTGCCCCCGTTGTCGATGTTGACAACGAGCGAGTTTGGGAAGAAGCCTCCGTCTTCCACGAACTGGGAGACCTTCTTGAGCCGCGACTTTTTAATGATCCGTTGATACGTTGGCATCCAGCGGAGGTTGGCGTTGTTGCGGTGAAGCACGTACGCGATTTTCAGTAGTCGCTCGGGCTCGATAGCGAAAGAGAAATAGGTCAGACCACCCATGCGCCCCTGGATTGCGGGGACACTCGCGTCCATAGCAGCGATCTGTTGCCCTTGAAATAGGTTGCCTAGAAGCTGAAACTTGGCGGCGCTTCCAAGGTGATTTGCCAGCTCGTGATAATAGGAGATTGCCTCTTCATCCAGGTAGGAAATCTCTGCGTTCCCGATGCGTTCGAGCGTGTCTTTGCTTACATTTATGTTGTTCGTGGCGAAAACGAATCGAACTTTGTGGTTTGGAAACTGCGCGCGGATAGTCCCGATGAGACCAGCACGGTACCCCTGGATGCTCTCTATCTCTGTCTTGAACGCATGGGTCGGAGCTTGCTCGGCAGCAGAAGACTTGCACTCGATGACGAGAACGACATCATCGTCGGCGGCCAGAACATCGATTTGCTTAGTCTCGTTGTCGCTTTTTCCATAGCTGATACTTAGCAGGCGATCTCGACTTAGACTCTCGAACCCGAGGCGTGCACACATCGCCCACACTTGGTCTTCAAACGCTATTTCCTGGCGCTTGAGCTTTCGCATCCAGACCTGTGACTTGAGCTGCTTGTCTAGGACCCAGCCGTCGTTCTCGTACTCGATCTGTCTCGCGGTAGGTATTTTTTCTCTCACATAGGGTGAAAGCCGGCGCGCGATCTCCCGACTGACGCTCGCGGGTGGCAGGAGAGCAATTTCCTCGGTCACTTATCCCCAATGTTTGTGAAAACAAACTCTTCCGCGCTTCCACGAGTTGCGTTCTTGCCGCCGATCACATTCCGACGACTGACTGTCAACTTGCGCCCCAACGGCGAGAAAAGGTTTTCGATAGAAATGTGAGCAGCGTTCGTCAAGATGTAGTTCGCTCCTGCATCTCGAATCTTCTTGATTTCGATCGCGAGGCGTTCCTGGTCTTGAAACGAGAAGAGGTGTTGGTTGTACTTCACAAAGCCATTGTTATTGTGGGCGACTGTGTAGGGGGGATCCAGGAATACAAGATCCCCTTCCTCGACATCCCCCAACGCACGTTCGAAGTCGGCACCGTTGAGTTCCGAACCCTGCAGGCGCGCACTTGCCTGGAGAAGCCACTCCTCGTCCGGCATGTTTGTGTTCTTTCGGTGGCCAAATGGAACGTTGTATTCGCCTTTGAGGTTCACTCGGAAGATTCCGTTGAACGAGGTGTGGTTCAGGTAAATGAACCGCGCTGCGCGCTGGACCGCAGCGGTCGGTGAGGAAGCGCGCGCCGCGTAATACTCCGCGGACGTGTTCTCGTACTTGGTGAGTTCCTCGGTTACGTCCGAAGGGCGGTCCCTGACCTGCCGATACACCTCAATGAGGTCGGTGTTCAAGTCCGACAGGAATGCCTGCTCCGAGACATCGAGTGCAAAGAAGACAGATCCACCGCCCACAAACGGCTCGTGGTATCGCCGCACGGGCAAATCACCGATGAGATCAAGAATCTGGGGGAGAAGCCATCGTTTGCCGCCAGCCCACCGAAGGAATGGTGCGACCCGCTGTGCCTTCTGTTCGAGCGAGTCACTCCATAGAGTGTCGCCAAACAAAGGTGCAGGCATCTAGTCCTCGAGTTCCCGGGTTCGGCGTAAGTTCTCCTTACATTAGTGGACCGCATGCGCGCGGCTTCGCTCGACGCGGGTCTCAACCGTGATGCCTATCTATGAAGGGCGTCCCGAACTAGTGCCTGAACATCGTCCTCTGCCTCATGACCAGCCGGCCATTCAAGCGCGCCTAATGAACCAGATGCCGTCACTAAGGCTGTTGGGATCCCGGCCCCCTGCCACACCTCGACAATGGCTGGCCTGTCATCGATAGCGAGCCGGGTGTTATATCGGAGAGCGATACTTCGGACCATCTCGGTCTTGACGACCGCATCCGGCCTGGGGTCATTTCGGGAGCGCATAATGAGTTCGTCATACGGCACGCCGTGCTCGGCTAGCCAGGTGGTGGTCAGGAATGACCACTTCTGCTCGCGACCCGTGACGATCAGGATGGTCAACCCACAAGCATGCGCGTGCTTGAGGAGTTGTATGACTTCTGGGTGCGCCGGAGAGTTGATCGAATCGGCGTGAAACCGCTCATAATTTGGCTTGAAGTCCACTTCACCGGCTGGACGTTCGACGTGACTGCGGACGTCACGAACATCGACAAGGGTGCCATCGACATCGCAAATCAGCGCGTCGGTTTTGGAGAATCGTCTGATCCGTAGAGGTTCCACATTGTGACGTTACCTGACACCGCTCCTTCGGGCGCGCAGTAAGAAACAGAACGAAAGCGGCTCATTTCGGTGGGCCGCTTTCGTTTTCCCCTGGTGCGGCCGCTACTCTTTCCCTGCCGGGTCGTCCTGGCAGTGCACCCGGCGTCTGACGGCGGACGCCGCGACCACCGGTCAGCGTGCAGCGAGAGTGATCCGCGTCGGCCTGGCCGAGTCACGCCGCACGCTGGTGCGGTCACACCCGGAGCACTTGAGGACGTAGAGCGGAAGAGTGAGTCGTTCGGAGTGGGCCGGATTCGGCGTGAGCCGGGCCGGTGCATGGCAGAACGGGCAGGTGATTCTCATGCCGATGGACCCCCTTGGGGAAAAACGCCACGTATGCGACGTGTAGTCACGACGTTAGCTCTCGCCGGGCGCGGTCAGAACCCCCTAGACCGGAGCAGTGTTGTGTGCATGCCCGGACGTCAGCGGCCGGGTCAGACCGTTTCGGCGTGTTCAACCACGAAGTCGGACCCCGGGTAGACGACGCTCTCGTGGCCCTCGCCGAACCGGACCCGGTAGGGCGGCTCGCCCTCCTCTCCCCGAACCTCGATGATCTCGCCGTGCCGATCCGGTGTCTCCACCGTGCGACCACGAATGATGATTCGATCTCCTGGGCGTGCGCGCATGAGACTCACCTCCTGAGCGTTACGTTACGCCGCCAGTCGCCGCCTGCACAGGGCCATTTCGGGGGGCGCGGTCAGGCGTGCCGAGGCTTGAGGCCGGCGCCGGAGGGCGCCGTGCGCAGTCGGTCGCAGAGGCCCGTCAACTGGGCCAGTTCCTCATTGGAGAGGGCGTCGCCCATCCGCCCGGTGATCGTGTCCATGTGCTGCAACGCGACCCGCCGGAACACGTCATACCCCTCGGGCGTGAGCTCGATGATTGCCCCGCGCCCGTCGGACGGGTCGGTGAGCTTGAGCACGTACCCGCGGGAGGTGAGCCGGTCGACGAGGCGGCTCACGCTCGGCTGGGTGAGCAGCACGTGCTCATTGAGATCGCGCAGACGGATGCGCCGGTCGGGTTCCCGCGACAGGTTGAACATCACGTCGTATTCGTTGAAGGAGATCCCGTGGGCAGGAAAGTCCGAGGCGAGGCTGCGCATGATGGCCACCTGGGCCCGGAAGAGGGATTCCCAGGCGCCGACGGCAGCCGCTCGATCGCTCACCATGCCTCCAATGTCGTGTTCCCCAAGGATAGGGACTCGACAGCGGAGCACCGAATTCGCTGAGAGGGAATTCGCAGGAAAATAACGAGCGGATAGCTAGCGCTCCGTTACCGGTTCGTTATATATTCATTGTGCGTCAACCGTTTGCTGTGGCGGAAGGCGCGAAATGTGATTGCAGGACACTCTTGGTGCAAGGGAAGAGGGTCGGTCGTTAGCCTCTGCGACCGGCCCTCAATCACATTCACGGGCCACTGACGCATCACCGTGCAGCCGCGATACGCCGCAGCGCGAAGAGTGGCCTAGAAGACGTCGGGGCTCGGAGTGCTCGACTGGCGGATCGACACGTCGGCGTGACGGTCGAACCGGTAGCCGACGCCGCGGACCGTGCGCACGATGTCCTCGTAGCGGCCCAACTTGGCGCGCAGACGGCGCACGTGCACGTCGATCGTGCGCTCGTTCGGTGCGTCTTCCTCGTCTGAGGCATTCCACAGCGAGGAGATGAGCTCTGCCCGCTCAATGGTGCGGCCTTCGCGCAGGACGAGGTACTGCAGCAGCTCGAATTCCTTGTAGGTGAGGGCCGCGGTCTCGCTGTCGAGGATGACCCGCTTGCGGGAGATGTCGACGACGACGCCGCCCGCCGCCCGGTCGGGGTCTTCGGTCTCGTTGCGGTGCCTGGCCAGCGCGGCCGGGTCCTGCAGGGCAAGCCGCACGACGTCGACATCGCGTCCGCCGGCGCCCACCGGTGCCAGGGCGACGGCGGCGTGGGTCTCGGCATCCGGTGCCAGCTCGTTGGTCAGGGCCTTGAGCGCCTCGACGATGCGGCCGAGGCTCGTGCCGGCCGCGGCCGCTTTCGCCTCGTCGATGCCGACGTAGAGAACGAACCCGCGGGCCTGGGTGCCGTCGGGGACGGCGCGGATGCGTGGGGCGGCGGGAGCCTGGTTGAGTGCCTGCTCGAGGCGGGCGGCCTGGGCCGAGCGGGCGGTGTCAATGTGTGCAAGCGACATGGGAGGAATCCTTGGTGTGATGATGCGGGGGAACCATCGCGGGACGCGATTCGTGGTTCGGCGAGGCGTGGCCGTCGAGGACCGGGGCGAAATCGGGGAAGAGCGGGAGTTCAACCTGCCGCTGGTACAGCGGCGGGAACTCGGCGATGGTTCGCGGTCAGCGGGACATTCGGCAACACGCGGAGCAACTGCCGGGCATCATCATGCCGGCAGTCCCGGGGGCCTCGAAGGAGGTCAGGGGGCGTGCGCTCGTTGTCATAGTGCGAGTAAAGCCCACTGTTACGGCGTGTGTCAATTCTGTGACCCCGGGTGACGCGGTGTGACGCGCACCACGTTCGCCGGGGCTGGGACGGATCGGAGGATCGGTGATCGATCGGGCAACTGCAAAAGATTCCGTGACGAATTACTATTTCATCAAAGATTCGTGAACTACAGTGCCTGCGGCGTGTTGTTCGTCGCAGGTCCTGCAGTCCGGGTGGGCCGGCGGATCAGACCAGCCCGTAGAGGCGGTCGCCGGCGTCGCCGAGGCCGGGCACGATGTAGCCGTGCTCATCGAGCCTCTCATCGACCGCGCCGAGCACGATGGTGACCTCGCGGCCGGCCATCGCCTTCTCCACCGCGGCCAGCCCCTCGGGGGCGGCGAGGATGCAGATCGCCGTGACGTCCACCGCGCCACGGTCGAAGAGGAACTGGATCGCTGCGATCAGCGATCCTCCGGTGGCGAGCATCGGGTCGAGCACGAAGCACTGGCGGTCGGACAGGTCGTCGGGCAGGCGCTCGGCGTAGGTCGTCGGTTCGAGTGTCTCCTCGTTGCGGGCCATGCCCAGGAAGCCGACCTCGGCGGTCGGCAGGAGCTTGACCATGCCCTCGAGCATGCCGAGGCCGGCCCGGAGGATGGGGACGACGAGCGGCTTGGGGTCGCTGATCTGCACGCCGCGGGCTTCAGCCACCGGTGTCTGCACGGTGACCTTCTCGACGCGCACGCCGCGGGTGCCCTCGTAGGCGAGGAGCGTCATCAGCTCCTCCACCAGGGAGCGGAAGAGCGGCGACGGGGTGCGCTTGTCCCGGAGAACCGTGAGTTTGTGGGTGATCAGGGGGTGGTCGGCTACGTGGACTCGCATAGGCTCAATCTACTAGTCGGGGGAGGCATCCGGATGGGCGAGCAGGATCGTCGGCACCGCGGGTGGATGCTGCTTGCCCTCGCGGAGGCGCGCGCGGCTCTGGCGACCGGGGATGTCCCGGTCGGCGCGGTGGTGCTCGACCAGTCCGGGGCGGTGATCGGCCGGGGTCGCAACGAGCGCGAGCTGCACCAGGACCCGACCGCCCACGCCGAGATCGTCGCGATCCGCGAGGCCGCCGCGTTCCTCGGTGACTGGCACCTGACCGAGTGCACCCTCGTGGTGACCCTCGAGCCGTGCGTGATGTGCGCGGGCGCGATCGTCGCGGCACGCGTGCCCGTGGTCGTCTTCGGCGCCTGGGACGAGAAGGCCGGGGCGTCCGGGTCGATCTACGACGTGCTGCGTGACCGCAGGCTCAACCACCGGGTGGAGGTCTTCGCCGAGGTGGATGCCGCGGAGTGCGGCATCCTGCTTCGTGACTTCTTCAGCGATCCAGCCCGGCGAGCCATTCGCTGAACATGGCCCGGGAGGCGCCCTGCATGCCCTCCGAGTACCGCTCCCGCTCCCGGCGGAGGTTCGCCGGGTCGAAGCCTTCCGCGGCCACCTCGGCCTCGGATGCTGCCAGCCAGACTTCGTGCATCTCCTCGGTGACTTCGGGATGGAACTGCACCGCCAGAGCCCAGTTCTCGACCCCGAACGCCTCGTTGCCGTATTGCGGCGACCCGGCCAGCCGGGTGACGCCCTCGGGCAGGTCGAAGGTGTCGCTGTGCCACTGGAACACGGGCACCCCGGCAATGTGCCGCACCGGGGAATCAGCGCCGGCCTCGGTCGGCTCCACGGAGCGGTAGCCGATCTCGTTGGTCGGGCCGCGGTACACCCGGGAGCCGAGCGCGGTCGCCATCAGCTGGGCGCCCAGGCAGACCCCGAAGACCGGCCGGCCGGCGCCGAGCCGGGATTCGAGCAGGGTGATCTCGTCGCGGAGGGCCGGGAACCGGTCGGCCTCGTAGACGCCCATCTCCCCGCCGAGCACGACGAGGAGGTCGGCGGCGTGGGGGTCGAGGATGCTCACGTCCTCCCGCATGGTGTCCACGTAGCGCACGTCATAGCCGTGGTCGCGGAGGACCGGTTCGAGGTTTCCCAGGTGGATCATGTCGTCGTGGCGGAGGACAAGAGCATTGCGGCTCATTCGCTGCCCTTGATCACGATCGCGTCCGTGGTCAGGCCGCGATGGGCCGGGTCGACATAGATGTCCGGCTCGAGGTAGATCACCCGGGCGACGGGAACTGCCTCCCGGATCCGGGCCTCCACCGCGTTGATGCCGGTGGTGATGTCCGAGAACCGGGCCTCGGCGTCGAAGGCGATCTTTCCGGCCACGAGCAGTTCGTCCGGCCCGAGATAGAGCGTCTTCAGGTGGATGATCTTGCGGGTCTCCGGGCCGGAGAGGATGGCGCGTTCGATGCGCGAGGCATCCGCGCGCCCGGCGCCCTCGCCGACCAGGAGGCTCTTGGTCTCCACGCCGAGCACGATCGCGACCAGGACGAGGAGCACGCCGATGCACAGCGTGCCGATGGCGTCCCAAATCGGGTTGCCGGTGATGATCGTGAGGCCGACGCCGAGGAACGCGAGCACCAGACCGGCAAGGGCGGCGATGTCCTCGAGCAGCACCACGGGAAGCTCAGGGGCCTTCGCGTGCCGCACGAACTGCACCCACGACTGGTTGCCGCGCACGAGGTTCGATTCCCTGATGGCGGTGCGCAGCGAGAACGATTCGAGGCCCATTGCGACCAGCAGCACCACGATCGGCAGCCACGGCACCTCAAGCGGGTGGGGGTCCTGCAGCTTCTCCACGCCCTCGTACAGCGAGAATACGCCGCCGATGGAGAAGAGGATGATCGACACGACGAACGCGTAGACGAAGCGTTCCCGGCCGTAGCCGAACGGATGCTCCGCGTCCGCCTCCTTGCGCGCCTTGCGGCCGCCGAGCAGCAACAGCAGCTGGTTGCCTGAGTCGGCGAGCGAGTGCACGCCCTCGGCGAGCATCGAGGAGGAGCCGGAGAAGGCCCACGCGATGAATTTCGTGACGGCGATGCCCAGGTTGGCCGCCAGGGCGGCCACGATTGCTTTGTTTCCGCCGGATGCGCTCATGCAGCAATCCTAGAACGCCGGGCAAACCGCGTGCACCGGCCACGGCACACCGTGTCCGGTCATGAACGCGTAACTAGACTCCCTTCATGACGTCGACTGCTTCCACCACGCTCCCCACCATCGCGTTCCTGGGCGCCGGATCGATGGCCAGGGCCGTCCTGACCGGTCTGCTGACCCCGCGCGTCACGGTCGAGGGCGGCATCCGTGCGACCAACCGAACCGCATCGAAGGCCGCCGAACTGAGCGGCCTCGACGGCGTGACCGCATTCGCCACGGCGGATGAACCCGAGGCCAACCTCAAGGCCGTGGCCGGCGCGCGCATCGTGATCGTTGCCGTCAAGCCGGCCATGGTGCCCGACCTGCTCACCGAGATCGCCGGCAGCCTCGAGCCCGGAACGCTCGTCGTGAGCGTCGCTGCCGGCGTCACCATCGCGACCTTCGAATCGCTGCTGCCCGAGTCGGTGGCGGTCATCCGCTCGATGCCGAACACGCCGGCGCTCGTCGGCAAGGCCGTCACCGGGCTGAGCGCCGGCACCCGCTCCAGCGCCACCGACCTCGAGCTCGCGACCGCCCTGTTCGGCACCGTCGGCGACGTGCTCGTCGTGCCGGAGAGCAAACTCGACGCGCTCAGCACCATCTCCGGTTCCGGCCCGGCCTACGTCTTCTACCTGATCGAGCAGCTCACGGCCACGGCGGTCGCCAAGGGCTTCACCCCGGAGGAGGCGGCCGTGATGGTCAACGGCACTTTCCTCGGTGCCTGCACCCTGCTGGCGGGCTCCGACCTGTCGCCGACGGAACTCCGTCGCCAGGTCACCAGCCCGAGCGGCACCACCGAGCGGGCCGTCTGGGAGCTCGAAAAGGGTGGCCTCAAGGAACTCTTCGACCGGGCAACGGATGCCGCCCTCGCCCGCGCCCGCGAACTCGCCGGCAACTAGTTCTAACCCGGTGATTGAGCCTGTCCCGGTGATTGAGCCTGTCGAAATCGGCGGACCGGGTCTCGACGGGCTCGACCTCCGCCCGGTGATTGAGCCTGTCGAAATCGGCGCGCCGGGTCTCGACGGGCTCGACCTCCGCCCGGTGATTGAGCCTGTCGAAATCGGCGCACCGGGTCTCGACGGGCTCGACCTCCGCCCGGTGATTGAGCCTGTCGAAATCGGTGCGCCGGGTCTCGACGGGCTCGACCTCCGCCCGGTGATTGAGCCTGTCGAAATCAGGCGCCACGCCCGGCCGCCATGGTATCCCCCACCGGGAATGACTAGCCTTGAGGCATGGCAGACATCTTCGGCGTGGTGGCGGATTCGACCCGACGCGAAATATTACGCATTCTCCTTGAGCGATACAACCAGTCGAGCACGGCCGGTGGCGAGCTCAGCGTGTCTGACATCGTCGACAAGCTGGGGCTGAGCCAGCCGACCGTCTCCAAGCACCTCAAGGTGCTGCGCGAGGCTGGCCTCGTCGGCGTGCGCGAAGCCGGCCAGCACCGCTACTACCACCTGGACTACGCGCCCCTCGAGGAGATCGAGGACTGGCTGATCCCGTTCCTCAGCGTCGACTTCGATGCGTCGGCCGAAGAGGCCGCCGAGGAGACCGAGGGGCTGAAGGAGGAGCAGCGGGCATTCGCCGCGGCAATCGGAAAGGCCTTCGCCGACACGTCATTCCAGATGGCGCATGCGGTGAAAGACGCCAAGCCCCGAAAATGGCGTAAAAACGACTAGACGGCCGTTCGGGTCAACCCCTAGAGTTTTCACCTAGCACGTGGGTATCGTCCGTAACAGGACCGGCCCACGATCGTGAGGAGAAACCCGAATGCAAGATCTCGCTGACGTACGCTTCCTAACGGTCGCCGAGGTGGCCGAGATGATGCGCGTTTCCAAGATGACCGTATACCGTCTCGTGCACTCCGGGGAACTGCCGGCGATTCGGTTCGGCCGGTCGTTCCGGGTGCCGGAATCTGCCGTTTCCGCGGTGATTCAGCGACCCATTGCGGACACCGCGTGAGCAGCCGTTCTTTTTCCGGTAGAATGGTGTTTTCGTGTCGGCCGCGAATCTCGTGGCGAAACCAAATCTTGTAACCAAATCTTGTGAGGTCCGTGTGGGTTCTGTAATTAAGAAGCGACGCAAGCGTATGGCGAAGAAGAAGCACCGCAAGCTGCTTCGGAAGACCCGTCACCAGCGTCGCAATAAGAAGTAAGTCGGTTCCGGGCCGTCTGGTCCTGAAGCGTCGTTTCTTGCGTGAGCGCTAGGTCTTTGGACCTAGCGCTTTTTGCTTGCCCGCGCGGCCGCAGCGATGCTGCCGCGCCCCAGCCGCATGATCGGCCAGTGGCGCGCCATCGCGTACCGCTGGAGCGTCGCATCCGGGTTCACGACGACGGGGTTGCCCACGAGGTCGAGCAGCGGAATGTCGTTGTGCGAATCGGAATAGGCCCAGCAGTCTGCCAGGTCGGCGTCGCTCCGGACGGCCTGGCCGCGCGCGGCCTCCGCCTTTTGGTCCCCGTGGCAGACGCCGTCGATCAGTCGACCCGTGAACACGCCCTCCACGGTCTCGAGCACCGTGCCGAGAGCGCCCGTGAATCCGAGCCGCTCGGCGATCACGTCGGCGACCTCCTGGGCGGTGGCTGAGACCAGCCAGACCTCGCGGCCCGCCTCCAGGTGCGCGCGGGCGACGGCGACGGTCTCGGGCCAGAGCAGCCGGATGAGCCGGGCATCGAAGATCTCTCGGCTCAGGTCGATGAGTTCGGCGCGGTTGTGGCCGACGACGACCTCGAGCGCGCGCTCGCGCACACTCGCCAGGTGCACCCGGTTCTCGCCCACCGCGATGAACCTGGCCTGCTTCCAGGCGAAGGATGTGATGTCTCGTCTGGTGATCAGGCGCCGCCGCCAGGCGCCGATGCCGAGGTGGTACAGGCTCGCGCCGCGCATGAGCGTGTTGTCGACATCGAAGAATGCGATGGAGCGGGCGGCGTTGGCTTCAGACATGTGCGCTTGAGTCTAGTTGCGCGCACACCGGCAGGGCCAGCATAGGCTGGAGCAATGGCCACAGCATTCCTCACCCTGATCGGCAAGCCCGGATGTCACCTCTGCGACGACGCGCGCGAGCTGGTTGACAGCGTCGTCACGAAGCTCGCCGACAACCCGGCGGCGCCGGCGATCGTGCTCGAGGAACGTTCGATCCTCGACGACGCCGAGCTGAACGAGCTCTATGTCGAGGACATTCCCGTGCTGTTGATCAACGGCAAGGTGCACAACTACTGGCGCATCGATCCGTTGCGGCTGCGCACGGCGCTGCTGGCTGTTCGATGAGCATCCGGCACGTTGTCTCCTGGAAGCTCAGCGCGACCGACCCGGCGACCAGAGCAGGGGACGCGGCCGGGATCGCGTCCAGGCTGGAAGCCCTCGTCGGCGTCGTGGCGGAGATCCGCTCCCTGCGGGTGGGCGCCGATGTGGTCGGCGGCGACAACTGGGACGTCGTCCTGATCGCCGACTTCGACGACCTGGCCGCGGTCGCCCGCTACCAGGCGCACCCGGCGCACCAGGCGGCAGGAACCTTCATCCGGTCGGTCGTCTCGGCCAAGATGGCCGTGGACTTCCTCGTTCCGTAGGCCCGTCGGTGGTCGAGTTTGTCGAGACCACGCCGGTCTCGACGGGCTCGACCACCGGGTCTCGACGGGCTCGACCACCGGGTCTCGACGGGCTCGACCACCGGGTCTCGACGGGCTCGACCACCGGGTCTCGACGGGCTCGACCACCGGGTCTCGACGGGCTCGACCACCGGGTCTCGACGGGCTCGACCACCGGGTCTCGACGGGCTCGACCACCGGGTCTCGACAGGCTCGACCACCGAGTCTCGACGGGCTCGACCACGGGCGGCTCGACCGCCGGGCGGCTCGACCACCGGGTCTCGACGGGCTCGACCACCGGGCGGCTCGACCACCGGTGATTGAGCCTGTCGAAATCCGGAAACTGCCTAGGGCTCGAGGCGTGACGGGCCGCGGAAGAGGAACGTGACCTCGCGGATGCTGGTCTGGTGCAGCATCAGCATGAGCACGCGGGCCAGCCCCATCCCGAACCCGCCGTGGGTGGGCACGCCGTAACGGAAGAAGTCCAGGTAGCCGCCGAGCTCCTCCGGATCGAGGCCCTTCTCCTTGGCCTGCTCGACGAGAACGTCGATGCGGTGCTCACGCTGGGCGCCGGTGGAG
Source organism: Cryobacterium fucosi (assembly GCF_004403515.1). Taxonomy (GTDB): domain Bacteria; phylum Actinomycetota; class Actinomycetes; order Actinomycetales; family Microbacteriaceae; genus Cryobacterium; species Cryobacterium fucosi. Next base: position 13,939 of record NZ_SOHH01000085.1, on the reverse strand, counting down.
ATCTCGGTGCCGTTGAAGATGAGGTCGTAGCTGTTGGTGACGCTCGCGTCCCCCTCAGGGCGCATGTGGTAGAACGGCCGGATGCTGGCGGCATAGTCGGTGAGGAAGACGAATTCGTGCCCGTAGGTCTCGGCCACGTAGGCGGCGATCTGGCGCTCGCCCTCCGGGTCCATGTCGTCGTCGTCGCGGGGCACCTCGTAGCCGCGGCTCTTGACGATCTCCTTGGCCTCGGCCAGGGGGATGCGCGGGAACGGCCGGCTCGGCACGGTCACCTCGACGCCGAACAGGGCGAGCACCTCGTCGCCGTGCTTGGCCTTGACAGCGGCGAAACCGGCGACGAGCAGCTCTTCGTGCAGCTGCATGACGTCTTCGTGGCTGTCGATCCAGCTGATTTCGGCGTCGACGCTGGTGAACTCGGTGGCGTGGCGGCTGGTGAACGACGGGTCGGCCCGGAACGCCGGCCCCACCTCGAAGACCTTCCCGAAGCCGGCCGACTGCGCCATCTGCTTGAAGAACTGGGGGCTCTGCGCGAGGTACGCCTTGGTCTCGAAGTACTCCACCTCGAACAGCTCGGCGCGAGACTCGCTCGCGCTGGCCATCAGCTTCGGGGTGTGCAGCTCGATGAAGTCGTGCTCGATCCAATACGTGCGCAGGGCGTGCTCGAACGTGGTCTGGATGCGGAAAATCAGGTTCTGCTTCGGCTGGCGCAGGTCGAGGAAGCGCCAGTCCATCCGCTTGTCGAGGCTGGAATCGGCCGCAATCGGGGTCTCCGGGATGGCGGCGGTGGCGAGCTCCATGGTGGCCAGCTTGATCTCGATGCCGCCGAGCTTGACCCGCTCGTCGTGCTTGAGTTCGCCGGTCACGGTGACGAAGCTGCCCTGTGAGAGGGCGGAGATCGTGGTGGCCGGCTCGTCGGCGACAACGACGCCGTCGGCATCCGTGGTGCGCGGGTTCACCAGCTGCACCGCGCCGGACTCGTCTCGGAGCACGACGAACTGCACCTTTTTCTGGTCGCGGACGGTGTCGACCCACCCGGACACCGTGACGGTGCTATTCGAGAGGGCGGCCAGGTTCTTGATCAGTATGCGCGCAGTCACCTGCCGAGTTTAGCGGCACGCTCTCGGCGAATTCGCGGGTGGGGCCTCCGTAGACTGTTCGGGTGGCAGCCAGTCAGGTTCATCTCGTCCGACACGGTGAGGTGTACAACCCCGAACGCGTCCTTTATGGACGGCTGCCCGGCTTCGGTCTCTCCGACCTCGGCCAGGCCATGGCGGAGGCAGCGGCGGCCGATCTGGTCCAACGAGGTCGCCCGGTCGTGCGGATCGTCTCCTCGCCGCTGCAGCGCACGCGTGAGTCCGCCGCGCCGATCGCGGCGGCCTTCGGCCTCCCCGTCGACATCGACCCGCGCCTGATCGAGCCGGCCAACTTCTTCGAGGGCAAACGGATGCGCGGCCCCGACGGCGCCCTACGCGACCCTCGCAACTGGCGGGCCCTGGTCAATCCCCTCCGGCCCAGCTGGGGAGAGCCGTTCCAGTCCATCGCCGGTCGGATGCTCGCCGCGATCGACGACGCGTACCACTCCGTCGACGGCGGCGACGTCGTGCTGGTGAGCCACCAGTTGCCGATCTGGACGGTGCACCGCGCCCTGGGCGGCGAACGCCTAGCCCACGACCCCCGCAAACGCCGGTGCGGCCTCTCGAGCATCACGGCCCTGTCCTGGCGCGGCGACGGCCCGGTCGAGGTGGGCTACTCGAACCCCGCCGTCGAACTTCAGGCCGGCGCCACCGACGTGGGGGCGGTATGAGGGTTCGTGCGCGTGCGGCGATGGTCGGGCTCGTGGCGGTGGCGCTGCTCCTGACGGGCTGCGCGACCGACCCGCTCGCTGCCCAGTACCGTGAGGGCAGCAACAAGGGGTTCATCGCGGGCGACGGCAGTTGGACCGAGATCCCCGCGGCCGAACGCGGCGATCCGATCGCGTGGGCGGGCACGAGCGAGACCGGCGCGACCCTCTCCAGCGCCGACTATGCCGGGCAGGTCGTCGTCGTGAACTTCTGGTACGCCAGCTGCGCCCCATGCCGGGCAGAGGCTCCCGCTCTGCAGAAGCTCAGCGCGCAGTTCGAGGGGAAGGGGGCCTCCTTCGTCGGCGTCAACGTGCGAGACCAGGCCGCGAACGCGGTCGCCTTCAACGAGAACTACGGGGTCGGTTATCCCTCGGTGATGGATGTCGGCGACGGGGCCATGCAGCTGGCGTTCAGCGGCAGCATCCCGCCCAACGCGGTGCCGACCACGCTGGTGATCGACCGGTCGGGAAGGGTCGCCGCCCGCATCCTCGGCGAGCTGTCCTCGCCGTCGATCCTGGAGACCCTGATCACCTCCGCACTCGACGAGGGCGCGTAGGCGTGGGCAATCCCTTCGGTGAGATCGTCTTCAGCGGCCAACTCCTCTTCGCCATCCCGGTCGCCGTGCTGGCCGGCCTCGTCTCGTTCGCGTCGCCGTGCATCCTTCCCCTCGTTCCCGGCTACCTGGCCTACATCGGCGGGTTCACCGACGGGCGCACCAGCGCGGCGCGCGGGGACCGGCGTGGCCAGGGCCGCCTGCTGGCCGGCGTGGCCCTGTTCATCCTCGGGTTCACCCTCGTCTTCGTGCTCACCGGCGTCGTCTTCGGATTCGCCGGTTTCTGGCTCAACCAGTACCGGGACCTGGTCACCCGGGTCGCCGGGGTCGTCGTCATCCTGCTCGGCCTCGTCTTCGTCGGCCAGTTCGCCGTCCTGCAACGCACCGTCAAGGCCACCTGGAAGCCGCGGATGGGACTCGCCGGGGCACCCGTGCTCGGGGCCGTCTTCGCCGTCGGATGGACGCCGTGCACCGGGCCGACGCTGACCGCGATCAATTCGCTCAGCCTCACCACGGGGTCACCCTGGCAGGGCGGGCTGCTCGCCTTGTTCTACGCGCTCGGCCTTGGCATCCCCTTCCTACTGATCGCTCTCGGCCTGAGCTGGGCGACGGGCGCTGTGTCCTTCCTCAAACGGAATGTGCGAACGATCAACCTCTTCGGCGGCGTGTTGCTCGTCGTCATCGGTGTGCTCATGGTGAGCGGCGTGTGGAACGCCTGGCTCCTCGACCTGCAAGGAGTGATCGGCAGCTTTGTCACGCCCATCTGACCATTACGACTCCCCGGCGCCGCTGAGCGATGGCGCCATCAACCAACCTGCCCTCGGCCCGGTCGGCTGGCTGCGCTGGGTCTGGCGCCAGCTGACCAGCATGCGCACGGCGCTGTTCCTGCTGTTGCTGCTGGCGATCGCCGCCGTGCCGGGTTCCCTCGTTCCCCAGCGCAGCGCAGACCCGAACGGGGTCACTCAGTACTTCGCCAACAACCCCACCCTCGCGCCGGCCCTGGACAAGATCCAGGCCTTCGACGTGTATTCCTCGGCCTGGTTCTCGGCCATCTACCTGCTGCTGTTCATCTCCCTGATCGGCTGCGTCATCCCGCGCACGAAGCACCACTTTCAGGCCCTCCGTGCGAAACCGCCGCGCACTCCGGCGCGGCTCGCCCGACTGGCCGGCTTCACCAGCCGCACCGCGCCAGCCGGAGCGAATGCCCAGGCCGCGGTCACCACCGCCAGGGGGCTCCTGCGGAAGGGCGGCTACCGGGTGGCCCTGTTCGAGAGCGGGCCGGAGTTCTCGGTCTCGGCCGAACGCGGCTACCTGCGCGAAACCGGCAATCTCCTCTTCCACTTCGCGCTCGTCGGCATCCTGATCACTGTCGGATTCGGCGGCGGTTTCGGTTTCGGCGGCCAGCGAGTCCTGGTCGAGGGCCAGACCTTCGTGAACACGCTGCTGGCCTACGACTCGTTCAACCCCGGTCGGTTCTTCGATGACGCGACCCTCGAGCCGTACAAGCTGACCCTCAACGACTTCACGGTCGCCTACGAAATGCGGAACCTCAAGGCGTACGGGCAGCCCGTGGACTACTCGGCCGGAGTGAGCGTGACCCGGCGCGGACAGGCCGTCGACACCGGCCAGGTGAAGGTCAACGTTCCGATGAAGGCCGGCAATACCAACATCTACCTGCTCGGCAACGGGTATGCGCCCAGCGTCACCGTGAAGAACCCGGCGGGCGTGGTCGTCTTCACCGACCCCATTCCGTTCCTGCCGCAGGATGCCAACCTCACCTCCCTCGGGGTCGTGAAGGTGCCGGACGGCTTGGCGCAGCAGGTGGGCATGATCGGATTCTTCTACCCGACCCAGGCGAAGGCGGTCTCGGGGGCGTACTATTCGTCGTTCCCCGACCTTCAATACCCGGTGCTCACCCTCAATGTCTACGCCGGTGACCTCGGATTGAACGACGGTGTGCCGACGTCGGTCTATTCGCTGAAGACCGACAAGATGACGCAGCTGACCGGTGGGAAAACCGGCGTCAAATCGATCGAATTGAAGCCGGGCGAATCCCAGGCTCTGCCTGGCGGGCTCGGCTCCGTCACGTTCGACGACGCGACGCCGGGGGCGAAGCCGGGCGACTTCTCCGGTTCGGTTCGCAGGTTCGCCTCCTTCGACATCCGTCAGGATCCGACCCAGGCGTGGGTGATGTCGTTCGCGGTTCTGGCCGTGCTGGGGCTGCTGGTCTCCCTGCTCGTGCCGCGGCGCAGACTCTGGGTGAAGGCGGTCGAGGGTGAAGACGGTTCCCTGAGGCTCGAGTACGCCGGGCTCGCCCGGGGTGAGGATCCCGCTCTCGAGGCCGCCGTCACGTCGCTCGCGGACCGTCATGCCGCGCTGCTGCTGACCCGCCAATCAGCCGATCCGGCTCTCGACCCAATTAGGCTGTTACCGTGAATCTCAACGAACTCTCGATCCTGAGCCTGTATTCGGCCATGGCCGTGTACGCGCTGGCGTTCATCGCGTTCTCCTTCGACTTGGCCAGACGGTCTGCCGCAGTCACGAACGGTGCCCCCGGCGAGGCCCTCCGCGAGGCGGCGGGAACCGACTCGGATGCCTCGGGTACCGCCACCGGTCACGCCGGCGCTCGGGCCGGGGCGTCCGCCGGAGAGACGACGACCCTGACCAGGATCAGCGCACGGATCGCGAACGATGCGAGCACCCCGTATGGCCGTTCGCCGAGCCTGCGGGTCGGTGTCGCGCTCACCGTGCTGGCCTGGCTGTTGCAGCTCATCGCGGATGTGCTGCGCGGAATTGCGGCCGGCCGGGTGCCCTGGGCGAACATGTACGAATTCGCGATGACGGGCACCCTGTTGATCGTGACCGTGTTCCTGGTCGTGCTGACCCGGGTCGACCTTCGCTTTCTCGGCACCTTCGTCACGGGAATGGTGCTCGTGCTCCTCGGTGTCGCGGCTCTGCGCTTCTACGTCGAGGTGGCGCCGCTCCCGCCCGCGCTGCAGTCGGTGTGGCTCGTCATCCACGTCTTCGTCGCCTCCCTCGCCACGGGATTCTTCGCGCTCGGCGTTGCGCTCTCCACGGTTCAGCTGATGCAGTTCCGGCGCCAGGCTTTCTTGGCGACCGGCCGCACCGGGCCGCTCCGCTTCCTGGCCACGCTGCCCTCGGCGGCGACCCTGGAGAATCTCGCCTACCGGGTGAACGTGATCGGATTCATTCTCTGGACCTTCACCCTCATGGCGGGATCGATCTGGGCCGAACGGGCGTGGGGCCGCTACTGGGGCTGGGACACCAAGGAGGTCTGGACGTTCATCATCTGGACCCTCTACGCCGGGTACATCCATGCCAGGGCAACCCGCGGCTGGCGCGGGTCGCGCTCAGCCTGGCTGGCGATCATCGGCTTCGCTGCCGTGATGTTCAACTTCGGCATCGTCAACGTGTTCTTCAAGGGGCTGCACTCCTACTCCGGCCTCTGACCCGTCGAATTCGACGGACTTTTTCGCATAATCGCCCGTGGCGAGACCGGTTTTGGCCGTTTTGGCCAAAATCTCCGTCGAATTCGACGGGGCAGGTCAGTCGGCGAGCAGCGCGTAGCAGCGTTCCAGGCGGGCGAGCCACCAGTCGCGCCGCTCGGCGGATGCCGCATAACGGTCGAGCAGGTCGGGGTCCGGCGTGACCCTGCGCACCGGGATGCTCCCGTCGACCGGCAGGATCGGCTCCCGCGTGACATCCGCCGCGAACAGTGACGCGGTGCCGAGGCCACAGTCGTAGTCGAGGCCCGGGATCGCGGCGGCGAGGTGCGCGCCCATCGAGATGCCGACCGAGGTGTCGAGGGCGCTGGAGACGACGACCGGCAGGCCGGCCTGTCTGATCAGGGCCAGCGCCGCGTGGATGCCGCCGAGCGGCCCGGCCTTGATCACGAGGATGTCCGCGGAGCCGGTGCGGGCCACCAGCAGCGGGTCGTCGGCGCGGCGCACGCTCTCGTCCGCGGCGACTCCGACGTCGAGGTAGGCGGTGCGGCTGCGGATCTCGGCGAGTTCCTCGATACTCGCGCACGGCTGTTCCACGTACTCGAGGTCGAACTCGTTCAACGCGTGGATGGCGTGCTCGGCCTCATCCACATTCCACAGCCCGTTCGCGTCGACCCGGATGCGTCCCTCCGGCCCGAGCACGTCGCGCACGGCCCGCACCCGGGCGACGTCGTCGGCGAGGGTCTGGCCGGGGGCCGCAACCTTCACCTTTGCCGTGCGGCAGCCGGGGAACCGGGCGAGCACACCGGCCACCTCGGCCGCGTCGACGGCCGGCACGGTGGCGTTGACCGGGACGCGGTCGCGGAGCAGCGCGGGGGCCCTCTCCCAGCCGAAGTCGATGGCCGCGCGGAGCCAGGCGGCGGCCTCGGCGTCGTCGTACTCGGCGAACGGGGAGAACTCGGTCCAGCCCTCCGGGCCGTGCAGCAGCAGCGCCTCACGGCTGTCGATGCCGCGAAACCGCGTGACCAGCGGCAACGCGACGACGCGCGCCGTTCCGAGCAAATCGTCCAGTGAAGGAAGCATGTTCCCAGTGTGCCAGCAGCGGCGGAGCGCTGCTGACGAACCGCGCTGGCGAACCGCGCTGGCCGGCGGCGCGCACACGAACGGGCGCGGCATCCGTGCCCGGAGTCCGGGTGGGTCAGAGACCGTCCTGGCCGAACACCCCGTCCACGTCGAGATCGATGTCCTGCCCGTCCTCCGGCTTCACATTGAGCACCGCGAACGGGATGCCGGGGGCGATCAGCAGGTAGGCGTCCTCGAACCGGCCGCCGCCGCTGTTCACCATCAGCCAGTACGGTTTGCCCGTCGTGATCGCCGCATCGATCTCGGTCTGGATCGAGTCGATCGATCGGCCGGCGAGGGAGTACTGCTGGCCACCGTAGACGATGTCGATGCGGTTCATGAGTCATCCCTCACTGTCACGACGGCTGTGGCCCGGTGCGGCTCCGGGACCAGTTGCAGGCCCCCGGAGGAATTCGCCGTGAGCATCAGGGCTTCGATCCACTCCCGGTTGAGACTGGGCGACCGGCCGCCGAAGTACTTGTAGGTGAGCGGAATGGCCGGGTGCAGCCAGATGGTGCTCCGGCCGTCCCCGCCCTGGGGATCGTCGCGCCAGGTGAAGTAGAAACACTCGCCGCGGCGCAGCTTCGCGCCGATGACGACCTGGATGTGGGCGAGGACCCGATCATCAAAGTCGGCCGACAACGTCGAATTGTAGGTCAGCTTGCCCATCTCAAAACCCCCGTTTAATGACTACTAACGAGAATACGCGCGAACTGTGGTGGCGGGATACTCTCAATTCGGGGGGAAGCCAGGAGTCAATCCCGGAGGTACCGTTCGAGGCGCGGCACGTGCAGAAGGGCCAGCGCGCGCTTCTCGATCTGCCGCACGCGTTCCCGGGTGACCCCCTGGATCACGGCGATCTGGTCGAGGGTGCGCGGCTCGTCGCCGTTCAGGCCGAACCTGGCCACGAGGATGGCCCGTTCCCGAGGCGGCAGGGCGTCGAGGTAGAAGACGATGTCGGCCGCTCGCAGGGTGATGGTGGCATACTCGTCGGGCTGGGGCAGGTCATCGTCGATGATCAGCTCGGAGATGTCCCCGATCCCGTCGCCCACCGGCGCGTGCAGGGATATCGGCTCGTTGTCGTACTGGAGCAGCCGGGAGACGTCCCTGGCCGGGATCTGCGCCGCATCGGAGAGCTCGCGCAGGGTCGGGTCGCGGTCGAGGGTGCTGGTGAGGTCGCGGCGGATGCGCTTGATCTTGTTCAGCTTCTCCGCGGTGTGCACGGGGATGCGGATCATCCTGGACTTGTCGGCCATTCCGCGGTGGATCGCCTGCCGGATCCACCAGGTGGCATAGGTCGAGAACTTGTAACCCGTCATGAAGTCGTACTTCTCCACGGCGCGAACGAGTCCGATGTTGCCGTCCTGCACGAGGTCCATGATCGGGACACCGCGGCCGGAGTAGTGCTTGGCGATGCTCACCACCAGGCGGAGATTCGCCTCGATGAAATGGTTCTTCGCCCGGCCGCCGTCGTGGGCCAGCCAGGCCAGCTCGCGGGCACAGGCAGGGTCGGCCACTCCCCGCGTCAGCCGCTCGGCGGCGAACAGGCCCACCTCGATCCGGCGGGCGAGTTCGACCTCGTCGAGGGCGGTGAGGAGCGGGCCCTTGCCGATGCGGCGCAGGTAGTCGCCGAAGGCATCCGTGGATGCCCTGCTGTAGCGGGAGACGGAGGACGAACCGGTTCCCCGGCCGGGGGAGGAGGAGGGCGCCGCCGGCGCGGACGGCAACGCCCGGGATTGCGACGCCTGGGATTGCACCGGCGGGGACTGCAGCGGCGGGGCCGACAGCGGCGTCTGCATCAGGGCGCTCATCAGCGGACCGCCCCGGCGAGGGTGGACCGGGACTCGAGGCTGGCCGCGGCCGCGTCGAACGAGGAGTAGTAGGAACGCTCGCGCAACCGGTGCAGGTTCGTCACCTCGAAGGCTCCGCCGACGCGCTGGATGAATCCGCGCAGCGCCCGTGGATCGTCGGCCGGAATCGCGCTGTCTCGCACACACCATTCCACCGGTGAAATCTCAACGATGTCCACGAGACGACGTTTCCCCTCAGCGCTGGTCACGTCGATCGCGTTCACATCGTTGCGGAATGCTGCCCCTGCGCCATATCCAGCCACGACTGCCTCCGGGTTGATCTCGGGTGATCTCAGGTGATCTCAGGCCCTCAGTACACATGGTGAAAACGTGCCCCTCAAGGGGGTTGACTTCTTGTCCCCCGAAGGAGTAATTGAGCTCTCCTCACGGCGTGTCGGCGCGGTGCGGCGAGCCCGGTGCTGCCAGCCGCGCGGGGCGATCGCGACCGGTCTGGGGCTGTCGCCGCCCCGCCCGCGTAGGCTGGCGGGATGACCGAACAGGTGTCCGAAATCTTCGATCCGAGCCAATGGCGGGAGGTCGCCGGTTTCGACGGACTCACCGATGTGACCTACCACCACGACCTGACCGGCCAGATCGCCCGGGTGGCGTTCAACCGGCCGGAGGTGCGGAACGCGTTCCGTCCGCACACCGTCGACGAGCTGCACGCGGCGCTCGAGGACGCGCGGGTCAACCCGCGGATCGGCGTCGTGCTGCTCACCGGCAACGGGCCCAGCCCGAAGGACGGCGGCTGGGCGTTCTGCTCGGGCGGCGATCAGCGCATCCGCGGCCGCGACGGCTACAAGTACGCCGACGGTGAGACAGCCACCGGCATCGACAAGGCCCGCGGCGGCCGGCTGCACATCCTCGAGGTGCAGCGGCTGATCCGGTTCATGCCCAAGGTCGTCATCGCGGTCATCCCCGGCTGGGCGGCCGGCGGCGGGCACTCCCTGCACGTGGTCTGCGACCTCAGCATCGCCAGTGCCGAGCACGGCAAGTTCAAGCAGACGGATGCCGACGTGGGCTCGTTCGACGCCGGATACGGCAGCGCCTACTTCGCCCGCCAGGTGGGACAGAAGACCGCGCGGGAAGTGTTCTTCCTGGCCCGCGAGTACTCCGCCCAGCGCGCTCTCGAGATGGGGGCCGTGAACGCCGTCGTGCCGCACGCCGAGCTCGAGGTGGAGGCGTTGGACTGGGCTCGCACGATCCTGACCAAGTCGCCCACCGCCATCCGGATGCTGAAGTTCGCCTTCAATGCCGTGGACGACGGCCTCGTCGGCCAGCAGGTCTTCGCCGGGGAGGCCACCCGCCTCGCCTACGGCACCGATGAGGCCGTCGAAGGGCGCGACGCGTTCCTGGAGAAGCGCGACCCCGACTGGGGCCCATACGACTGGCAGTTCTAGCGGTGACCCGTGAGCTCCGCACGGTGGCGGCAGGCGATCCCCTCGAACTGATGGTGTGCCTGCGGGAGGCGCTCGCCGGCGCCGGTCCCGCACTGCTCCCCGTTCCCGGCCTGCGTCAAGGTCCCGCACTGCTCCCCGATCCCGCGCTGCCAGGTGGGGCCACCGTGCCGCGCCGGGTGGCCGTGGTGATCGAAACGTCGGGGTCGACGGATGTCCCCAAGCGCGTGATGCTCGGCACCGACGCGCTGCTCAGCAGTGCGGCCGCCTCGACCGTGGCCCTCGGCGGCGCCGGCCAGTGGCTGCTCGCACTCCCGGCGCACTACATCGCGGGGGTGCAGGTGCTCGTGCGTTCGATCGCGGCCCAGACCACGCCGGTGGTGCTGCCCGGCGGGCACTTCGACCCGGCGGCCTTCCTGGCCGGCTCGGAGCGATTGGCCGAACCGCTGCGGTACACGTCACTCGTGCCGGCCCAGCTGGCCCGGCTGGTGGCCGCGGCCGATGACGACCGGCGCCTGCTGGCCGTGCTGCGACGGTTCACCGGCATCCTCGTCGGCGGGCAGGCCACCCCAGCGGGGCTCCTGGCCCGCGCAACGGACCTCGACCTGCGGGTGGTGCGCACCTACGGTTCCTCCGAGACGGCAGGCGGGTGCGTCTATGACGGGCTGCCGATCGGCGACACCGACGTGCGGGCCGTCGACGGGCAGCTCGAGATCTCCGGGTCGGTGCTCGCCGAGGGCTATCTCGGCGACCCCGACCTGACCGGGGATCGCTTCCGTCAGCTGCGCGGGGTGCGCTGGTACCGCACCGGCGACCTGGGCGACGTCGACCCGGCCTCCGGCCTCGTGCGCGTGCTCGGGCGCCAGGACAACGTCATCATCTCGGGCGGGGAGAAGGTGTCCCTCGACGCCGTCGAGCGGGTCGTGCGATTGCTCCCCGGCCTGGCCGGGGCCGTGGCGATCGCGGTGGACGATGACCGCTGGGGTCAGGTGCCGGTGGTCGTCGTCCCGAACCCGGCGCACTCGTCGGCGCCGTCTGCCGTGACGGCCGGCCCGGAGCCGCTCGACCGGGTGAGGGCCGCGACGGGGGCGGTGCTCGGCCCGGCGGCGCGGCCGGCGCGCCTCGTTTTCGTCGCCGCGATTCCGATGCTCGCCTCCGGCAAACCGGATCGCCAGGCGCTCGCGCGACTGGCCGGGGCCGCCAAGAAGTAGCATGAATGCGTGGCACAACCAGCGCGGCCGATCAGGCCCAGAATGCAGCGTTTGAACCCTTCGGCGTCCACCGGGTCACAGCCCGGGTCAGGCAAGCCGGCCGGGTCCGGGAGATCTGGCAACCCCGCCAGGCGGAACGCCCCGCGCACCCGCGCGGCGGCAACCGGACGGCCCGCGACGGCCGGCGACTGGGTCTCCGGCGCGCGCCTCCGCACACTTCCGCTGGCCATCGCGCCGGTGGCGCTGGGCACGGGAGCGGCCATCGTCGCCGCCGGGCCGGGCAGCTACCACTGGGTGCGGGCGTTGCTCGCGCTGGTGGTGGCCCTGTGCCTGCAGATCGGCGTCAACTACGCGAACGACTATTCGGACGGCATCCGCGGCACCGACGCCAACCGGATCGGTCCGGCCCGGCTGACCGGTGGCGGCGCGGCGCGGCCGCGCGCGGTGTTGTCCGTTGCGCTGGCCTTCTTCGCGCTCGCCGCGCTGGCCGGCCTCACCCTTGTGGTGCTGACCGGTCAGTGGTGGCTGCTGCTGGTCGGCGCCGCGGCCATCGTCGCCGCCTGGTTCTACACGGGCGGGCGTCGTCCCTACGGCTACTTCGGCCTCGGCGAGGTCTTCGTCTTCGTGTTCTTCGGCCTCGTCGCCACGCTCGGCACCACCTTCGTGCAGGTGGGCACCGTCAACACGGAAAGCTGGTTGAGCGGCGTCGGAATCGGTCTGATCGCCTGCGCGGTGCTGATGGTGAACAACCTGCGCGATCTCGAACCCGACCGGGCGTCGGGCAAGCGCACCCTCGCGGTGCTGATCGGCGGCACGGCGTCGCGGGTGGTGTCCTGCGTCTTCCTGCTCGTGCCGTTCCTCATCGCCGGGTTCTTCGGGCTGTTCTACCCGCTGGCCTGGTTCACGTTCTTCGTGCTGTTCCTGGCCGTTCCGGCCGGCCTGATCGCCGTCACCGCGACCACGTCGAAGGAACTCGTGCTCGCGCTGAAGCTGACCAGCCTCACGGCCCTGGCCTACGGCGTGTTACTCGCCCTGGCGTTCGCGCTGTAGCGCGTCGCCCGCGGCGCGGTCGATCGACGCGTCCTCTGACTCGGCGTCGGGGTGGGGCGTCTCCTGGGCGGGGTGGCGGGCCTGGTACAGGCCGAGAGCGACCCGCTCGCGGGGCCTGCGCAGGAAGAGGTAGGACAGGCACACCCCGATCAGCGCCGCGACGAGGGCTGCGATCCACCAGGTGATCTGCAGGGCCAGCAGGATCGCGAGCGGAACGGCGAACAGGAGCACGCGGTAAACCGAGTAGGACAACCAGGCGGGAACAGCTTTCATGATTCCAGCTTAGATCTCCCACCGGGTGCCACACACCGATCTCTCGGCTGGGCGCTCTACAATGACCAGATGGTCAAGGTGTGGATTGTCGTGGGGCTAGCGGTCGTCATCCTGACCGTCTATTCCCTGGTCGACTGTGCGACGACCGCCCACAATCGAGTGCGGGGACTTCCGCGTTGGGTGTGGATGTTCGTCATCTTCCTGGTCCCGGTCGTGGGCCCGTTGCTCTGGCTGATCGTGGGCCGCGGCCGCCGCGGTGCGGGTATCGCCCGTTCGATGGCCCCCGACGACGACCTCGACTTCCTCAAGGGCCTCGACCGGCAGAAGACCGACGAGGAGCGCATCCGAGCCCTCGAGCAGGAACTGGCAGACCTCGACAAACCCGACCCGCGCACCGGGTCGACCGGTGCCACCGGGTCGACGGGGTCAGCCGGGTCGACCGGTCCAGCCGGGTCGACGGGTTCAGCGGGCAAGTCGGGTTTCGACCCCAAACCGGCAGATCCGGGCGAGGGCGAACTGCCCGGCCGACGGGATGCCTGAGGCGCCAGGCAGCGGCAGCCCGGCCACCGATTTCAGCGTCGCCCTGCTCGGCGAGTTCGTGCGCCTTGGCGTGCGCGACGTCGTGCTCAGCCCCGGCGCCCGCTCCCAGGCGCTCGCCCTGGTCTGTGCCGAACTCGAGCGGCTGGCACTGATCCGGTTGCATGTGCGCATCGACGAGCGCGGCGCGGGATTCCTCGCGCTCGGCCTGGCCGTCGAGTCCGGCCGGCCGGCCCTGGTCGTCTGCACGTCCGGCACCGCCGTGGCCAACCTCCACCCCGCCGTGCTCGAGGCGCACCACTCCGGGGTTCCGATGATACTGCTCACGGCCGACCGGCCCGTCGAGCTGCGCGGCATCCGTTCGAACCAGACCACGGTGCAACCCGGTCTGTTCGGCCCGGCGACCCGGCTCTGCGTCGACCTTCCGGCGCCGGCCGGAGCGCCGCAGGAGGCCGGTGCGGCCGAAGCGCTGGCCCGGCAGGCCACGGATGCGGCCACCGGCAGGGACTCGGCCGACCCAGGCCCGGTGCAGCTCAACCTCGCCTTCCGGGAGCCGCTCTCGGCGCCGGTGGACCTCACGGACCACTCCCTTCCGGCCGTCGACGCGCCGGCGCCGGGGCGGACGGGGCCCGAGCCGGAGC
>NZ_SOHH01000061.1 GCF_004403515.1 Cryobacterium fucosi | reverse complement strand
GGCAAGGTCGCCGAACCCGGTCGGCGGACGGGCCGGCGCGGGCAGGCCGACCCGGCCGACCGTGACCCCGGTCTCCCTGAGCAGGCCGAGCGGGCGGGCGACAGCCAGCGCCCCCGCCGCGGAAGTCGTCACGCCGAACAGCCCGGCACCCTGGTCGCCGAGCGCGAACGACACGGGGAACGGCATCGCCGTCACGCCGGCCGCGGCGTCGTCGACCGAGGAGACGAGCACGCGCAGGGCTGCGGCCACGACGGGGTTGGTCAGCGCCCGCGGGTTCTCGGCGAACCACCGTGCCGCCGTCCCGGGCGCATCCCTCGCGCGGCCGCCCGTCGTCAGGCTGCCGAGGAGCCAGCCGACCGCGCCGGCGGTGAGGGCGGGCACCGCAGCCAGGGCGAGGAACGGGGCGACCCGGCCGATCGCGTAACCGAGCCACACCCCGCCCACCCCGGCGAGGAACTCCGCCGACCGCTCGGCCCGGCCGTAACCTTCTGCCGCGGAAACCAGGGCGTCGGCCAGGGCCCTGCTCCGCTCTCCGACCGCGTTGATGGCGCGTTCGGCCTCGAGCACGCTCAGCCCGACGTCAGAGTCAGACCACTGCGGGGCCGGGACCGGCTCAGAGTCGAGGAACCGGATGCGTTCCAGCCGTTCCCGCCAGCCGCCTGCCGCGGCCTGCAGCGCGCGCAGCGTCACCGCCTCGGCCAGCAGCACATCCGTGGCAACCAGGCTGCCGCCGCCGGAGACGATCAGCTCGGTGGAGGAGCCCCCCTCCTCGCCGCCGGGCACCCCGCGCCCGGTCACGCCGACGCCGCGATCGCGGCGATCGCCGCCTCAATGGCCGTGATCGCGTCCTCGAGGTCCCGGCGGGCCCGGCAGAGTTCGTCCGCGAGTTCCCGGCGACGTTCGGAGTAGCCGCGCTGGGCCGCCGACCGCCAGGAACCGTCGACGTCGGCGGGGAGCAGCCCCCGCCAGGCGAGGTCGACGTCGTCACGGAGCCCGCGCAGCAGCATCCGCCGGTGGCGCAGTTCGGCCAGCCGTCTCTCGCGCCGGGCGGGGTCGACGAGCACGATCGAACCGGTCTGGATCACGGTGGCACCTCCCCGGTCGGCTGCCAGCGAATCACACCCGGCGCCGGCGCCGGCCGGCCGCGCGAGGAATTCACCCGATGTCCGTCCGCCGGGCGGGTGTGGAGGAGGGGAAAGGGGGCCACAATGGAGGCATGAATTTTGCGGCGCTCACCCCCGATGAGTCGACGCCCTTCCGGATCATCTTCGTCTGCACCGGGAACATCTGCCGCTCGCCGATGGCCGAGGTGACGCTGCGCGACCTGGTCACCCGCTCCGGCCTCGGCCGGCTGATCGCCACGAGCTCCGCCGGCACGGGGGACTGGCACGTGGGCGAGCAGGCCGACGACCGCACGATCGCCGCGCTCGCCCGCCAGGGCTACGACGGAAGCCACCACCGCGCCCGCCAGTTCGACCCGGACTGGTATGCCGACCTCGACCTTGTCGTCGTGCTCGACCGCGCGCAGGAGCGCATCCTGCACAACTGGGCGACGACCGATCACGATCGCAGCAAGGTGCGTCTGCTGCTCAGTTTCGACCCGGAACAGGCGCCCCTCCTCGACGTCCCAGACCCCTACTATTCCGACGATGCGCTGTTTGACTCGGTTTTAGGCATGATTGAGAGGGCAAACCACGCGCTTTTCGCGCAACTCGCGCCCGCAATCAGACAGGGAGTCCGATGAGTCCACTACCGCCTCAGGTCCTCAGCCCACTCGATGGCCGCTACCGGGCTGCCGTCACCGAACTGGGGGAGTACCTCTCAGAGGCCGGCCTCAATCGCGCCCGCGTGCAGGTCGAAGTGGAATGGCTGATCACCCTCACCGACCGCAGCCTGTTCGGGTCCGCCCCGCTCACGGCGGAGCAGAAGTCGGCGCTGCGCGCCCTGGTCACCGGTTTCGGCCAGGCCGAAATCGACGAACTGGCCGTGCTCGAGGCCACCACCCGCCACGACGTGAAGGCCGTGGAATACCTGGTCCGCCGCCGCCTCACCGCACTCGGCCTCGACCACATCAGCGAACTCACCCACTTCGCGGCCACCAGCGAGGACATCAACAACCTTTCCTACGCGCTGACCGTGAGCGAGGCGGTCCGGAAGGTCTGGCTGCCGAAGTTCCGGGCCACCATCGATGCCCTCCGCCTGCGCGCCCTGGAGTACCGGGCCGATGCCATGCTCGCCCGCACCCACGGCCAGCCCGCGACGCCGACCACTGTCGGCAAGGAGCTCGCGGTGTTCGTCTACCGGCTCGAGCGCCTGGAGAGGCAGATCTCCGCCAGCGAGTACCTCGGCAAGTTCAGCGGCGCCACCGGAACGTTCGCCGCGCACGTCGCCGCGGACCCCGCCCTGGACTGGCCAACGGTCTCCCGCGAGTTCGTCGAAGGCCTCGGCCTGACCTGGAACCCGCTCACCACCCAGATCGAATCCCACGACTGGCAGGCCGAGCTCTACTCGCGGGTGTCCCACGCCAACCGGGTGCTGCACAACCTGGCCACGGATGTCTGGACCTACATCTCCCTGGGCTACTTCCGTCAGATCCCGCAGGCCGGCGCAACGGGTTCGTCGACCATGCCGCACAAGATCAACCCGATCCGGTTCGAGAACGCGGAGGCCAACCTCGAGTTGTCCAGTGCGATCCTCGACTCGCTCTCCGCCACACTCGTCACCTCCCGGCTGCAGCGGGACCTGACCGACTCGACCACGCAGCGCAACATCGGCGTGGGCTTCGGCCATTCCCTGCTCGCGCTCGACAACATCGTGCGCGGACTCGGCGAGATCGACATCGATCGCACCCTGCTGGCGAGCGACCTGGACTCGAACTGGGAGATCCTCGGCGAGGCGATCCAGACCGTGATCCGGGCGGAAGTGTCGGCGGGCCGGTCCACGATCGCGGACCCGTACGCGCTGCTGAAGGAGCTCACCCGCGGGAAACGCATCAACCAGGCCGACCTGGTCGCGTTCGTCGCCGGGCTCGAGATCGGCGAGGACGCCAGGGCGCGGCTGCTCGCACTCACCCCTGCCGCGTACGTCGGGCTCGCGGACTCCCTGGTCGACTTCCTGCCCTGACGGTCACGCGCCGCGCGGGTGCTGCGCCGCTGCGCGGGTGGCGTGCGCCCGCGTGGCGGCGCACCGCCGCGAACGGGTCAGAGGCCCTTGTTCTGCTCGTCCAGGTCGGTCTTCTCCGCGTCGTTCGGCTTCATGCCGAGCACGAGCATCGCGATCACGACGAGTACGACGATGAAGGTCACGCCGAAGCCGATCATGGCCAGCACGAGTTCGCGCGTGCTCATCAGGATCACCAGCCCGAGGAAGAGCGCCATCACTCCGGACAGGCCGACGAGTTCGAGGGGCTTCAGGAGCTCGGAGCGGCTGGGCTTGGGGGGTGTGTTCTGGGTCACAGGGTGTCCGAATCGTTGGGTGGAGCCGGGTCGACGCGCGCGACGGGAGTCGCCCATTTGAGCGAGAGCCCGGCGATGACGAGGTAGACGCCGAGCAGCACGAGGTAGGCGCCGAGCAGGCCGACCGAGACGACGGCGTTGGGCGGCAGGAGCAGGAAGACCAGGGCGAGCACGGCGGTCAGCGCGCCGACCAGCATCCAGTCCCGGTCGCCCGGGTCGCGGCGCCAGGCCCGGATGCCGCTGTACAGCTCGGCGAAGCCGGTCACGGCCGCCCAGACGGTGACAAGGTAGAGGAAGAAGCCGAGTCCGCCGCCGTGGAAGGCCAGGGCGATCGTGCCGGCGGTGACGCCCACGGAACCCTGGACCAGGAACAAGGAGCGGTCCCGCGGGTCGGCCAGGGTGCGGCGGCTGAGCACGCCCACGGCCAGGCCGCTGAGCAGCGCGAAGGCGCCGAATGCGACGAGGCCGAATGCGGCCGAATGGTTCGCGTTGAACGTGATCGCGGCGGCCGGCACGAGCGCGAGTGCCGCGCGCACGATCGGGACCGTCCAGTACCGGGCGCCGACGGCGCTGACTGCCTGGACGTTCGCCACGCGGCAACCTCTTTCTTAACGGGTTTGGACTGGTTCAGTCTACGCGGCGCGCCCCCGGTCGGCCCGCCCGGGACGGCCTGCACAGCCCCCGCCGTCACAGGGCATTGACGGCGCCGAGCATTTTGGTCAGTGAGTCCTTCGCGTCGCCGAAGAGCAGGCTGGTCTTCGGGTCGTAGAGAAGCTCGTTCTCGATCCCGGCAAAGCCCGGGCGCATCGACCGCTTGAGGAAGACCACCTGACGGGCATCGCCGACGTCGAGGATCGGCATGCCGTAGATGGGCGAGCCGGGGGACGTCTTCGCGGCGGGGTTGACGACATCGTTGGCGCCGACGACGAGGGCGACGTCCGTGTTCTTGAACTCGGGGTTGACCTCGGCCATCTCCCGGAGCGACTCGTAGGGCACGTTCGCCTCGGCGAGCAGCACGTTCATGTGGCCAGGCATCCGCCCGGCCACCGGGTGGATGGCAAAGACGACCTCCACCCCGCGCGCCTCAAGGGTGGTGGCCAGTTCGGCGATCGTGTGCTGCCCCTGCGCGACGGCGAGCCCGTAGCCGGGCACGATGACGACCCGCTGGGCGTAGTTCAGCAGCACCGCCACGTCTTCGGGGTTGGACGTGCGCACCGGGCGGTCGCTCTGGGTGGTGGACCCCGCGGTCGAGCCGCCCTTGAACGCGCCGAAGAGGATGCCGCTGACCCCCCGGCCCATCGCCGACGCCATGGCCCGGGTGAGGATGGTACCGCTGGCCCCGACGAGGGTGCCCGCCACGACGAGCAGCAGGTTACCGAGCACGATGCCGGAGGCGGCGACCGCGAGGCCGGTGAACGCGTTGAGCAGCGAGATGACGATCGGCACGTCGGCGCCGCCGACCGGCAGCACGAGCAGCGCCCCGACGATGAGCCCGATCACGAGCAGGACGACCGCCCAGAACGCGGCGCCGGTCGCGACGACGAAACCGCCGGCAACGAGGGCCGCGAGCGTGACCCCGCCCATCACGAGGGCGAGCCCGGGGAAGACGAGCGGGCGCGAGCTGATCAGGCCCTGCAGCTTGCCGACCGTGACGGCCGACCCGGAGAAGGAGACGGCGCCGACGAGCATCGTGAAGACCACGGCGACCTTCGCCCACGGCCCGTCGCTGTTGCCCAGCTCGAGCAGGGCGACGAGGGCCGCCGCTCCTCCGCCGACGCCGTTGAACAGCGCGACGAGCTGGGGCATCTGCGTCATCTCGACCCGACGGGAGATCGGGGCGGCGATCGCCGAGCCGACCGCGATGGCGATCAGGATGGCCGGGATGTTCTCGATCCGGGCCGAGAGGAACACCGTGATGACGGCGAGCAGCGCGCCGCCGGCACCGATCAGGTTGCCGCGGCGGGCGGTCTTCGGCGACGACAGCCCTCTGAGGGCGAGGATGAAGCAGACCGCGGCGACCAGATACAGCAGGCCGGTCCACTCGGGGGAGAGCAGGCTCATTTCGTTGCGTCCTTCGCGTCAGCGCCGGCCGGTTTGCGGGGGGCGAACATCTTGAGCATCCGGTCGGTGACGACGAAGCCGCCGACGAGGTTAGCCGTCGCGAGCACGACGGCGATCAGCGCCACCGTGAGCAGCCACGGGTTCAGGCTCTGGCCGGCGACGATGATGGCGCCGATCAGGATGATCCCGTGGATGGCGTTCGCGCCGCTCATCAGGGGCGTGTGCAGCGTGCTCGAGACCTTGGAGACGACCTCGAAGCCGACGAAGACCGCCAGGACGACGACGGTCAGCAGGGTGACGGGATCCATCAGTGTTCTCCGTTCAGTGCTGCGGCGGTCAGGGCCGCGGCGGTCGGCGCGTGCCGGACCTCCCCGGCATGAGTGAGGCAGGAGCCGGCGATGACCTCGTCGGTGAAGTCGGGGGTGACCTGCCCGTCGTGCGTCATCAGGGCGAGGAGGTTGGCCACGTTCTTGGCGTAGAGCCGGGATGCGTCGGCCGGCATCGTCGATGCGGTGTCCTTCATGCCGACCAGGGTGACGACGCCGTCGTCGGCGCTGGTGCGCACGGAGACGTCCTGCCCCGCGATGACCCCTTCGACGTTACCGCCGGATTCGGCGGCCAGGTCGATGACGACCGAGCCCATCCGCATGCCGGCCACCATCTCCCGCGTCACCAGCAGGGGTGCCGGGCGGCCCGGGATCGCGGCCGTGGTGATGAGCACATCGGCGGCAGCCACGTACGGGGCGAGCAATTCGCGCTGACGCACCGAACGGTCTTCGCTGAGCTCCCGGGCGTAACCACCGACACCCTCGATGGCGTCCAGGTCGAGGGTGATGAAGGTCCCGCCCATCGAGGTGACCTCGTCGGCCGAGGCCGGTCGCACGTCGTACGCGGAAACGCGCGCGCCCAGCCGTTTGGCGGTGGCGATGGCCTGCAGGCCGGCGACTCCGGCACCGAGCACGAGCACCCGGGCGGGCGGAATCGTTCCGGCGGCGGTCATGTAGAGCGGGAAGAACCGGGGGAACCGGATTGCCGCCTCGAGAACGACGCGGTAGCCGGCGACGAGCGCCTGGGAGGTCAGGGCATCCATCGACTGGGCCCGGGAGATGCGCGGCACCAGCTCGAGGGCGAAGGCGGTGGCCCCGGCCCGCGCGAGGGCGGCAACGGTGGGCAGCTCCGCCGCAGGTGCGGCCAGGCCGATGGTGATCTGGTCGGGGTGGAGCTGCGCCGCTCGCTCAGGCGTGAGCGGGCGCACGTGGCAGTACACGTCGAGATCGGCGAGCGGCAGCTCGGCGACAACGGATGCCCCGGCCTCCGTGTAGGCGGCGTCGGGATGGCCGGCCGCGGTGCCGGCACCGGATTCGATCAGAACATCGACTCCGAGCGCCGTGATCTGGAGCACCGTCTCCGGTGTTGCCGCAACGCGGCGTTCGCCCTCATGTCGCTCTCGACCGATGCCAACCTTCACGCGCGTCCTCCTCCGTGGCGCCCAGCCACGAGCGAGCACGGACCGTTCCGAACGCTTGCGCGGCACTTACGCCCCGTTCGTAGCGTAGCGGTGATCGTTTGCCGCTCGGCGAATATGACCGCGGATGTGCCTCGCCACCACGTACCGGTGCGGGAATGTCGGCATTCGCGCAGGACCGGCGGACCGGAAGCCCGCCCGGAGCGCCCGCCGCCCCGGCGGCGGCTAGGCTCCCGGCACCATGTCGGCGAAGCGCGAGTAGTGGCCGTGAAACGCGACCGTCACGGTGCGGGTGGGACCGTTACGGTGCTTGGCGACGATGAGGTCGGCCTCACCGGCGCGCGGATTGTCCTTCTCGTAGGCGCTCTCGCGGTGCAGCAGGATGACCATGTCCGCATCCTGCTCGAGCGAACCCGACTCTCGCAGGTCGGAGATGGCCGGCATCTTGTCCGCGCGCTGTTCGGGGCCACGGTTCAGCTGGGACAGCGCGATCACGGGAACCTGCAGTTCCTTGGCCATCAGCTTGAGCGCCCGCGAGAACTCGCTGACTTCCTGTTGGCGGGACTCGACCTTCTTGCCCGAGGTCATCAGCTGCAGGTAGTCGATGATGACCATCTTCAGGCCGACGCGCTGCTTGAGCCGGCGGCACTTGGCCCGGATCTCGACCAGGGTCATGTTGGGGCTGTCGTCGATGTACAGCGGGGCGTCATTGATGCGGCCGCGGGTGGCCGCGATCGTGGTCCAGTCGCGGGCGTCGACGGACCCTTTGCGCATGCTCTGCAGCGGAACGGATGCCTCGGCGGCGAGCAGGCGCATCGCGATCTCGCTGCGCCCCATCTCCAGGGAGAAGAAGATGCTCGGCATGTCGTGTTTGATCGACGCGGCCCGGGCGAAATCCAAGGCCAGGGTGGACTTGCCGAGGGCCGGGCGGGCCGCCACGATGATGAGCTGACCGGGGTGGAAACCGTTGGTGAGCTCGTCCATGTCGGCGAAGCCGGTCGGCACGCCGGTCATCTGGCCGTCCTTGAGCTTGGCGGCCTCGATCTCGTCGATGGCGGCGGTGACGGCATCCGTCAATGGCACGTAGTCTTCAGTTTCGGTGCCGCCGGTGACGGCGTAGATCTCGGCCTGGGCCGTGTTGACCAGGTCGAGCACCTCGCCCTCGCCGGAGTAGCCCATCTGGGCGATGCGGGTGCCGGCCTCGACCAGGCGGCGAAGCAGCGCCCGCTCGGCGACGATCGAGGCGTAGAAGCCCGCGTTGGCCGCGGTCGGAACCAGGCTGGTGAGGGTGTGCAGGTAGTCGGCGCCGCCCGCCCGGGAGAGCTCGCCGAGCTTGGTCAGTTCGTCGGTGACCGCGATGACGTCGGTCGGCTCGCCCTGTGCGTAGAGCGACAGGATCGCGTCGAAGATGATCTCGTGTTTGGGGATGTAGAAGTCAGCGGCCCGGACGGTCTCGACGACGTCGGCGACCGCATCCTTGCTCAGCATCATTCCACCGAGGGCGCTCTGTTCCGCGAGGAGGTCGTGGGGGAGGGTGCGCTCCGTGTGCCGGGTCTCGGCTCCGCCGCGCGCGTCTGCTCCGCGCTTGTCTGCCAGACCCAAGTGAGCGATCGACACCCGTGCCTCCTTCTATTCCTGGTGCTGGTCTAGCAGGGCCCACCGACAACACCTGTCCGCACCCCGTGCACACCATGAATCGGCCGCGTGCCCACGATACGGAGGCGCCTTCACAGCAACCAAACGACCCTGTGGATAAGGCTGTGGGAAATCTGGGCGAAACGCCGTGTGTCGTGTGCACAAGCTGTGCACTTCCCTGTGGACAACTTAAGAGCTTGTGGATAGAAAATAACTTTGACCAGCACTTAAAACTACTCACAGCTGTGTGTAGAAACTTGTCTCAACTACGCCTTGAACCTTGGGTTTTTGACGGGCCACCTGTGTACAAAACTGTGCTTTCAGCATCTGAAATGCCCCCGAAATAGGGGGATACAGCCGGGTTAAAAAGGAGTAGCGGTGGGCTCCTTTCGGAACCCACCGCTACTTTCGTTCGGCAATGCCTACTTCGCAGCCACCACCAGCAGTGTGATGGTCGCGCTGAGCTCGTCACGAAGACGAACCGTTGCCTTGTGCTCACCGGTCATCTTGATCGGGCTGAGCTCGATCTTGCGCTTGTCGATGGCACCGAGTCCCGCAGCCGCGACTGCCTCGGCGACGTCGGTCTGCTTGACGGAACCGAAGAGGCGCCCGCCTTCGCCGGCCTTGACGACCAGCTTGACCTTGGCGTTCTCGAGTGCGGCCTTGAGCGCCTGTGCCTCGTCGAGGGTGGCGTGCTCACGGGCTACGCGAGCTGCCTTGATCTGTTCGATCTGCTTCTCGCCACCGCGCGTCCACGACACGGCGAACCCCTGCGGGTAGAGGTAGTTACGGGCGTACCCGTTCTTGACCTCGACGATGTCACCGGGTGCACCGAGGCCGGAGACCTCGTGCGTCAGAATGATTTTTGACATGTGGGTTCCCTACCTGCCTGAGCCGGCGTAGGGCAACAACGCCATTTCACGGGCGTTCTTGACGGCACGGGCGATCAGGCGCTGCTCCTGGACGGAGACACCGGTGATACGACGGGCGCGGATCTTTCCACGCTCGGAGATGAACTTGCGAAGGGTGGGGACATCCTTGTAATCGATGACACCAACCCGGATCGACTTCGCGGGAGCGGCATTCTTGCCACCCTTAGCTCCGCGGAGCGGCTTGCGGCGGTCGCCGCTCGACTTTCCAGCCATGATTTCCTTACTTTCTTAAGAAGTGTTTTTCAGCCAGCTGCCCGGGGGCCTGGCTTAGAAGGGTGTCTCGTCACTGAAGTTGCCCGGAGTGTTCCACACGTCTCCGCCGGTGTTCGCGGCGGGGGCGGTGGCTGCCCAGGGCTCGTCGTTCCCGGAGACGGCAGGTGCGCCGCCGCCACGAGGAGCGGACGATGACTGCGCGCGCGTGAGCGAAGCGGTGGCGTAGCGCAAGGACGGACCAATTTCGTCGATCTCGAGCTCCATGCTCGTGCGCTTCTCGCCTTCCTTCGTCTCATACGAACGCTGCTTGAGACGCCCGGTAGCGATGACTCGGGAACCCTTGGTCAGTGACCCCGCAACGTGCTCGGCGAATTCACGCCAGACGCTCGCACGCAGGAACAACGACTCACCATCTTTCCACTCACTCGATGCGCGATCGAAATTGCGCGGAGTGGATGCGATGGTGAAGTTGGCAACCGCCAGTCCGTTCTGCGTGTAACGCAGCTCCGGGTCGCTGGTGAGGTTGCCCACTACGGTGATTACGGTCTCGCCGGCCATGGGCTACTTGTCGCTTGCCTTGTCGGCGGGCGCGGCAGCGTCGGGAGCGTCGGCTTCCGTCACGGCAGGAGCGTCGACCTTGGCGGGAGCAGCCTTGACGGCCGCGGCGGCGACTGCCGATGCGGGCTTCACGGATGCGGCGACCTTGGCGGCGGGAGCGGCAGCGGCAGCTTCAGCCTTGGCTGCGATGACCTTCGGGTTGGCTGCCTTGCGGGCGGCCTTCTCGGCGGCAAGCTTGCTCGCGACGGCGACCTGGGCGATGCCTTCTTCTGCGCGGAGAACCTTGGTGCGCATGACTGCCTCGGACAGCTTCAACTGGCGGTCGAGCTCGGCCGTCGCAGAAGCGTTCGCGGTGAAGTCGACGACGGCATAGATGCCCTCGGTCTTCTTGTTGATCTCGTATGCGAGACGGCGGCGACCCCAAACGTCAACCTTGTCAATCGTTCCACCGTCGTTGCGAACAACGTTGAGGAACTTGTCAAGGCTGGGAGCTACGGTGCGCTCATCGATCTCGGGATCGAGGATAACCATCAACTCGTACTGATGCATGACTAACCCACCTCCTTCGGACTAAACGGCTGCAGAATCTCTGCAACAGGAGGGTTGTGCATGTGTCGAGTGCGGAGGCCGGGATTCCGGCGCGCAGACAACCTGCCAAGACTACCGGATGTTGCGGCCCTTCGCCACCGCTCCGGCCCGGCGCCCTCCGCGCCGACGTTTCTCGCCCCCGTGCCACTCGCCCCCCCTATCCGCCGAGATCGACCTTTCCGGTCGAAACCGACCTGCACGCCTGTCGGTTTCGACCGAAAGGGGCGGAGTGGCCACCACCTGTCATCGTTCCGGCCTCAGACCGGCTGCGATGAGCAGGGTTCGGAGCCGCGCCGGACTCACTGCGACGGCCCAGAGCCAGCGAGCCATTCCCCGGTTCGGGGCCCGGAGACGATCCTCCCTGACCTTCTCGATCCAGACGACCTCCTCGATGGTTCGGCCGGCGAGGTATTGGTCGCGGGTGTACTTCACCTTCCCGTCGAACTCACCGAGCAGGGGCAACCGACGGATGTGGTGGCGCGCCTCCCATGTGAAGTCGACCCTGTCCTCGCCGCCGCCGAGTATCGGATAGGCGACCTGGAGAAGGGGTGCCGGCATCCCGCTGAGGTGGATGTTGGCACGGCTGACTGATTCTCCCGTCGAACCCGACTGCCCGTCGGCGAAGTCGGCGGAGACGCGGGCGGCGCGGCATCCGCGCGCTGAGCCGAGGCGGGCCACGGCCTCCTGGAGCTCTTCCTTGGCAATCGTCTCGCTGCGCTCTCCGTCCGGCAGGAGGTATGGCGCCCGAAGACCGGCGTCGAGACTGGCCACGGCGGAGGCGAATGGGATGGTGCGAGCGAGATCGACCATTGTGCGCAGCCGGCTGGTGACCAGATAGCCGCCCAATTCGACGACCTCATCGTCCCGGAAGTGGTCGTAGTGCCAGACGACCCCGGCTCGGGACTTGCGCTTGCTCCCGGCGGACAGGAGAAAGTGCACCTCGGCAGGCCACCGGCTCAGTATCGGCAGACCCCACACCCGGGCTGCCGACTGGTGGGACAGCACCGGTTGGCTCCGCCGCGTGAGCACGGCCGCCTGAATTCGGATCAGGTACTGGTCGTCGTCGTCGGCCGCCTTCCACACGTCGGTGGGCACGTAGACGCCACGCAAGATGCGGACTTGTTCGCCTTTGTCCCGGCCACGGCGGAGGTCGCGCCCGTCCATCCCAACGAGACTGCGCTGGCGCGTCAGGGTGAGGGCGGTTGGATGCAGGAAGTCGCGAGTGTCCACCCACCAATAGTCACGGCGCGGCGCTTTTCTGAACCCGACCGGGCCGCCCCCAGCGCACAACAGCTCGTGGTCGGCCCCTGTGGAGGACCAGCCTCTCGGCGTCGGGTTCTACCTTTTCGGTCGAACCCGACCGGCACGCGTGTCGGGTTCGACCGAAAAGGTAGTTCTCAGCGAGTAACGCCGGTGACCGTATTGCGCCGCCGGATGCCGGGGTGACTCCTCCAGTGGCTACTCGCCACGCCCGTCCCACCAGGCCCGCAACCGCCGGGTTGCCTCTTCCTCGCCGAGCGGGCCGTCATCGAGGCGCTGCTCGAGCAGGTACCGGTAGGCCTCGCCCACCTCGCGACCCGGGCGCACACCGAGGATCGCCATGATCTCCTGGCCGTCGAGGTCCGGACGCACCGCGGCCATCTCCTCCTGCTCGGCGAGGACGCGAATCCTGTGCTCGAGGTCGTCATAGGCGAAGCCCAGGCGGTCGGCCTTGCGCCGGTTGCGGGTCGTGACGTCCGCGCGGGTCAGGATGTGCAGGCGTTCGAGCTGGTCGCCGGCATCCCGCACGTAGCGGCGCACCGCCGAGTCGGTCCAGGCTCCCTCGCTGTAGCCGAAGAACCGCAGGTGCAGTTCGATCAGTTTGGCGACGGCCGCGATCGTGTCATTGTCGAAGCGCAGGGCGCGCAGCCTCTTCTTGGCCAGCTTCGAGCCGACCAGGTCGTGGTGGTAGAAGCTGACCACGCCGCCCGGTTCGAGTTTGCGGGTCGCCGGCTTGCCGATGTCGTGCAGGAGTGCGGCCAGCCGCACGATCAGGTCGGGCCCGTCGAAACCGCCGCGGGACCTCTCGTAGCCGATCGCCTGGTCGAGCACGGTGAGCGTGTGCTGGTAGACGTCCTTGTGGTGGTGATGCTCGTCGACCTCGAGCCGCAGCGCGGGGACCTCGGGCAGCACCCGGTCGAAGAGGCCGGACTCGACGAGCAGTTCCAGGCCGACGTGCGGGCTGTCGGAACGCAGCAGCTTGGACAGCTCCTCGCAGACCCGTTCCGCAGAGATGTTGCGGATGCTGTCGGCCATCGCCTCCATCGCCACCGCGGTGTCGACGTCGAGGCGGAAGCCCAGCTGGGCGGTGAACCGGGCGGCCCGCATCATCCGCAGCGGGTCGTCGCCGAAGGACACCTCGGGCGAGATCGGGGTGCGCAGCACTCCGGCGAGCAGGTCGTCGATCCCGTTCGCCGGGTCGACGAGGGTGAGTCCGGGCAGTCGAAGGGCCAGGGCGTTGACCGTGAAGTCGCGGCGCAGCAGGTCGTCCTCGAGGCTCTTGCCGAAAACAACCTCCGGTTTCCTGCTCTGCCCGTCGTAGCTGTCGGCCCGATAGGTGGTGACCTCCACGGTTTCGCCGGCGACCCTGGCGCCGATGGTGCCGAAGGCGCGGCCGATGTCCCACTGGGCGTCGGAAAGGGGCTTCACGATCTCGAGGATCTGCTCCGGGGTGGCATCCGTGGTGAAATCGAGGTCATTGATCGGACGATCGAGGAAGGCGTCACGCACCGGTCCGCCGACCAGGGCAAGCTCGTGGCCGGCCGCGGCGAACGCGTTTGCCAGGGCCGAAACCGGGGGAGTGGCAGCCAGGTCGCCCAGCCGCGTGAGGGCTGTCGCGACGCTCTGCATGACCCCCATGTTAGTTGCTGGGCGCGTCGCCGCCCGCCCCGGGCCGGATATCCCAGCCTGCACGCCGTAGAATCCCCTACATGGTGGCCGACTCAGTTCCTGCGCGTCGGCCTGCGCTCCCCGAACCGCGCTCCGGTCGCCGTCGGCCGGTCGGGGCACTGCTCGGCGCAGTCCTCGCCCTCGTCCTGACCGCGGCCACGCCTCTCGCCGCCATCGCCGGTCCCGCCGCAAGTCCCACCGGCCAGGCGCGCGTTTCAACCAGTGCCGTGCCCCCCAATTCGGTGAGCATCGCCGTTGCGCCGGTGTCATTGAAGCCGTTGCGCGTCGGCGAAGACCTCACCGTCACGGTCACCATCAAGAACGGGACTGCCGACCCGATCGCCCCCGGCACGATCGACCTCTACCTCGCCGATCGCGCGCTGACCAGCCGCTCCGCGCTGAACAACTGGCTCCACCCCGAGAAGGCCGGGAAGCCGGGCGACCTCATGAAGAGCGAGGCCATGAAGGCCCCCGTGCAGCCCGACAGCACCGAGATCATCACGGTCATCGTGCCGGCCGACTCCGTGGGCCTCACCGCCGGGAACGCGTGGGGTGCTCGGGGGATCGCGGTCACCCTGACCAACACCGGCGACATCAAGGCCCAGGGCCGTGGCACCTTCATCTGGTATTCCGACGAGGAACTGACCCCGGTGAACGTCGCCGTGGTCATGCCGATCACGGCACCTGAGCAGACGACCGGCCTGATCCCCGAGAAGGCGCTCGAAACGTTCACCGGCCCGACCGGCGTGCTCACCCGGCAGCTGGAAGGCGTGATCGATCGGCCGGTCGCCATTGCCATCGACCCGCAGATCATCGTGTCCATTCGCATCCTGGGCAGTTCGGCGCCGCCCGGTGCGATTGCCTGGCTCGACCGGCTGGCGCAGGCGAGAAACGAGATATTCCCGCTCAGCTATGCAGATGCGGACCTCGCCCTCCAGACGCAGTCCGGAGCCGCGAGTCTCCTCGCGCCGACCTCATTCGACCAGGCGATCGACTCCACCCTGTTCGCCACTCCCACAGCGACGGGCACCCCGACGGCAACGGCGACCGCGCCTCCTGCTCCCTCCAGCGTTCCGGCTCCGTCCGCCACCCCCACCCAGCCGCCCGGTCCGGTCGGCGGAGCCGCCCCGACCACCGAACAGCTGCTCGCCTGGAATTACACCGCGACCGACATCGGCTGGCCGCACGAGGGTTCCGTTGCCGCCGCCGATCTCCCGGTCTTTGCGGCCGGCGGCCTCAGCACGACGATCCTGGCCGGCAGCAACGCGACCCAGTCCGACGGTGACATCACCCCGAACACCGCCGTCTCCTTGGGCGCCGCGGCCGGAACGGGACTCGTCGCGGACGATCCGCTCTCGGAGGCCCTGCGCACGGCCGCCCTCTCGACGTCCGACGACGCCTGGCGTGAGGCAATGGCCGAAGTCGGCTCGCAACTCGCGGTCGTCTCGGCGGAGAAGCCCGGCACGACCCGCACCCTGCTCGCCACCTTCGATCGCGGCTGGCCACCAAGCGCCGGCCGACTCAGCCAGACGCTCGACGCCCTCGCGGCTCTCTCCTGGCAGGCCCCGGCCACGCTCACCGCCGCGCGTTCCGCCACCACCGTTGACGTCAAATTCGAGGGCCGCACCGAACCCGCCGACCGCGTCGAACTCGCCAAACGGCTGCTCGTGCGGGAGGCCGAAGTGGTGGCGTTCTCCTCGGCCCTGACCGTCCCCCTGACGGTGACCGCCGACCACCGCATCACCCTGCTCTCGCTGCTGTCGAACTCCTGGGCATCGCAGCCGGGCAGTTGGAGGGATGCCGTGGACACCAGCCTCGTCGATTCCTCCGCCCTGCTGCGGTCGGTCTCGGTCTCGACCAAGGGTCCGATCAACGTCCTCGGCAGCAAGGTGGACATCCCCGTCACGCTGGACAACGCCCTGGGCCAGGCCGTCACCGTGCGCGTGCAGGTTGTCCCCTCCAACGGGCGCCTGCTGGTGGGCGGTGACGTCGAATCCACCATCGAGGCGCAATCCGCCCGCACCGTGCTGGTCCCCGTGACCTCGGCGGTCGGGAACGGAGCGGTGACCCTGCGGGTGACCCTGTTCACCCCGGCGGGCACCATGATCGACCAGCCTGCCCTGATCCCGATCAATGTGCGCGCCGACTGGGAGGGCCTGGGCTCGCTCATCTTCGCGGCCGCCGTCGTGCTGTTCTTCGGTTTCGGGGTGTGGCGCAACATCCTGCGCCGACGCCGGGACCGCGAAGAGCCCGCCACTGCCACCGACCCCGCCGCCGCCGGAGCTCCGACGGCCTCCTCGAACGATCCCGGGACGGAGCCGCATGCCTAAGACCGGCAGCATCGGTCGTGCGAGCGCCTTCCTGGCCTCCGGCACGATCGTGTCCCGCATCCTCGGTTTCATCAAACTGATCGTGCTCGCCGGTGTGATCGGCCAGGTCGGCCAGAGCACCAACGCGTTCGCCGTCGCCAACCAGTTGCCGAATACCGTCTACGTCATCGTCGCCGGCGGCGTGCTCACCGCTGTGCTGGTACCCCAGATCGTGCGGGCCAGCCTGCACGACGACGGCGGCACCGCCTACATCAACAAACTCGTCACCCTCGCCCTCGTCATCGTGGGCGTCACCACCCTCGTCGCCACGGCGCTCGCCCCGGTGCTGACGCTGATCTACGGCTCAAACCTCAAGCCTGGTCCGCTGGCCCTGGCGACAGCCTTCGCGTTCTGGTGCCTGCCGCAGATCTTCTTCTACGGCCTGTACACGGTGCTCGGCGAAGTGCTCAACGCCCGCAGATCCTTCGGCCCGTTCACCTGGGTCCCCGTGCTCAACAACGTCGTCGCGATCGCCGGCCTGGTCGTCTTCGCCGCGCTTTACGGCGCCGACCCCGACGGCGCACGCGCGGCGGGCACGTTCACCCCGGCCATGATCGCCGTGCTGGCGGGAAGCGCCACCCTTGGCGTCGTGCTGCAAGCAGTCGTGCTGTTCTACTTTTGGCACCGGATCGGGCTGCGCTTCCGACCCGACTTCCACTTCCGCGGGGTCGGCCTCGGCGCGGCCGGCAAGATGGCGAGCTGGACCTTCGGGATGCTGCTGCTCACCACGCTCGCCGGCATCGTCGAGACGCGGGTCGTCACGCTGGCCGGTGACACGGATGCGTCCGTCGCCGTGCTGAACACCGCCTGGCTGATCTTCATGCTGCCCCACTCGGTTATCACCGTCTCGGTCGCCACGGCATACTTCACCCGGATGAGCGAGCACGCCGCTGAGGGCAAACTCGACCTGGTGCGCACGGATGCCTCGTCCGCCATCCGCGGAACGACGCTGATCATCGTGCTCGCCTCTGCCGTGATCGCCGTCTGCGCCTACCCGTTCGCCGCGGTCTTCGTCTCCAGGTTCGACCAGGTGCAGGGTATCGGGAACGTGATCGTCGCCTATGTGCTCGGCCTGGTCGCCTTCTGCATCCTCTTCGTCATCCAGCGCACCTTCTACGCACTCGGCGACACCCGCACGCCGTTCGTCTTCACCCTGTTCCAGGTGATTCTCGTCATCGTCGGAGTGCTCGCCTGCGCCCTTCTGCCAAGCCAGTGGATCGCGGCCGGAATCGCGCTCACGGTCACGGTGTCCGGGACCGCCCAGGCCGGATTCGCGGCCTGGCTGCTGCGTCGGCGGCTCGGCGGGATCGACGGCAGGCGCATCATCCGCAGCCTGGTCAGGTACCTCGTGGCCGCCGTGCCGCCCATCGTGCTCGGTCTCGCGCTGCTCTTCGTTCTCGGCGGCATGCAGGAGAA
This sequence comes from Cryobacterium fucosi, assembly GCF_004403515.1. GTDB lineage: Bacteria > Actinomycetota > Actinomycetes > Actinomycetales > Microbacteriaceae > Cryobacterium > Cryobacterium fucosi. The sequence continues at coordinate 159,515 of NZ_SOHH01000061.1, read as the reverse complement.
CGGCTTCGCCCTGTCGGGGAAGGCCCAGGCCATCGCCGCGATGCTACTCATCGGCGCGTCCATGTCGGCCGTCTACTTCGGACTGCTCCTGCTGATGCGGAGCGACGAACTCCGCGGCTTCCTCGCCCCGGTGTTCGCCCGCCTCCGACGCTGAGCGCGGTTCCCGCCGAGCAGGCTCGGGACCGTCCCGGCGCCCCGCTGTGTGCGCGCTGTGGGCGCAGCGGGGTTACGGAATAGCATCCGATTAGGATGTGTTGTACCCGGCAGCGAGGCAAGTCACCACTGCCGTGCCCCCGATTCGAAGGAGTTCCCCGCGTGCGCCAAATCATCATCATCGGCTCAGGACCGGCCGGTTTCACGGCCGCCATCTACGCCGCACGCGCCAACCTGAAGCCGCTGCTGATCGCCAGCTCCGTCGAGGCCGGCGGTGAACTGATGAACACGACCGAGGTCGAGAACTTCCCCGGCTTCCCCGACGGGATCCAGGGCCCGGAGTTGATGGCCAAGATGCAGGAGCAGGCCGAACGCTTCGGCACCGAGGTCGTCTACGACGACGTGACGGCGCTCGAACTCACCGGCGCGACCAAGACCGTCGCTCTCGGTTCCGGTGAGACCCACGAGGCCCTCGCCGTGATCTTCGCCACCGGTTCCGCGTACCGCAAGCTCGGGCTCGCCGACGAAGAGCGCCTGTCCGGTCGCGGCGTGTCCTGGTGTGCCACCTGCGACGGTTTCTTCTTCAAGGAGAAGACAATCGCCGTGATCGGCGGCGGTGACTCCGCGATGGAGGAGGCCACCTTCCTGACCCGGTTCGCCAGCAAGGTCTATGTCGTGCACCGCAAGGACACGCTCCGTGCCTCGAAGATCATGCAGGAGCGGGCGTTCGCGAACCCGAAGATCGAATTCGTCTGGAACTCCGCGGTCGTCGGCATCACCGGCGCCGAGGCCGTCGACGGCTTGCGCCTGCGCAACACCGTATCCGGCGAGGAGACCAGCCTCCCGGTCGGCGGAGTCTTCGTCGCCATCGGCAACGACCCGCGCACCCACCTCGTGCACGCACAGCTCGACCTGACCCCCGAGGGCACCATCGCTGTCGCCGGCCGCTCGTCCAAGACCAGCCAGACCGGCGTCTTCGCCGCGGGCGACGTCATCGACCCGACCTACCGCCAGGCCGTGACGGCCGCCGCATCCGGCACCGTCGCCGCGCTCGACGCCGAGCACTACCTCGCTTCCCTTCCCGCGGACCTGCTGGCTGGCGCCGGCGAGACCGAACTCGTAACAGTCACCAACTAAGGAGCAACCACATGTCTGCACGCGCCGTTACCGACGCGACTTTCGACCAGGAAGTCATCAACAACGAAAAGACCGTTCTGGTCGACTTCTGGGCCGAATGGTGCGGCCCGTGTCGCGCCGTCAGCCCGATCCTCGACCAGATCGCGAGCGAGCACGCCGACAAGATCGACATCGTCAAGCTCAACGTCGACGATTTCCCGGCCCTCGCCGCGAAGTACCAGATCACGTCCATCCCCGCGATGAAGGTGTTCCAGAAGGGTGAGGTCGTCAAGACCGTCATCGGCGCCAAGCCCAAGGTCGCCCTCGTGGCCGACCTGGCCTCCTACCTGGCCTAGGCCAGTCACCGGGCCTTCAGGCCGGCACACGCGAAGACCCGCCCGGCACCAGCCGGGCGGGTCTTTCCGTACCAAACGTCCCACGTGGCCCGAGCGCCCCTGCACGCTGGCCGGAAGGCGCCGTGCGGACCGGCCCCCGCGCGACACCGCCTACGATTGAAGCCACACCAGAACGGAAGTGACGTGACAGGACAGGGTTCACCCCAGACCGGCAACAATCTCGACCCGTGGTATCACCACTACGCCGAGCGAGCCGCGGGGCTGCGCGCCTCCGAGGTCAGGGCCCTCTTCGCCGTAGCCTCCCGCCCCGAGGTGGTGTCCCTCGCCGGAGGAATGCCCTTCGTGGCCGCTCTGCCGCCGGACCTCGTGATCAACGCGATGGGACGGGTCATGCGCGAACAAGGCCCAACCGCCCTGCAATATGGCTCTGGTCAGGGAGTTCCCGCTCTCCGGGAGCAGATCCTCGAGGTGATGGCCCTGGAAGGCATCCATGCCCACGCCGATGACGTGGTCGTCACAACCGGCTCCCAGCACGCCCTCGAGCTCGTCAGCAAACTCTTCCTCGACCCTGGCGACGTCGTGCTCTCGGAGGGACCCAGCTACGTCACGGCCATGGTCATCTTCAAGTCCTACCAGGCCGAGGTCGACCATGTCCCCATGGACGAGCACGGTCTCATCCCGGACGCGCTGCGTGAGCACATAGCCGGCGTCAAGGCCGAAGGCAAGACGATCAAATTCCTGTACACGATCCCCAACTTCCACAACCCGGCCGGAGTCACCCTGAGCTGGGCCCGCCGGATCGAGATCCTCGAGATCTGCCGCCGGAATGACATCCTCGTGCTCGAAGACAACCCGTACGGCCTGCTCTACTTCGACCAGCCGGCCCCGGATGCGATGCGTTCACTCGAACAGGACGGCGTCGTGTACCTCGGCACCTTCTCCAAGACCCTCGCCCCGGGGTTCCGCGTGGGCTGGGCGCTCGCGCCCCACGCCATCCGTGAGAAGCTCGTGCTCGCCAACGAGGCCGCCGTGCTCTCCCCGAGCTCATTCAGCCAGCTTGTCATCTCGGAGTATCTCTCCAGCGCCGATTGGAAAGGCCAGATCAACACCTTCCGGGGCGTGTATCACGAGCGGAAGAAGGCCCTGCTCAGCGCCCTCGACGAATACCTTCCCGAGTTGACCTGGACCAACCCCAACGGCGGCTTCTACGTCTGGGTCACCCTCCCCGACCGCCTCGACTCCAAGGCCATGCTTCCGCGCGCCGTCAAGGAGCTCGTCGCGTACACGCCAGGCACGGCGTTCTTCGCGGACGGCGACGGTCGCCAGAACATGCGCCTATCCTTCTGCTATCCGACACCCGAACATATCCGAATTGGCATACGTCGCCTCGCTACAGTGATCCGCGATGAACTCGACCTGCTCGACACCTTCGCCGGAACGGGGTCCTTGAATCCACACCGGGAGAGATCGCGGTTCAGTTCGCCGCCACCCGACATCTCCTAGACCCTCACCGCACCGGCCAGAACAAGGAAAAACCCTGATCATGAGCGAATTAGCTAAACTCGACATCATTGTCCTCGCCGGTGGCATCTCACACGAACGCGACGTCTCACTGCGTTCGGGCCGCCGGGTCGCGGACGCACTCACCAGCCACGGCCACACCGTGACCGTGCTCGACCCGCAAGCCGGGCTGCTGGCCGACCTGACGCATCGCCGCCCTGACGTGATCTGGCCCGTGGTTCACGGTGCGACCGGTGAGGACGGCGCTCTCCTTGCCCTACTCGAGACGACCGGGATTCCCCACGTCGGTTCGCGCGGCGGCCCCGCGGGACTGGCATGGTCGAAGCCGACGGCGAAGGAACTCGTCCGTCGGGCCGGCTACCCGACGCCTGACTGGATCGCCCTGTCCAAGGAAACCTTCCGTGACCTCGGTGCCGCGAGCGTGCTGGAGCACGTGTTGTCAGCACTGCCGACTCCACTCGTCGTCAAGCCGGCCGAGGGTGGCTCGGCCCAGGGTGTCACCATCGTCGAGACGTCGGCGGAATTGCCGCGCGCGATGGTCGACGCATATACCTACGCCTCCGTGGCGCTCGTCGAAGAGAAGGTCAACGGCACCGAACTCGCGGTCACCGTGATCGACACGGGTGACGGACCCAGGGCACTCACGTCGGTGGAGATCGTTCCCCTCGTCGGGGTCTACAGTTTCGAGGCCAGGTACAATGCCGGCGACACCCTCTTCTACGCGCCTGCCCGGATCTCACCAGAGGTTGCCGCGCGGGTCGCCGAAACAGCCGTGGCAGTACACACTCTTCTCGGGCTGCGACACATCTCCCGAATCGACCTCATCGTCGATGAGGATGGCACGCCATGGTTCCTCGAAGCCAACGTGCTTCCGGGACTGACGGAGACGAGCCTCGTTCCGCAATCGATTGAGGCATCGGGGCAATCCCTCGGCGCCGTCTACGAAGCCCTCGCCCAGGCAGCACTCGCCGGAAACTGATTCCCGCACTATCGCGTTGCTTAGTTTCACGTGAAACATCGACGGTCATCGACGGATGACGTTGCCGGCGCTTGACGACGTCTCACCATTCGCCCGAATTTCCGGATTCGACCGCACTGAATCCCTTTTTTCACGTCACCAGGATTGATCCTAAGCCCCGCCACGCGAATCCATTCGGACCGTATTTCTCCTGATTCTCGACAAATTGTGCCGATTCCCGAGCATTTAACAGACAATCTGCGAATCCGCAATTCTGCCATGATCCTTTTTCTTCGGTCACGCACTTCGCCTTCCCGCAGGCCGGGCGCCGTTGAGTTCCCCGACGAAGGTGTTGAGGCGCGACTTCGAGGACTTCAACGCCGACCTGAGTCCCACCAGCCGGTACAGACACAGACGCAACACGCTAACCTCCCGTGTCCCACCCCGCCTCTCACGCTGCGAGTTGCAGTGCGCGGCAGGGCCGGGAAGGCGAATGAGGGGAAGGGTGGTGCAGGGCGAGAGTCCGGGTGCGCACTCTTGCGGGCGCCGAGCAGCCAGGCACTTCCGTCGTTGCCGCACCGGGGCAGCCCCGTCCTGGTGCGCTACAGCCCATCGTCTCCGTGGATGACCCCCGGGTCATTGACCCTAGAGACGTGCAACACCCGGATACCCCAAGCGTTCCATTGTCTATCCTCGCCAGCCGTTACCGACGCCTGCCGGCCGTCATCCTCAGCCAATCCGCCCGGACAACTGGGACGATCCCCTTCCAGACCAGATTGCCGCCGACCGTACGCGCCAGCCGCCCCGCACACTTGACCTCGGCAAGGTCGACATGCAACGGTTGCGCAGCGAGGAAGCAGCGGCCGCCAGTACCGACTGGGAATAGGACCGCGGATCCTCAACGAAAAGAAATGCCGGCCGGGATGGAGGCTTGCGATGGATCCTGAAGCCCACAGGGCGCCGGGCAGCCAATCCTCACCCATCCACTCGGAGCGTCATCATGATGCTACGGGCGCCGGCGACCCTCGGGCGCAACTGTCAGGGAAAGCCCAATTCCCTCAGTCTGCAATACCCCGGCACTGGCACCGTCCCTACCCCTCGCCTCCAGCACCGATGTTTCACGTGAAACTATGCCAGGGCTCACGGCCCCCGACGTGAGCCTCCCCCGGCCACGGGGAGTGGGGGAGTCGGGGAGCGGGGGAGTGGCGGTGGCGCTGGCGGGTGGCGGTGCGGCAGTGGCATGTGATGGGCAGTAAGGCGTGCGGAATCGACCAGGTGCCCACCGGAATGGAGTAGCGAAGCCGAGCAGGTGCCACCTGACCGCCAAACAAGACGAAAGCGATCAGCTCGCGCCGAAACCCGGTTCGCCAATGACGCCCAGGATGCGGTTCAAGTCCCCGATAGTAGCAAAATCCACCGTGATCTGGCCTTTTCGTGCACCAAGATGGATCTTCACCCGCGTGTCGAGGCGATCACCGAGGTGCTCAGCGATCTCGTCGAGGTGCCCCTGCCTGCGTCCGGCGGAGGGCTTCGCCTTTGTCGGGCGAGGTTCGGCCGTGGCCGCCGTCTCCGCCGCACGCACGGACAGGTCCTCGTTGACGATCTTCTCGGCAAGCCGAAGCATCCCCTCGGGGTCACGAACCGAGAGGATGGCCCGCGCGTGACCGGCCGTGAGCACACCGGCGGCGACGCGAAGCTGAACCGCCTCCGGCAGCTTCAACAGTCGGATGGTGTTCGTGATCTGAGGGCGTGACCGGCCGATCTTGAGGGCGAGTTCGTCCTGGGTGATGCCGAAGTCGGCCAGGAGCTGCTGGTAGGCCGAGGCCTCCTCCAGGGGGTTGAGTTGAGCGCGGTGCAGGTTTTCCAGCAACGCGTCGCGCAGCATGTCGACATCCGCGGTCTCCCGCACGATGGCCGGGATGGAGTCGAGCCCCACCTCTTTGGTGGCGCGCAGCCTGCGCTCGCCCATGACCAGTTCATACTTCCCCGGCAGCTCCGGGATCGGTCGCACCACGATCGGCTGCAGAACCCCGACCTCGCGGATGCTGTGCACCAGCTCGGCCAGGTCACTCTCGTCGAAGACGCTCCGGGGCTGTTGCGCGTTCGGGACGATGTCCGCAGGATCGAGGTGAGCGAGACGCGCCCCCGGGACGGGCAGGAGGTCCTGGGACTCCACCGTCTCAACCGGCCGCAGCGCCTCGGAATACGGGAAGAACACGTCGACCGGGCGGGCGAGCGTCGGGTCGTCCTGGATGGGGATCAGGGCACCGATTCCGCGGCCGAGGCCTGTTCTCTTCGCCATTACTGTCGTTCTCCTGTCTGGGGCGCGCCCCGTCGGGCGATTTCCGCTGCCGCTTCGAGGTAGGAGAGCGATCCTGCGGAGTTCAGGTCGTAGCTGATGACGCTCTGGCCGTAGCTCGGAGCCTCAGAAACGCGCACAGACCGGGGAATCAGGGTGTCCAGCACCTGGTTCGGGAAGTGGTCCCGCACATCCTGCGCCACCTGGTTGGCCAGGTTGGTGCGGCTGTCGTACATCGTCAGCAGGATCGTCGATACCGTCAGTTCGGGGTTGAGATGCTTTTCGATGAGTTCGATGTTCTTGAGGAGCTGACTGAGCCCTTCGAGGGCGTAGTACTCGCACTGAATCGGAATGAGCACCTCGCGCGCGGCGACGAAGGCGTTGATGGTGAGGAGGCCCAATGACGGCGGGCAGTCGATGAAGACGTAGTCATAGGGATCGTCCATCGTCTTCAGGTGCACCGCGAGGGCGCGGCTGAGCCGTTGCTCCCTCGCGACGAGGGAGACCAGCTCGATCTCGGCGCCGGCAAGATGGATGGTCGCGGGCACGCAGTACAACGAGCCGACCTCGGGGCTCTCCTGAACGACATCGGCCAGGTCCATGTCATTGACGATGACGTCGTAGACACTGGCAGTCTCGGCCCGGTGTTCGACGCCGAGCGCGGTTGAGGCATTGCCCTGGGGGTCGAGGTCGATCACCAACACGCGGGCACCCTGCCTGGAGAGCGCCGCCGCGAGGTTGACCGCGGTCGTAGTCTTGCCGACCCCGCCCTTCTGGTTCGAGATGGTGATGACGCGGGTCTGCTCGGGTTTCGGCAGCTGCTCGGCCGCGATCACCTGCCGCCGGCGCGTCAGTTCGGAGATCTCGCGCGCCAGGGGAGTGGTGTCGTCGAACCCTGGGGCGGTCTTGGTGCCTTGCTGGTTTTCGCCAGGATGTTTCACGTGAAACCTTTGCAGTCGACGGTTAATGAGCCATCCAGAGGCCCCGAATCTGCCCGAAAATGTCGCTCAGGCCAATAATCGGGGACTAATCAACTGTAGCCCTAATGACCCTCGTGACGTCCGGAAGCACACCCTCGCCAAGGGTGATTACCTCCACATTGCCGAGATGATACTTGCGGATGGCCTTCGCCGCGGCCTCGATCTCGCCCTGAGCGCCCGCACCCTTCATCAGCACCAGCTCTCCGCCCGACCGGAGCAGGGGAGCGGTGAGGGGGATCAGGGTGCGGAACGCACTCACTGCCCGCGCGGTGACCTGATCCAGGCGCTGGGGGAGTCTCACATCCTCGGCCCTCGCCCGGGTCACGGTTGTGTTTACCAGGCCGAGCGCTGTGACCTGCTCCGTCAGCCAGGCGACCCGACGCTCCATCGGTTCGATCAGGACAAAGGACACGTCCGGTCGGGCGATGGCCAGGACCAGGCCGGGCAGCCCGGCGCCTGAACCGACATCTCCGACCAGGCCGGGCCGGAGCAGGGGAGCGACGATTGCGCAGTTGAGGATGTGGCGGCTCCAGAGCCGTGGAAGCTCGAGCGGGCCGATCAATCCGCGTTCTTCGCCCTGGTCCGCGAGATTGCGGGCGTAGGCGCGCGCAACGTCAATCCGTTCCCCGAACAGGTGGGCGGCGACGGCCGGCTCGGCCTCGAGGATCTCAGTCACGGGTTCGAGTGCTGTCAGGAGGCGGAGATGACCGTGTGGCGGTCACGGCCCTCGCCCTTGGACTCCGAGACATAACCGTGCTCCGAGACCAGGTCATGCACCAGCTTGCGTTCGTATGAGGACATCGCCGGCAGGGAAGCCTCGGCGGCCCCACCCTCGATGCGCTCGATCGCGCGAGCAACCAGAGAAGCCAGCTCGGCCTGCCGGGCATCGCGCGATCCACCGATGTCGAGGATCAACCGCGAAAACGAACCGGTCTTGTTCTGCACGGCCAGGCGGGTGAGTTCCTGGAGCGCGTTCACGGTCTCCGGCTTGGACAGGAGCCTGAGGTTGTCGGCATCCGTCGCCTGCACGGAGAGGTAGGCCCGTCCATTGCGGGCATCGATGTCGATGTCACCGTCGAGGTCGCAGATGTCGAGGAATTCCTCGATGTAGTCGGCGGCGATGTCCCCTTCCTTCTCGAGCTGGTCGAGGGTGGGGGAGTCTTCGGCCGGGGCATCCGCGGCGATCACGTCAGTGTTCTCAGTCACGTTGGTCTTCTGTCTTTTCTACTTCTTGGGGCCGGTTTGCTTCTTGGCACGACTCTTGGCGATCGGCTGCTGGCGCTGCGGCTTCTTGGGCTCTTCGACAACGATAACGTCCCCGTCGGTGGCGATGAGCTTACCCTTGCGGGCCAGCCGCTCCTCGCGGGCCTTGGCAGCCTCGCTGCCGGGAGTGGGCATGTTCCGGATGACCAGGAACTGCTGGATCATGGTCCAGACGTTGGAGGTGAGCCAGTAGAACATAACGCCCAAGGGGAACGCCACACCGGAGAAGGCGAAGACCAGAGGGAGCAGGTAGAGCATGATGCGCTGCTGCTTGAACATGGGGCTCGCCTTGGTCTCCGGCGACATGTTCTTGGAGACGATCTGCAGCTGGGTGATGAACTGCGACGCGGTCATCAGCACAACCATCGTGGCCGCGATAATCATGACCGCCACGTTGAAGGGGTTGCCGGCGATCATCGAGGTCCACTGGGTAGCGAACGAGTCATGCAGGGGCGCATCGCCGAACAGGGTGGCACTGCCGAAACTCTTGGCCAGCGAACTGTTGAGGGGACCGACACCGGCCTGGCTGCGCTGGGCGTCATTCAATACGGAGAACAGCGCGAAGAAGATCGGCATCTGCAGCAACAAAGGCAGGCAGGAACTGAGCGGATTCGTGCCGGTGCGCTTGTAGAGTTCCATGGTCTCGCGGGACATGGCCTCCCGGGAGAACTGGTCCTTCTTGCCCTTGTACTTGTCTTGGATCTTCTTCAGCTGCGGAGCAACCTCGAGCATCTTGCGCTGGCTCTTGATCTGCTTCACGAAAATGGGGATCAATGCGGCCCGCACCACGATCACGAGACCGACAATGGACAGCACCCAGGTAATGCCGTCGTTGTACCCCATCCCGAGGTTGGAGAAGAGCCAGTGGAAGGCAACGAGCAGAAGCTCGACTCCCCATTTCAGAGGCCAGAGAATCGTACCTAGGAGGTCCATACTTTGGGTCAGCCCTTTCCGTGGCTCGGTGCGACAACAAATCCAAACGGCGTCACCGTGTAGCGACGCTTTCGCTTCAGGGGAACGTCATCGATCCCACCTTCGGCCCACGGATGACACCGAGCAAGCCTGCGCGCGGCCAGGCCCGATCCGACCACGAGGCCGTGTTCCTGAACGGCCCCGAGTGCATAGGCCGAACAAGAGGGATAGTACCGGCAGACATCGCCATACAGCGGTGAGATCACGGCTCTGTACGCGCGTAGCAGAACGACTCCGCCATTGCGGGGGAACAGCAGCACGGTCGCGATCGCCCTATTCATCGATGGTCATCGATTCCCGGGGCTCGGCACCGGGTCAACTCGAACGCCGGGTTGACGCCGGTATTTGGCCAGCGCCCCCTCGACCTCGGAATACAACTCGGGCCAGGAAACAGCGTTCGCCGATGGCAGGGCGCGGATGACGACATCCGTGCCTGGGCGCACCAACGGCAGTAGATCAAAACTGGCTGCTTTCAGCCGCCGCCGAACGCGATTGCGCCTGACGGCGTTCCCGACATTCTTCGCCACGATGAAACCGAACCGAACCGGCTCCCCATCGGGGTTCCGGCGCAGATAGGCAACCAGGTGTGGGCCAACGACCCGCACACCGCGACGCACGACCATCTTGTAGTCGTCACCGCTGGTGATGCGATTGGCCCCCGCGAGCACGAGAGTGCTTAAGCGGAAAGTTCGATGCGACCCTTACGACGGCGAGCACCGAGAATCGCGCGGCCGGCGCGGGTGCGCATGCGAAGGCGGAAGCCGTGCACCTTGGCGCGACGGCGATTGTTCGGCTGGAACGTTCTCTTGCTCATAGTTTTGTCTCCACGTGTTAAATCTCCGCAGGCCAAAACAAGCGGCCGGGAAAGAGTGAGGTAGCCCTCGGGCTGGGGTCAACTGATTAAAACTACGGCTTCGACCTCTGCGGGTCAAACTCGAAGTCCCCAAAAGATCGATTCTGCACAAGAATTCACCTGAGTTGGGCAAGACACGCGCACGGAAGGGCAACAAATTTTGCCTCACCGTTGCGGATTGGCTACCGTGAGGACAAGTTATCCACAGGTTTTCAACAAACCCTGAGAATTCAGCCTTTTTTGCACACAGGTGGTGGATAACCTTGTGGATGCTTGGGCTGGAAGACGCGTTCAGAGACGAGTTCGCACCGCCGTCTCCGTCGTTTTGAAGGCAACAAATAAGGATAACGGGGAACCATGGCCACCGACGAACAACCCATCGCAGACACCTGGCGAGCAGTACTAACCAGCCTGGAGTCCGACGACACCATCACACCGATGCTTTACGGCTTCCTCAACCTGGTCGAACCCAAGGGCATCGCCGCGGGCACCTTTTATCTCGAGGTGCCCAACGAGTTCACCGCGAGCATGCTCAACCAGCGGATGCGGGTGCCGCTTCTAACCGCCATGAGCCAGCTGTCCGAATCCACCGCGGTCTCGACCTTCTATGTCGTGGTCAACCCGGAGCTGGAGAAGGAATCGATCCGCCCGGTGCAGGAGACGCTGTCCGCGCCCGACGTGAACACCCCGGCCGCACCGCAGTCCGTCTTCGAGAGCACCTCACCCGAACGCCCACACGACACCCGGCTGAACAACAAGTACAGCTTCGACAACTTCGTGATCGGACAGTCCAACCGATTCGCACACGCTGCCGCGGTCGCGGTCGCGGAAGCGCCCGCGAAGGCCTACAACCCGCTCTTCGTCTACGGCTCGTCCGGACTGGGCAAGACCCACCTCCTGCACGCCATCGGCCACTATGCGATGAGTCTCTATCCCGGCATCCGGGTTCGCTACGTCAGTAGCGAGGAATTCACCAACGATTTCATCAACTCGATCGCGAACAACCGCGGCTCTGCATTTCAGGCCCGGTATCGCAACATCGACATCCTGATGATCGACGACATCCAATTCCTCCAGGGCAAGGCGGAAACCCAGGAAGCGTTCTTCCACACCTTCAATACATTGCACGACCACAACAAGCAGGTGGTCATCACCAGCGACCTGCCGCCCAAGCACCTCACCGGGTTCGAAGACCGGATGCGGTCGCGGTTCGAGTGGGGCCTGATCACCGATGTGCAGGCTCCCGACCTCGAGACCCGCATTGCCATCCTGCGCAAGAAGGCCCAGAGCGAAAAGCTGCAGGTGCCGCACGACATCCTCGAGTTCATGGCGTCGAAGGTCTCCTCCAACATCCGCGAGCTCGAGGGGACGCTGATCCGGGTCACCGCCTTCGCCAGCCTCAACCGCACCCCGGTCGACATGGACCTGGTCCAGACCGTGCTCAAGGACCTCATCACGCTCGACGAAGACAATGTCATCGCCCCGGTTGACATCATCACGAACACTGCGGATTACTTCAAACTCACTGTCGACGACCTCTACGGTTCTTCCCGGTCCCAGGCCGTCGCCACGGCCCGTCAGATCGCCATGTACCTGTGCCGTGAGCTCACGAATCTCTCACTGCCCAAGATCGGGCAGCTCTTCGGCAACCGCGACCACACCACAGTGATGTACGCGAACAAGAAGATCAGTGAACTGATGAAGGAACGGCGCTCGATCTACAACCAGGTCACAGAGCTCACCAATCGCATCAAACAGAACCACCGCTACAAATAGGGCGCAGAATCCCTCAGTTTCACACCTGTGGAAAACCCTGTGGAAACTCTTTGGACAACAGGGTTGAACCTGTAGAAACTCCGGCTCCGCTTGTGCAAACTCGGTCGGGCCGATTCGAAGCCCGACACCGCACTGCGATTAACGCTCACAGGCTGCCAACAAGTTACAGGTTTGTAGTTCCCAGCGATTCCGTGTCATCCACAGAGTTATCCACAGTTTCCACAACGGTTAAGAAGATTAACAATTAACTTCTATCTCTCTCCATCCGACAACCTTTACTGCGTCGCACCGGCGCAGCGAATGACAAAAAAACCCGACTAGCATTGAGGCCGTATCCAGGTCTCCATCGACAGGAGTGACTTCGTGAGATTTCAGGCCAACAGAGACGTCTTCAGCGAAGCCGTCTCCTTCGCTGTGAAGCTCCTTCCCCAGCGCACCACGCTGCCAATTTTGAGCGGTGTGCTGATCGAAGCGACGGCGACCGGCCTCATCCTCTCGTCGTTCGACTACGAGGTTTCGGCTCAAACCGAGATTGCCGCTGATGTCGAGGAGACCGGCAAGGTTCTTGTCTCCGGTCGTCTCCTGGCCGAGATCGCGAGTCGGATGCCCAACGCCCCCGTGCGATTCTTGACAAATGAGTCGCGGATCACGGTGAGCTGCGGTTCTGCCAGCTTCACCCTGCTGTCCATGCCGGTTGAGGAATACCCGAGCATCCCGCAGGTCAGCGCCCAGTCCGGGCTGGTGCCGGCAGAGGAATTCGCCGCTGCCGTCGCTCAGGTGGCTGTCGCCGCCTCGCGGGACGACGTCACCCCGGTCATCACGGGAGTGCAGCTACAGATCACCGAGAACAGCCTCAGCCTCGTGGCGACCGACCGCTACCGCGTCGCAGTGCGCGAGATCGATTGGGACCCGGGAACCAATACCGCCACGGAAACCATCACCGCGCTGGTTCCTGCCCGCACTCTGCAGGAGGTCGGCAAGACCTTCGGCCACAGCGGCACCATCTCGGTAGCCATCACGAACACCGACGACCGTGAGCTGATCGCGTTCACCGCCGACAAGAAGACCGTGACCAGCCTCCTGATCAAGGGCAACTACCCGCCCGTGCGCAGGCTCTTCCCCGAGAACGTCGACAACTACGCGGTGATGAACACCGCCGAGCTGATCGAAGCCACCCGCCGCGTGCAGCTGGTCCTCGAGCGGGAGGCGGCACTGCGCTTCACGTTCACCGCCGACGGGCTCACCCTCGAGGCCGTCGGGTCCGAGCAGGCCCAGGCGTCGGAAACGATCGATGCGATTCTCTCCGGAACCGAGACCGTAGTCTCGCTCAAGCCGCAGTTCCTGCTGGACGGCCTCGGCGCCGTGCACTCCGAGTTCGTGCGTATCTCGTTCACGAAGACCGAGAATCCCAACAAGCCCGGCCCTGTGCTGATCACGAGCCAGACCTCACGGGACCAGCCGGGTGCGGACAGCTACAAGTACCTGTTGCAGCCCAACCTGCTGCTGCGCTGACCGGAAGACCTACCATGCACATCGGGATCATCGGCCTCGGCAAAATGGGTGCGAACATGCGCGACCGCCTCCGGGCGGCCGGCATCGACGTGACGGGCTATGACCGCAACCCGGCGCTGACGGATGTCCCCTCGACGGCCGCCCTTGTCGAAGCGCTGCCTTCCCCGCGACTGGTCTGGGTGATGGTTCCGGCCGGTGCGATCACGACCGCTGTGATCACCGAGCTCGCTGGTCTTCTCGAAGAAGGCGACTTGGTCATCGACGGCGGCAACTCCCGCTTCAGCGATGATTTCACCCACGCGGCGCTGCTGGCGAAGACCGGCGTGAATTACATTGACGCCGGCGTTTCCGGCGGCGTCTGGGGTCTGCACAACGGTTTCGGGCTGATGGTCGGCGGCGCTGCCGACCAGGTTGAGCGTGCCATGCCCGTGTTCGACGCGCTGCGCCCGGAAGGTCCGCGCGAAGAAGGCTTCGTGCACGCCGGCGAAGTCGGGGCGGGCCACTACGCGAAAATGGTGCACAACGGCATCGAGTATGCGCTGATGCAGTCCTACGCCGAGGGGTATGAACTGCTGGAAAAACGGGACGACCTGATCAAGGATGTCCCGGGCATCTTCAAGGCCTGGCAGCGCGGAACCGTGGTGAGGTCCTGGCTGCTCGAGCTGCTGGTCAAGGCCCTGGACGAGGATCCCGATCTGGGTGCGATCGAGGGTTTCGTCGAGGACTCGGGCGAGGGCCGCTGGACCATTGAGGAGGCAATCAACAACGCCGTTCCGGTGCCGACGATCAGCGCGGCGATCTTCGCACGGTTCGTTTCCCGTCAGGACGACTCGCCGGCCATGAAGGCGGTTGCGGCGCTGCGCAACCAGTTCGGTGGCCACGCCGTCAAAAAGGCCGACTGACTCGAGTGCGGGTCACTCACCTTTCACTCACCGATTTCCGCAATTATGCGGCAGTCGAGGTTCCCTTTGAACCGGGGCCGAACCTCATCGTCGGGCGTAACGGCCAGGGCAAGACCAACCTCGTCGAGGCTCTGGGGTTTCTCAGCACCCTGAGTTCGCACCGGGTGTCGACAACGTCTGCGATGATCAGGGCCGGCCAGGATGCCGGGATAATCCGGGCCAGGCTCGAATACAACGGGCGAGACCTGCTCACCGAGGTGCAGATCAACCGCTCAGGGTTGAACCGGGCCCAGGTCAATCGATCGGTCATCAAGACCCGTGACCTGCCCCGGTACTTCTCGAGCGTCTTGTTCGCACCCGAGGATCTCGCGCTGGTGCGCGGCGACCCGTCTGGTCGGCGCCGCTTCCTGGATCAGCTCCTCGTGCTGCGCACTCCCCGGCTGGCCGGGGTTCTCGCCGACTACGACCGGGTCTTGCGACAGCGGAATACCCTGCTGAAATCGGCACGCGCGTCAGGTCTCCGCACCACGCAGATGGGCACACTGGAAATTTGGGACGACCGACTCATCGAGCTGGGTTCCGAGATCATCGACGATCGGGTCGAGCTGGTGCGCCAGCTCGGCGAACCGCTCCGCACAGCCTACGAGGCCGTCGCCGGGGAGGACCACGGACCGCACCTGCTGAGTTCACTCAGCATCATGGGAGCGGACGAGGAGAATTCCGGCGCTTTCGAGCGTTCTGCGGCGTTCGAGCCGCGTGCGGTGGTCGAGCGTTCTGCGGTGGTCGAGCCGCGTGCGGTGGTCGAGCCTGTCGAGACCCTCGGGGGCGCCGGGGTCTCGACAAGCTCGACCACCGGTGCTGGTTCGACCACCGGTGCTGGTTCGACCACCGACCTGTTCCGCGCTGCACTGTCCGGCGTGCGCCGCAAGGAACTCGACCGTGGAATGACATTGGTCGGGCCGCACCGCGACGACCTGGTCTTCATGCTCAACCAGCTCCCCGCGAAGGGGTATGCCAGCCATGGGGAGTCCTGGTCATTCGCCCTCGCCCTCAAGCTCGCGTCGGCCGAGCTGCTCCGCCGGGATTCGGCCAGCGGCGACCCGGTGCTCATCCTCGACGACGTCTTCGCCGAGCTCGACCTCTCCCGCAGGCGGCGGCTGGCCGCGGCGGTCACCGGATTCCAGCAGGTGCTGATCACCGCGGCCGTGCTCGAGGATGTTCCGGAGGAACTCGCCGCTCATACGATCCACATCAACGCGGGGGCGGTCGTCGATGGCTGAGCCGAGCGAGGCATCCAGGGTCTACCTGCGGTTCAAGGACGTGTTCGGCGACCCGAACGCCAAGCGGGTGCGTGCCAGGCGCCGGCCGAGAGATGAGACCGGGTCGAGCGTGCCGTTCGGCGTGGGCCGCGACCCCCGCGGCATCGGCGACACCATCAACTCGCTGACCCTGCAGCTCGGCTGGAATTCCCCGCTTGCCCAGTCCGAGCTCCTTGCCTCGTGGATTGAACTCGCCGGTGAGGAAACGTCGAAGCACTCCACTCCGGCGGGTATCGAGGACGGCGTCCTCACCGTGCAATGCGAGTCGACGGCGTGGGCTACCCAGCTTCGGATGATGCGGGTCGACATCATGACGCACATCGCGGTGAGGTACCCCGACGCGGGCATCCAGTCGATCCGTTTTCAGGGACCCAACGCCCCCTCCTGGAAAAAGGGTCCCAGATCAATCCCAGGGCGCGGTCCGCGCGATACCTACGGCTAGGGAGACAAATCTGGTCACCCCCGGGAATAAAACGCGTCAGATCGCCGATTTTGGCCCGGGTCAGCGAAGCCGTTTGGTAAGCTAAAGGGTCGCCCGCGCGACGGTCAGGAGCCCAATTACAGATGTCAGTTGAACCACAGATCGAGCCGGAGCACGGATACGGTGCCGACGATATCCAGGTTCTTGAAGGACTTGAAGCCGTTCGCAAACGACCCGGTATGTATATCGGGTCGACCGGACCGCGGGGACTGCATCACCTGGTCTACGAGATTGTGGACAACTCGGTCGACGAGGCTCTCGCCGGGCACTGCGACGCCATTGGCATCACGATCCTGGCGGATGGCGCCGTTCGCGTCGCCGACAACGGTCGCGGCATCCCGGTCGACATCCACAAGGCGGAGGGCCGGTCGACCGTAGAGGTCGTCCTGACCGTCCTGCACGCGGGTGGAAAATTCGGCGGCGGCGGGTATTCCGTCTCCGGCGGCCTGCACGGGGTCGGAAGCTCGGTCGTCAACGCCTTGTCCTCTCGCCTCGACGTCGAGGTTCGCAGGCAGGGCCACGTGTGGCGGCAGCGCTTCCATGACGGTGTGCCGGATGCCCCGCTGACCATGGATGAGGCATCCGACGAGACCGGCACCACGATCACCTTCTGGCCGAGTGCGGAAACCTTCGAGACGATCGAGTTCGATTTCGAGACCCTTCGGGCCAGGTTCCAGCAGATGGCGTTCCTGAACAAGGGCCTGAGTCTGACCCTCACCGACGAGCGCCCGGAACACGGCGACGAAGAGGGCAACCCGATTCACAAGACCTTCATGTACGAGAAGGGTCTCGTCGACTACGTCGAATACCTGAACCGCGCCAAGAAGGCCGACCTGGTCAACGAGGAGATCATCTCGTTCGAGTGGGAGGACCACGAACGCAAGATGGCCCTCGAGGTGGCCATGCAGTGGACCACGGCCTACACCGAAAGCGTGCACACCTACGCGAACACGATCAACACGCACGAGGGCGGAACCCACGAAGAGGGCTTCCGCGCCGCGCTGACCACCCTGGTCAACAAGTACGCCAGGGAAAAGGGCATCCTGAAGGAAAAGGACGACAACCTCACCGGCGACGACGTGCGCGAGGGTCTGACCGCGGTCGTGTCGATCAAGCTCGCCGAGCCGCAGTTCGAGGGCCAGACGAAGACCAAGCTCGGCAACACCGAGGCGAAGTCGTTCGTGCAGAAGGTCGCCAACGACCAGCTCTCCGACTGGTTCAACCGCAACCCGAACCCCGCGCGGGAAGTCATCCGCAAGGCGCTGCAGGCCTCCAACGCCCGGATGGCCGCGCGCAAGGCTCGGGAAACCGCCCGCCGCAAGGGTCTCCTCGAGGGCGGCGGAATGCCGGGCAAGCTCAAGGACTGCCAGAGCAAGGACCCGTCCATCTCCGAGATCTTCATCGTCGAGGGCGACTCGGCCGGCGGCTCCGCCGTGCAGGGCCGCAACCCCGAGACGCAGGCGATCCTCCCACTGCGCGGGAAGATCCTCAACGTGGAGAAGGCGCGGCTGGACCGTGCCCTCGGCAACAACGAGGTGCAGGCGATGATCACGGCGTTCGGTGCCGGCATCGGCGAGGAGTTCAACCCGGACAAGGTCAGGTATCACAAGATCGTGTTGATGGCCGACGCCGATGTCGACGGCCAGCACATCACGACCCTGCTGCTGACCCTGCTGTTCCGCTACATGCGCCCGCTGATCGATCTCGGCTACGTCTACCTCGCCCAGCCGCCGCTTTACCGTCTGAAGTGGGCGAACTCGGCGCACGAGTACGTGTATTCCGACAAGGAACGCGACGCGCTGCTCGCCGACGGCGCCGCCGCCGGCAAGCGGATCCCGAAGGACAACGGCATCCAACGTTACAAGGGCCTCGGCGAGATGGACTACAAGGAACTGTGGGAGACCACGATGGCCCCTGAGTCCCGCACCCTGCTGCAGGTCACGCTTGACGACGCGGCCGCCGCCGACGAGATCTTCTCCACCCTGATGGGCGAGGACGTTGAGTCCCGCCGAAACTTCATCCAAAAGAACGCGAAGGACGTGCGTTTCCTTGACATCTGACGACACCACCAACGAGCCCGGCGCGGGCGACGACACCGGCGCGGCGAGCGTAGGCGACAACCTGGTCCAGGCGGCGGATGCCGCGGCCGCGGCCAAGCACCTCGTGCAGCACGGCCGGATCGACCAGGTCGACCTCCAGCTGGAGATGCAGCGCTCCTACCTCGACTATGCGATGAGCGTCATCGTCGGGCGCGCCCTGCCCGACGTGCGGGACGGCATGAAGCCGGTACACCGCCGGGTCATTTACGCCATGTTCGACGGCGGCTACCGCCCCGACAAGGCATTCTCCAAGTGCGCCCGCGTCGTGGGCGACGTGATGGGCCAGTTCCACCCGCACGGCGACTCCTCGATCTACGACGCCCTCGTGCGCCTGGTGCAGCCCTGGAGCCTCCGCTACCCGCTCGCCCTCGGTCAGGGTAACTTCGGTTCCCCCGGCAATGACGGCGCAGCCGCCCCGCGATACACCGAAACGAAGATGGCCCCCCTGGCCCTCGAAATGGTGCGCGACATCGACGAAGACACCGTCGACTTCCAGGACAACTACGACGGCCGCACGCTCGAACCGACCGTGCTTCCCGCCCGGTTCCCGAACCTCCTCGTGAATGGGTCGGTCGGCATCGCCGTCGGCATGGCCACCAACATTCCGCCGCACAATCTGCGCGAGGTAGCCGCGGGCGCTCTCTGGTATCTGGAAAACCCCGACGCGACCCGGGAGGAGCTGCTCGAGGCGCTCATCCTGCGGATCAAGGGACCAGACTTCCCGACCGGAGCGCAAATCCTCGGAATCAAGGGCATCCAGGATGCCTACCGAACCGGTCGCGGCTCGATCACCATGCGCGCCGTGGTGAGCATCGAGGAACTCCAGGGCCGTACCTGCCTCGTGATCACCGAACTGCCCTACCAGGTCAACCCCGACAACCTTGCCATCAAGATCGCCGACCTGGTCAAGGACGGCAAGATCGCCGGGATCGCCGACATCCGCGACGAGACGTCGGGCCGTACCGGCCAGCGCCTCGTGATCGTGCTCAAGCGCGACGCCGTGGCCAAGGTCGTGCTGAACAACCTTTACAAGCACACCCCGCTGCAGGAGAACTTCGGCGCGAACATGCTCGCGATCGTCGACGGTGTTCCGCGTACGCTGTCCCTCGACGGCTTCATCGCCGCGTGGGTCGCCCATCAGGTCGAGGTCATCGTTCGGCGCACCCAGTTCCGCCTGAACAAGGCTGAAGCGGATGCGCACATCCTCCGCGGGTACCTCAAAGCCCTCGACGCCCTCGACGAGGTGATCGCCCTCATCCGTCGTTCCCCGACAGTGGACGACGCCCGCACCGGCCTGATGGACCTGCTCGATGTGGACAAGCTTCAGGCCGACGCCATCCTGACCATGCAGCTGCGACGTCTTGCCGCCCTCGAGCGTCAGAAGATCATCGACCAGGCCGCCGAGCTGGAACTGCAGATTGTTGAATTCAAGTCGATCCTGGCCAGCCCGGAGCGCCAGCGCACGATCATCAGCGAGGAACTGACCGAGATCACCGACAAGTTCGGTGATGTGAGGCGTACCGAGATCATGTTCGGTTTCGACGGCGACATGTCGGTCGAAGACCTCATCCCCGAAGAGGAGATGGTGGTCACGGTCACCCGCGGCGGCTACATCAAGCGCACACGCAGCGACAACTACCGCAACCAGCACCGCGGCGGTAAGGGAGTCAAGGGGGCGCAACTGCGCGCGGACGACGTGGTCGAGCACTTCTTCGTCACCACCACCCACCACTGGCTGTTGTTCTTCACCAACACCGGCCGGGTCTACCGCGCCAAGGCCTACGAGGCGCAGGAATCCGGGCGGGACGCGAAGGGCCAGCACGTGGCCAACCTGCTCGCACTGCAGCCCGGCGAGGAGATCGCGCAGATCCTCGATATCCGCGACTACGGGGTTGCCCAGTACCTCACCCTGGCCACCAGGGACGGCCTGATCAAGAAGACCGCGCTCCGTGAATACGACACGAACCGTACCGGCGGAATCATCGCGATCAAGCTCCGCGAGGGCGACGAACTCGTCTCCGCGCTGCTCGTCGAAGAGGACTCCGACCTGCTGCTCGTCTCGCGCAAGGGCATGTCCATCCGGTTCACGGCGTCGGACGAGGCGCTGCGCCCGATGGGCCGCAGCACGTCGGGTGTTATCGGGATGCACTTCCGCGGCGAGGACAAGCTGCTCGACGCATCCGTTGTCTCGGACGATGGGTACGTGTTCGTCGTCACCGAGGGCGGATACGCCAAGCGCACCGCCGCCGACCAGTACCGCCTGCAGAACCGCGGCGGGCTGGGCATCAAGGTCGCGAAGTTGAATGACGACCGCGGCGACCTGGTCGGCTCCCTCATCGTCGATGAGGAGGATGAGGTCCTTGTGGTTCTTGCCAGCGGCAAGGTGGTACGCTCTGACGTCGCCGAAGTCCCGGCCAAGGGACGGGACACAATGGGCGTTGTCTTCGCTAAGTTTGCGGATGAAGACAGGATCATTGCCATAGCGAAGAACACCGAGCGCAATCTGGTGGCCGAGATTATTGCGGCCGAACCGGACGGCGACTCGGGGAAGGAAGAGCCCGTAGATGAGTAGTGTCGCAGAAAAGCTTGCCAAGAAATCAGGCCGGAGGCCCAGCGTGGGTAAACAGGTTCGCCTCAAGCTGGTCTACATCGATTTCTGGTCGGCCGTGAAGCTGTCGTTCCTGATCGCGCTGTGCCTGGGAATCGTGACAATCGTCGCGACGTTCCTGGTCTTCACCGTGTTGAACGGGACCGGGATCTTCGAGAAGGTCGACGCCTTGTACGCGGACATCGCCGGCTCGTCGGCGGACCTGGCCAGTGTCCTGTCGATCGGCAACGTCATGGGCTTCGCGGTCGTCGTGGCCATCCTGAATACCGTCGTGATCACGGCACTGGGCGCCGTCTATGCCGTGCTGTACAACCTGAGCGTGAAGATCACCGGTGGTCTCCTCGTCGGCTTCACAAACAACTAACGTCAACCGCTCCCAATCGGGCCGATTCTCGGCCCGATTGGGAGAAACCGGCCAGATCCGGTAGTCTCAAATCTGCCCAATAGGGGGATATAGCTCAGTTGGTTAGAGCGCTTCGCTGATAACGAAGAGGTCCCAGGTTCAAATCCCGGTATCCCCACGTAGTACTGAAACACACACGTCCCCGTGATCATGCGGGGCCATAGCTCAATTGGTAGAGCGCCTGCTTTGCAAGCAGGAGGTCCGGGGTTCGATTCCCCGTGGCTCCACAAACACAGAACGCCCGGTCCCATTTCATGGGAGCGGGCGTTTGTCATTCAGCCGAACCAGCGAGCCGAATGCGACACGCTGCGGCGATCAGGCCTCATCGAATGGCCCGCCGCGGGCCGCAAGAGGCGGATATGCGCGCCCGTGGTCGAGCTCGTCGAGACCCGGTGGTCGAGCCTGTCTCGGTGGTCGAGCCTGTCGAGACCCCACCCAGCCTGCCCTCGAGATGGCCGTGTCCGGCTTCGGGTTACGATGCTCTGGGTGCCGGTGCCGGTGCCGGTGCCGATGCCGATGCCGATGCGGCGCCGATGTCTACGTGACGGGCTTCGGCGAGCTGGCGTTGCCCGGTGAGCGCATCCGTGTCGGGGACGGCCACCGGGGCGGGGTCTCGACGGGCTCGACCACCGGGGCGGGGTCTCGACGGGCTCGACCGCCGGGGCGGGGTCTCGACGGGCTCGACCGCCGGGGCGGGCGGGGTCTCGACGGGGACGGCCACCGGGGTGGGGTCTCGACGGGCTCGACCGCCGGGCGGGGTCTCGACGGGCTCGACCACCGGGGCGGGGTCGACCACCGGCGGACAAGGCGGAAGGCCCGCATCCACCGGATGCGGGCCTTCCTGGAGAACGCGGAGGACTAGTCCTCGACGGATGTGGCGGCTGCGGGCTCGTCTTCGGCCACCCAGAGCTCGTCGTCGGCGCGGAACGTCTGCCAGACGGCGTAGGCGACCCCGACAGCGGCTGCGAGGCCAACACCGATGGCGAGGTAGCTGCCGGCGCCGAGGCCCTTCTTCTCAATCACAACGGGCTTCTGGAAACGCACCCGGTTGATCGCGGCGCGCACGCGGGCATCGCGGGCGACGTCGCCGACGCTCATCACGGTGCCGATCGCGGTGCCGAGTCCCGGGAGGACCTTGTCGACAACCTGGTGTCGGACGCCCTCGGCCAGCTCCTGCGTCGCTTGCACCCTCGGGCGGAGGATGTTGTCGTAGCGGTCGCGCACACGGGGAACGACTTCCTCACGGGTGAGGACCCCCGCCTGGCGGCCGACCTCGCGCGCGATCGCGTTCGCGCGCTCCAACACTTCCTGCTGGTGGCTCCACAATTCGTCTGCGCTCTTGCGCAGCCGTGTCAGTTCCTTGCGGCGCTTGCGTGACAGGCTCATCTGGACCCTCCATCGATGTCTTATGGCTAACTCCTTCCATCTTGCCACGCAATCGACTGGGAGGGCTCTGGGTATCCCCTGTTGGGCAGTCAGATTGTGCCAATCCCGCTGTGCAAGAATTGTTTCCATGTCAAAGCACACTGCCGTCGCCACGCTCAATACCACCCTCGGGCCGATCAAGGTCAACCTCTTCGGCAATCACGCGCCGAAGACCGTCAAGAACTTCGTCGGTCTCGCGACCGGCGAGATCGAGTGGAAGCACCCCGCCACCGGTCAGGCGTCGAAGGCTCCCCTCTATGACGGGACTGTCTTCCACCGCATCATCAAGGACTTCATGATCCAGGCCGGCGACCCGCTCGGCCAGGGCACCGGCGGACCGGGCTACCAGTTCGACGATGAAATCAGCCCCGACCTCGACTTCACCCAGCCCTACGTGCTCGCGATGGCGAACGCGGGCAGCCAGGGTGGCCGCGGTACCAACGGCTCGCAGTTCTTCATCACCGTCGTGCCGACCACCTGGCTCCAGGGCAAGCACACCATCTTCGGCGCCGTCGAAGACGAAGCCTCCCGCGCAATCGTCGAAAAGCTGGCCACGGTTCCCACCGACGGCCGTGACCGTCCCCTCACCGAGGTCGTCATCGAGAGCGTCACCGTCGAGCAGGTCTAGGCCCCATCACCCATGAGTGACCTGCCCGGTGCCGCCGCTAATTTCTGCTACCGGCATCCGGGCAGGCAGAGCTTCATCCTCTGCCAACGCTGCGGCCGTACCATCTGCCCTGACTGCCAGACCCAGGCCGCGGTCGGCGTGATCTGCCCCGAATGCATGAAGGAGCAGCGGAAGAACGCGCCCCGCACCAAACCAGCCGTGTTGACCCGGCTCGGCGGAGCGGGCAGCCCCACCGTGACGTACGGCATCATCGGTGTCACGTTCGCCGTCTACGTGCTGCAATTCTTCCTCGGTGACAGCATCACCGGCCTCCTCCTCTACGCCGGCGCCTATTCCTACCCGGCCAATTTCGAGCCGTGGCGGATGCTGACCACCGCCCTCGTGCACGGCTCGATCCTGCACGTGGCGCTCAACATGTACACGCTGTGGATCTTCGGTCAGATCCTCGAGGGAATGCTCGGGCGGGGGCGCTACCTCGCGCTCTACGTTCTCAGCGGCCTGGCCGGGTCCCTGGGCGTGCTCTTCCTGTCCAATCCCGGCGTGCCGGTCGTGGGAGCGTCCGGGGCCATCTTCGGACTGATGGGGGCGTTCCTCGTCATCCAGCGCCGACTGGGCGGCAATTCAACCCAGTTGCTGGTCCTGGTCGGCATCAACCTCGTGATCGGCTTCATCCCCGGGCTGGGCATCGCGTGGCAGGCCCACGTGGGCGGTTTGATCGCCGGAGCGGTCGTCGGCTCGATCTACGTGCAGACGCGGCGGATCAGGGACCAGCGGCTGCAAACCCTGCTGATCGTCGCCTTCGGTGCGCTTCTCCTGGCACTCAGCTTCGCCAAGTTCCTGGCGTAGCTGCTGGCCCAAAAGTTATCCACAGGTGTTTCCACATGGGGATAATTACACCGGTGTAATTGCCACCCCTGAACGGGGGGTGTTCAGCGCCAGCGGGTCGTCATCAGGAACCCGACAAAGGCGATCCCGAAGCCGACCAGAATGTTCCACGATCCGAGCGAGGCAACCGGAAGGGTGCCCTGGCTCACGTAGAAGACGATGATCCAGGCGAGGCCGATCAGCATGAAGCCGAACATGACGGGTTTGAACCAGACGGCATTCGGAGCTTCCTCGCCAGAGCGAACGACCTCGGTGCGGGCGGGCTTGGTGCGGGGATTCGTGCGTGCCATGCCTTCGATTCTAGCCTGAATGCCCGATTCCGCCCGCAGGCGGCCCGCCGCGCACCGATTAGAATTGATAGCATGTCCGGCCGAGACGATCTGCCCGCCGCGGAGGAGACCCGCCGCGGAGCAGACCCGCCGCGGGCTCTCCCCGGTCCGGTTTGGATTCGTATCCTCCTCCTGCTCCTCCTGCTGGCCGGCCTGCTCCTCATTCTCTCCACCTGGGTGTTCCCCTGGGTGGACTCGATCGTCAACAACCAGGAAGCCACGGTGGGAAGCCCATGACCCGCATACTCGTCATCGACAACTACGACAGTTTCGTCTACACCCTCAACGGGTACCTGATGGAGCTGGGCGCCGAGACCGTGGTTCTGCGAAACGACGCATTCGCGGACTCGGACGCCGCGTCCCGGATCGCCGAGTACGACGGCGTGCTGCTCTCGCCCGGCCCCGGCAAGCCGGTGGACGCCGGCGTATCGATCCCGATCGTACGGGCGGCGGTGCAGTCCGGGTTGCCCCTGTTCGGCGTCTGCCTGGGCCACCAGGCCATCGCGGAGGCCTTCGGAGCCACTGTGACGAACGCCGCTGAGCTCATGCACGGCAAGACCAGCCTGATCACCCATGACGACAGCGACTTCTATGAGGGCGTGCCGCAGCCATTCACGGCCACGCGGTACCACTCGCTTGCCGTGGTCGACTCGACCGTCCCTGACGACCTGATCGTGACTTCACGCACCCAGGGCGGCGTGATCATGGGCCTCCGGCACGTCTCCGCCCCCATCCTCGGCGTGCAGTTCCACCCGGAATCGGTGCTGACCGAGGGCGGCTACCGGATGCTCGGCAACTGGCTTGCGCTGGCGGGCCTGCCGGAGGCGAAAGAGACCGCCAAGGGGCTCACGCCCATGCTCAAGCTCAGCTGACCGCCGGCTCACGGTGGGGCGTCTCAGCCGGCGCAGTAGGTCAGGGTGACCTGCGACTTCTGCGGAACGTCACCGGCCGGCAATGACTGCTTGGTGACGGGGGAACCCGGTTTCGACGGGCAACCCGGATCGGGGGTGGGCATCGGCACCAGCTGGACATCCGCCCCGCCGAGGAGGTCGCTCGCGGCGACCAGGGACTGTCCCACGAGGTCAGGCAGCGTGACGAGCCCGCTCGACACGGTGAAGTTGACGGTGACGCCGGTCTTCTCCGCGCTCAGGGCCGGCGGATCGGTGCTGAGCACGAGGTTCGCCGCAATGCTCGGGGAGTTCTCCTGGGTGACCGAGCCCGGCACGAGGCCGAGGGCGGTGATGGCCGCCTGCGCATCCGCGATCGGCATGTTCGCGACATCCGGCACTTCGACCGGTTGGGCGCCGGTGGACACGTAGACCTTGATCACGTCGGTCGGCTGGGCGATCGTGCCTGCCGGCGGATCGGTGCGGGTGACTCGGTCCTTGGGCACCGTGGCACTCGCCTCCTGGGCCATCGTCGCCGCCAGATCGAGGTCGAGCAGCTGGTTCTGCGCCTTCTCGTAGGTCTGGCCGGTGAGGGAGGGCACCTTGCGCGAGTTGTCGGGCAGGTCGCTGCTCGGCGTGAGGCTGAACGCCCAGATCATCACCGAGATCACGATCACGATGACGCTCAGGATGCCGGCCCACACCCAGATCACCGGGGGGCGGCGCTGGGTGCGCACCATGGTCTCGTCCTCGGAGAGCTGCTTGAGCGCGAGCTCGGAGCCGGACGCGGACGCGGGCGGCGCCCCGAACAGGCCTGCGCCGGATTCGTCGAGGGTGCGGCGCACCGGAATCTGCCCGGAGCCCGCGGTCTCGACGTCGTTTCGGAACTCCACCGCGCTCTGGTACCGGGCGAACCGGTCTTTGGCCAGGGCGTGGAGCACGACGGTGTCGAGCGCCGGGGAGACCCTCGCATTGATCGAGCTGGGCTTGACCGGGGTCTCGCTCACGTGCTGGTAGGCCACGGCGACGGGGCTGTCGCCCCGGAATGGCGCGCGGCCGGCGAGCATCTCGAAGAGGACGACACCGGTGGAATACAGGTCGGTACGGGCATCCACCGACTCGCCCTTGGCCTGCTCGGGAGAGAAATAGGAGGCGGTGCCCAGGATCGCTGTCGTCTGCGCGACGGTCGTCGACGAGTCGGAGATGGCGCGGGCGATGCCGAAGTCCATCACCTTGACCTGGCCGGTCTTGGTGATCATGATGTTGCCCGGTTTTATGTCGCGGTGCACGACGCCGGCCCGGTGGGAATACTCGAGGGCGGTCAGGACGCCGTCGATGATGCGTACGGCCTCGGCCGAAGCGAGAGGACCCTCATGGATGATGTCCTTGAGCAGGCGTCCGTCGACGTATTCCATGACGATGAACGGGATCTGCGTTTCGCCGCCGCTCGAGTCGGTGACGGTCTCTTCGCCGGCGTCGAAGACGCGCACGATGGTCGGGTGTGCCATCCGGGCGGCGGCCTGCGCCTCCTGGCGGAAGCGGGTGCGGAAGGCCGGATCGGCAGCCAGTGACGACTTGAGCAGCTTGATGGCCACGGTGCGGCCGAGCCGGGAGTCGGTTCCGATGTGGACATCGGCCATGCCGCCACGCCCGATGAGTGCGCCCACGCGGTATCGACCGGCGAGCAAACGGCCTTCATCAGTCAAAGCAATACTCCCAGTTCGCGGACACAGATCCCGGCTATTTTACCGGAACACTCCCGGCACCGATTACGGCACTGCGGTGACGGTCACGGCGGTTGACGACGGGGAGTACGGCGACGCGGTCGCTCCGCAGAGGTACCGGAACTTGACCGTGAACGTGCCGGACTCCGGACCGGTGGTCACCGTCGCCGTGGTGGTGTCCGGCCCAACCGCGGCAGGCGAGATGGCGCCCTGGCCCTCGGCCAGGACCTCGTAGCCGGACAGGGTCTGCCCGCTGGGGCAGGACTGCGCGGCCCAGGTCACGGTCACCGGCTTGTTCTGCGCCGTGGCGGCCGGGGTCGCCGTGGGAGCGACGGTGGGGGCATCCGGGGCCACGGCGGGCGCGTAGACCTTGACCGTGATCTTCTCGCCCTTGCGCACCGGCCCGGTCGGGTTGACCGAGTAGACGGTGTCGGCGACCTCTTCGCTCTTGGTGGACGCGTTGCCGGTCTGCACATCGACGACGAAACCCAGCCCGGCAAGCTTGTCGCGGGCCTCCGTGCTGGTGAGCCCGACGTAGTCGGCCAGGGTCACCTCGACCGTGTTGCTGGTCGGGGTGGGCGTCGGCGTTGGTGTCGGGGTTGCCTTGGGCGTTGCCTTGGGCGTCGAGGACGCCGACGGGGTGGGCGCCGGGGTGGCACCCTGCTGGGTGAAGAGGGCGATCAGGGTGCCGGTGAGAACGATCGCGAGCAACGCGATCAGTGCGATCAGCGGCCAGGTCCACGGGCTGCGCTTCTTGGCGGCCGCGGCCGCTGCCGCTGTCGAGGCGCGGGTGGCGGGCGCCGCGGTGGGCAACACTGTCGTCGCCGCCATGGCGCCGGCGCCGGGCATGAGCATCGTGGCGGCGGTCGGCGTGACCCCGTTCATGATCGCGGGCACGGATGCCGCCGCTGCGGCGATGTCCCCGCGGCGCAGGGCGGCCGCGGCACGGGAGAGGTGCGCGGCCGAAGCCGGGCGGTCGGCCGGGTTCTTGGCCAGGCAGGAGATGACGAGGTTGCGCACCGGCTCCGACACGGTCTCGGGCAGGTCGGGCGCGGTCTCGTTGATCTGGGCCATCGCGATGGCCACCTGGGACTCACCCGTGAACGGCCGGCGGCCCGCGAGGCTCTCGTAGGCGACGATCCCAAGCGAGTAGATGTCGGTGGTCGGCGAGGCGGCGCGACCGCTCGCCTGTTCGGGCGAGAGGTATTGCACGGTGCCCATGACCTGGCCGGTCGCGGTGAGCGGAACCTGGTCGGCGATGCGGGCGATTCCGAAGTCGGTGATCTTGACCCGGCCGTCGGGAGTGATGAGCAGGTTGCCCGGCTTGATGTCGCGGTGCACCAGTCCGGCGGCGTGCGCGGCGTGCAGCGCGGCGGCGGTCTGGGAGACGATGTCGAGCACCTTGTCGGTGGGTAGGACATGCTCGCGCTCGAGGATGGTGGACAACGCCTCGCCGGGAACCAGCTCCATGACGAGGAACGCGCTGCCGTCTTCTTCCCCGTAGTCGAAGACGTTGGCGATGCCCTCGTGGTTGACGAGTGCGGCGTGGCGGGCCTCGGCGCGGAAGCGCTCGAGGAAGCCCGGGTCACCGAGGTATTCGTCCTTGAGGATCTTGATGGCGACGGTGCGGCCGATCACAAGGTCGACGGACTGCCATACCTCTCCCATACCGCCAATGGCGATCCGGGATTGCAGTTCGTATCGTCCCCCGAAGGTGAGCCCTGCTGTGGGTCTCATTTATTCAGCACCGCCTCTAGTACCCGCTTTGCAATTGGTGCGGCAAGGAGATTGCCGTACCCCGTCTGGCCAAGTCCCCCGCCATCCTCGACGAGAACGGAGATTGCATATTTCGGATCCTCCGCGGGGGCGAATCCGGTAAACCACAAGGTGTAGGGATCGTCGGCGGCATTCTCTGCCGTGCCCGTTTTACCTGCCACGTTGACCCCATCTATTCTTGCATTGCTGGCGGCACCGTCCTGGACCCCATTGACCATCATCTGGGTGATCGTCGCTGCGGTTTCCGCGCTCATCACCCGTTTCATGGTGCGGGGCTCGAAGGACTGGAGCGGGCTCAGGTTCGGCGCGAGGATCTGGTCGACCAGATTCGGGGCCATTTCCACGCCACCATTGGCGATCGTGGCCGACACCATGGCCATCTGCAGGGGCGTGGCGCGCACGCTGGTCTGCCCGAATGCGGACAGCGCCAGCTGGGCGTCGTCGAGTTCGAGCGGGTAGGCGCTCTGGGACACATTCAACGGAATCGAATAGTCCGTGTTGAAGCCGAACTTCTCGGCCGTGTCGCGGATTGCCTTCTCGCCGAGCTGGAGTCCCAGTTCGGCCATCGGGATGTTGCAGGACAGGCGCAGCGCCGTGGCGATGGTGACGGTGTCGCCGCCGCCGCAGGTTCCGCCGCCCGAGTTGATCACGGTCGAGGTGGACCCGGGCAGCTGGAAGGTGGCCGGGTTCGGGAAGGTGCTCTCCGGCGTGAACTTGCCGGATTCGAGCGCGGCGGTCACGACGACGAGTTTGAAGACCGAACCGGGCGGGTTGAGCGAGTTGATCGCCCGGTCGATCAGGGGGTTGGTGTCGTCGCTGACCAGCGACTCGTAGCTGTCGGTGACCCTCTGGTTGTCGTGCACCGTAAGCAGGTTAGGGTCATAGCCGGGCTTGGAGACCATGGCGAGGATGCGGCCGGTCTTCGGTTCGGTGACGACCACGGACCCCGTGAGGTCGCCGAGGGCGTCCCAGGCGGCCTGTTGCGCGACGGGGTCGATGGTGACCTCCACCGACGCCCCTTTGGCGTTCTGGCCCGTGATCAAGGAGTTGATCTTGTCGAAGAACTGCGCGTTGGACGTGCCGCTGAGCTCGCCGTTGAGCGCGTGCTCCAGTCCGGTCGGCGAGCCGTTGATCGGGATGAAGCCGGTGATCGGCGCGTAGAGCGGCCCGTTGCTGTAGGTGCGCTGGAACTTGTAGTCGTCGGCGATCGGCATCGACTGCGCGATCGGGTTGCCGGCCACGAGGATGGCGCCCCGTTCGACGGAATAGCTGTCGTAGAGCGTGCGGGTGTTGCGGGCATCCGCCGTGAGGCTGTCGGCCTGGAAGACCTGGATGATCGTGGTCGATGTGAGGAGCGCGACGAACATGAGCATCACGACGATGCTCACGCGCTTGAGTTCGCGATTCACTTAGACCACCAGCCTGGGTTGGTTGCGCAGCGTGTCGGACAGGCGCAGCAGCAGCGCGGCGATGATCCAGTTCGCGACGAGCGACGAGCCACCCGCGGCGAGGAACGGAGTGGTCAGTCCGGTCAGGGGGATCACCCGGGTGACGCCGCCGATCACGATGAAGCACTGGAGGGCGACAACGAAGGAGAGGCCGACCCCGAGCAGTTTGCCGAAGTCGTCGTTGCCGGCGAAGCCGATCCGGAACCCGCGTGCTACGAAGAGCAGGTACAGGGCGAGGATGGCGAACAGGCCGGCCAGGCCGAGTTCCTCGCCGAGGCTGGCGATGATGTAGTCGCTCTGCGGCACCGGCGTGATGTCAGGACGACCCTGGCCGAGCCCGGTTCCGATCAGGCCGCCCTTGGCGAGGCCGAAGAGGCCCTGCACCAGCTGGTAGCTGCCGCCGCTGGCGCCGTAGACATCCGGGTTGAGCGCGTCCAGCCAGTTGGTGAACCGGCCGTTGACGTATTGGAGGGTCTGGCTGGCGATGAGGGCGCCGCCGAGGAAGAGCGTCATGCCGAGGAGCACCCAGCTGAGCCGGCCGGTGGCGACGTAGAGCATGACGAGGAACAGGCCGAAGTAGAGCAGGGCGGTGCCGAGGTCGCGCTGGAAGATGATGACCGACATCGACAGCGCCCAGACCACCAGGATGGGGCCGAGGTCGCGCAGGCGCGGGAACCGCATGCCGAGTAACCGCTTGCCGACCATCGACAGGCTGTCGCGATTGCGCACCAGATAACCGGCGAAGAACACGGCGAGGGCGATCTTGGCGATCTCACCGGGCTGGAAGGTGGCGAAGGAGCCGATGCCGATCCAGACCCGGGCGCCGCTGACCTCGCGGCCGAGGCCCGGCACGAGCGGGAGGAGCAGGAGGACGACCGCGATGAAACCGGCGACGTAGGTGTAGCGAAACAGCACCCGGTGGTTGCGGATGACCAGCACGACGGCGATTCCGCAGGCGATTGCCAGCGCGCTCCACACCGTCTGACGCACGGCGGCGCTCTCCCAGCCTGCGTCGTTGTTGGCGATGTCGATGCGGTAGATCATGGCGATGCCGATGCCGTTGAGCAGGGAGGCGATTGGCAGGATGAACGGGTCGGCGTCGCGGGCGACGACACGCAGCACCACATGCAGGCACAGGACGAGTACCGACAGGCCCGCACCGAGCAGCACGAGGGTGGTGTCTATGCGACCGAGGGCGCCGAGCTGCACGAGCACCACGGAGGCCGCGTTGATGCCGCACGCGATGAGCAGCAGGAACAGCTCGAGGTTGCGAAGCTTCTGCGGGAGATGGAGACGGCGCACGCGGCCGGGCTTCGCGCCCTGCGGGCGCTGGGCGGTATCCGTCGCCGTGCCGCGGCTATTTGAGGGTGGCATCATGGAGCCGTTCGACGATGAGTTTCGCGTCTTCGAGGGAGGTCGCGCTGATGGTTTGCTGCACCTGCTGGCGGTCGAACACCCGCAGGTCGGACACCTTGAGGGTGGTGTCCTCGTAGACCGACGACAACGCGATCGGGCCGAGATCCTGCTGCACACCCTGGAAGATGGCGACGTTGCTGCCTTCGACACCGACGAAGTAGCGGGTCTGGGTCCACTGGTAGCCGAGGACTGCGGTGCCGACGATGGCGATGACGAGCAGGATGATGCCCATCAGCCAGGTGATCTTGCGCCGGCGGGCACGGCGCTCGTCTTCCTCGATGAGCTCGGAGAGGTAGTCCTGGGAGTCGGGTTCGAAGTGGGTCTCCCGCACCGGGTGCAGGCGCAGGCTGGACATGCGGAGGGCGCGGCTGCGGCTCGGCTCCTCGCCGAAGGCGAGGGGGGCGGCCGCGGATCCGACCACGGTGGGAACGTCGACCCGCTCATCGGGCGAGCCGATGTCGACGACGACGATGGTGACGTTGTCCGGCGCACCGCCGTCGAGGCTCTCCTTGACCAGGCGGCTGGCGACGCCCTGGGCGTCGAGGTCGGTGGACAGGGCCGCGGCGATTGCGGTGTTGGAGACCACGCCGCTCAGCCCGTCGGAGCAGATCAGCCAGCGGTCGCCGGGGATGGTGGCCAGGATCGACGTGTCGATCTCCGGTGACGACTCCACGTCGCCGAGCACGCGCATGAGCACGGACCGGCGCGGATGCACCATGGCCTCCTGCTCGGTGATGCGGCCGCTGTCGACGAGGCGTTGCACGAAGGTGTGGTCGACGGTGATCTGGGAGAGTTCGCCGTCGCGGAGCAGGTAGATGCGGGAGTCGCCGATGTGAGCGATCGCCACCTCGCCCTCGAGCACGACGAGGGCGCTGACCGTGGTGCCCATCCCGGTGAGTTCGGTGTGCTCGAACACGGTCTCGGCGAGCTGTGAGTTCGCGGCGATGAGGGCGGCCTGCAGGGCGAATTCGGCGTCCTGTGGGGTCTGATAGGGCTGGTCGGCCTCGATGATGCGCTTCGTGGCGATCGCGGAGGCGACGTCGCCTCCGGCGTGACCGCCCATTCCATCGGCGACCATGAACAGCTGGCGGCCGGAATACCCGGAGTCCTGGTTGTTGGACCGGATCTTTCCAACGTGGGACGCGGCCGCGCTGTGACTGACTGTCGCCATGCAGCTACCGCCGAAGCTCGAAGCTGGTTGCGCCAATCTTGACGGGGGTGTTCAGGGGGACCGGCGTCGGCACCGCGAGGCGCGAGCCGTTCAGGAAGGTGCCGTTGGTCGAATCCAGGTCCTGGATCATCCACTCTTCGTTCCAGAGCATCAGCCGGGCGTGGTGGGTGGAGGTGTAGTCGTCACGGATGACCAGGCTCGAGTCGCCCGACCGACCGATCGTGACCGAGTCGGAGGTGAGCGGGAACTCCGTGCCCGACTTCGGGCCGGACGTGATCACGAGGCGGGTGGCGTTGGTTGCGGTTGCCCGTTCCGGTCCGGAACGGGCCGGGGGAGCGGCCGGCCGGCCGGTCAGCTGCTCGGTCAGGGCCGTGGCAGAGGCGCCGGCCGGCGGCAGGGTGGCGGCGGGAACGGGCGTCGGCACGGCGGCGGCGAAGGCGATGGGTGGGGCGGATGCCGCGGCATCCTGCTGCTGTTTGCGCACCCGCTGGCCGAACAGGTCGCTGCGCAGCGCGTAGACGATGCCGAAGATGAACAGCCACAGCATCAGCAGGAAGCCGAGGCGCAACACAAGCAGCGTTAGCTCGCTGACGCTCATGCGGAGGGCCCCCAGAATCCGCCCATGTCGTGGCGTTCGGGGGGCGATTCGTGGCGGCGGTCGGCCACGGGCTCCCCGGCGGCGGCCTGGGCGATGACGCGGAAGACGATCCGGGTGCGGCCGATGGTGACCACGGAGTCCGGTTCCAGGATGGCCTGCTTGACCGGCGAACCGTTGAGTTGGGAGCCGTTGGTGGAGCCGAGGTCGCGCACCTGGGCGCGGGAGCCGTCCCAGAGGATCTCGACGTGACGGCGGGAGGTGCCGGTGTCGTCGACGGTGATGTCGGCGTCGCTGCCGCGGCCGATGACGGTGTGGGACTTGGTGAGGGGGTAGCGCTTGCCGTTGACGTCGACCACCGGGGTCCAGGTGACGCTGCCCTTGATGGTGCTGGAGTCGATCTGCACCATGCCCTCGCTGAGGCCGCGGTCGTCGGACAGGGCGATCGAGACGCCGCCGGCGAATTGGTAGCGCTGTTCGCGACCGTGCTGCTGCACGAGCTCGGTGAGCTCGTCGACGAGGGTCGGGCCGAGGTTGGTCATGCGCTGGTAGTCCTCGTGGCTCATCCGGACGACGAAGCGATTGGGCGCGAGGATGCGATCGCGGGACACGACCGCTGCTTTTGTGTCGAGCTCGCGGCGCAGTGCGGAGGTGATCTCCACGGGCTGCAGCCCCGACCTGAAGGTCTTGGCGAATGCACCGTTGACGGCGCGCTCCAAGCCCTTTTCAAAGTTGTCCAGTATGCCCACAGGTCTCCCGATCCGATCCTTTCGGCTATCTGCATGTTACTTGCCTGAAGTGTTAACACGCCCGCCAGGCAATTGGGGGCACGGTTTGTCATCCTACGGGAGGGTGCCTGCGCTCGGGGTTCACGCCGCCCGGTGGTCGAGCTTGTCGCCCGGTGGTCGAGCTTGTCGAGACCCGGTGGTCGAGCTTGTCGAGACCCGGTGGTCGAGCCTGTCGCCCCGGTGGTCGAGCTTGTCGAGACCCGGTTGATTTCGACAGGCTCAATCACCGGCGGTGGTCGAGCTTGTCGAGACCCGGATCGCGCCGCCATCCGCAGGGCTCGGCCCGACTCGATTCGGCCCACACCGCCTCGAATGGCGCATGGGCCCCGGAAAGTGCTAATCTTCCTAAGTTCGCGCGAGTGGCGGAATTGGCAGACGCGCTGGCTTCAGGTGCCAGTGTTCGAAAGGACGTGGGGGTTCAAGTCCCCCCTCGCGCACAGCGGGTTGATTGCCAAATGGGTTGAATCTATTTGCGAAACCCAGTCGGACAAGAAAGGCCCCCGGGAAACCGAGGGCCTTTCGTCATTCCGAACAGCGGCGAGTTCTACCTTTCCGGTCGAACCCGATATGCGTGCGGGTCGGTTTCGACCGGAAAGGTAGAACTCGGCGACGGAACGCCCCGCGGCGGGTATCGGCACCTGTGGATGCGGCATCCGTCGAATGCAACATCGTCGCCTACCCATCGCCGAGGTGTCCACCCTCCAGAGCACCCAGGACGCACGAATCGACTATCTCGACAGCCAGAAGAACCAGAAGCCGTACCTCTGACGCGGCGCCGCCGAAAGGACCAACTGACATGGCCCGGAGCCAGCGTCGGAACCCCGGCCGGCGATGTCGGACGCCGACGTTCCTCCCGGAATCAACTCCCCATCGAGAGAACGTGTTCGAATGTCAGAGCCAAGACCGGGCGAAGGATCCCGTTCCGATGTGAGGCAGAGCCTCGAATTCATCACCAATTCGACGCACGCGTGATGCCGGCACGAGACATCACGGCACCGAATCGAACACCACTCATCTGAATCCACTGGAGGCTCCAACATGAAGCACTCAACGCGCTGGCTGGCGGCCCTGGTCGTCATCCCGCTCGCACTCACCGGTTGCACCGCCACGGGCGACAAGACCGACACCACGGCCGGCCTTGCGTCCGGTGAGAAGGCCACCATCGCCGTTGTCACGCACGGCAGCGCGGGCGATGCCTTCTGGGATGTTGTCAAGAGCGGAGCCGAACAGGCCGGCAAAGACCTCGGCGCGACCATCACGTATCAGGGCGACGGAGACCCGGTCAAGCAGAGTCAGCTCATCGACGCGGCGATCGCCTCGAAGCCGGACGGACTGATCGTGTCCATGGCGAACCCGGACGGCGTCAAGGATACGGTCGAGAAAGCCGTCGCCGCAGGGATTGCGGTCATCACCATCAACTCGGGCCTTGAGAAATCGAAGGAGTTCGGTGCGCAGACCCACGTCGGACAGAGCGAGTTCATTGCGGGACAGGGCGCAGGTGAGAAGCTGGCTGCGAGCGGCGCCACGAATGTGATCTGTGTCATCCACGAGGCCGGAAACTCGGGTCTTGAGGATCGCTGCAAGGGCGCTGCTGACACGCTCGGTGGCACGGTTAGCAACGTCCAGGTCGACGTGGCCAACGTCGCGGACGCCCAGAACACCATCAAGAGCAAGCTCCTCGCTGATCCGTCCATCGATGGCGTGCTCACGCTCAACCCCTCGATTGCCGTGGCCGCAAGCCAGGCCGTGACCGAGGCCAAGAGCAAGTCAGTTCTTGCGACATTCGACGTTTCCGCGGACGTCACCAAGCTCATCGAGGACGGAAAGATCCTGTTCGCGGTGGACCAGCAGCCCTACTCGCAGGGCTACCTCCCGGTCGTGTTCCTCGTGCTGCAGAAGCGCAACGGTGACGTCGTCGGTGGCGGGCAGCCCGTCTATTCCGGCCCGGGCTTCGTGACCAAGGAGAACGCGGCGCAGGTCGCGAAGTTCGCGAAGAACGGCACGCGATGACCACTACGGCCATTATTTCCGGGGCGGATGAGCGGATACCGAAGGCCAGCCCCCTGATCAAGATGCTGCGCCGACCCGAGGTCGGAGCGGCGGTCGCGGCCCTGGCGATCTTCGTCTTCTTCTCCCTCTCGACCCAGACCTTCCTGACTCCCGCGGGCGTCTCCACCTGGCTGTATTCATCCTCCCTGTTCGGGATCATGGCCGTCGCCGTTGCCCTCCTCATGATCGGCGGCGAATTCGACCTCTCGGCGGGAGCCATGACCGGCACCACGGGGCTGATCGTGGGCGTGATCACCACCGAGTGGGGAGTGAACATCTGGCTCGCGATGGTCATCGCTCTCCTGGCTGCGCTCGCAATCGGCGCCGGAAACGGCTACGTCGTGATGAAGACGGGCCTGCCCAGCTTCATCGTGACACTGGCTACCTTCTTCATCCTCCAGGGACTGAACCTGGCGGTGACGAAGTTGATCACCGGCACCGTCGCGATTCAGGGCATGAGTGTGGTCCCCGGCTTCGACGCGGTCAAGATCTTCTTCGGGTCGTCCTTCCCGTTCCTCGGGATGGACCTGAAGATCTCCGTCGTCTGGTGGGTCATCCTGGTCGCCCTGGCCAGCTGGGTCCTACTCCGCACGAGGGCAGGCAACTGGATCTTCGCAGTCGGAGGGGAGGTCACGAGTTCTCGCCAAACCGGCGTTCCCGTGATGAAGACCAAGGTCGGCCTGTTCATGACCACGGCCGGCGCCGGCTGGCTCGTCGGAATGCTGCAGCTCTTCGACGTATCCACCGTCCAGGCGACGACCGGCATCGGCCAGGAGTTCATCTACATCATCTGCGCTGTGGTCGGCGGCTGCCTGCTCACGGGCGGCTACGGTTCCGCTTTCGGTGCGGCCCTCGGTGCGCTCATCTACGGGATGACCTTACAGGGCATCGTCTTCGCCCAATGGGACAACAATTGGCTGAAGGCGTTCCTCGGAGGGATGCTCCTGCTCGCCGTTCTCGTCAACCTCTACGTACGCAGGCAGGCAGGAGTCCGCTGATGACCGGGAAGATCTCATCTGTCACCCCCATCCTCGAAATGCGGGACATCGGCAAAACCTACGGTTCGATCATCGCACTGCAGGGCGTGAGCGCGTCGGTGGGAGAGGGCGAGGTGCTCTGCGTTCTCGGCGACAACGGCGCAGGCAAGTCGACCTTCATCAAGATCCTGGCCGGAGCGCACCAGCACTCGGGGGGCACGCTCCTCGTCTATGGCAAGGAGCGCAGGTTCTCGAGTCCGCGGGAGGCTCTGGACGTCGGAATCGCCACGGTGTACCAGGACCTTGCCGTGGTTCCGCTGATGCCGGTCTGGCGCAACTTCTTCCTCGGGTCGGAGATGACCCGCGGGGTCGGGCCGTTTCGCCGGCTCGATGTGAAGGCCATGCGCACGATCACCATGGAAGAACTCGCCAAGATGGGGATCGATCTGCGGGACGTCGATCAGCCCATCGGCACGCTCTCCGGGGGCGAACGCCAGTCGGTCGCCGTCGCGCGGGCCGTGTATTTCGGGGCAAAGATCGTCATCCTTGACGAGCCGACGTCTGCGCTCGGCGTCAAGCAAGCAGGTGTCGTGCTCAAGTACATCGCGCACGCGCGCGACCGCGGGCTCGGTGTGGTGTTCATCACCCACAACCCGCATCACGCCTATCCTGTCGGCGACCGCTTCCTGTTGCTCAAGCGGGGGACGATCCTCGGCGATTTCACCAAGAGCGAAATCACGATTGAAGAGATGACCCGGCTCATGGCGGGAGGAGCGGAACTCGAGGCGCTCGCCCACGAACTGGAGCGTTCGACCGGTAAGTAGGTCACGCCGACCTCGTGCCCGGCCTTCAGGGAAGGGGACGGAATCGTCGCCGACCTGCGGCGTCCTCAACCCGAGGCGTTCGGCCAGGGCAACCTCGTTCTCGAGGCGCGAGCCGGCTGGCAGGTCGCCACCGAGGATGGCCCGCTCCAGACGCTGGGAGACTTGGAAGTAGACCGGAATCGGGCCGGAACGCTCGAGGTCCATGAAGAGTCCGGCGGGGAGGGAGGCCCCCACCGGAGTGGGGGCCTCTCATTCCCGCTGCTCAGTCGCTGACCTCGTAGTCGAACACGTGCGCGATCGTCGGGATCGACGACGTGATGACGGTGCCGTCCGCACGGCGGCCGCCCTCGATCGTCGACGGCGAGGGGGCGCCGGGTTCGCGCAGGCCCTGGTGGGACAGCGGGACCGTCACCGGGTGGCCGGCCACGAG
Source organism: Cryobacterium fucosi (assembly GCF_004403515.1). Classification (GTDB taxonomy): domain Bacteria; phylum Actinomycetota; class Actinomycetes; order Actinomycetales; family Microbacteriaceae; genus Cryobacterium; species Cryobacterium fucosi. The sequence goes on along the minus strand of NZ_SOHH01000061.1, from coordinate 120,592 downwards.
GTCGAAGGCAACCCCGCGCACGGCGAGCCTGGCCGCGTCGCCCTCTTCGATGGTGAGCACGATCTCCTCCTGACGCAGGTCGACCCGCACTCGGGAACCCTTGAGGGTGATCCGGAAGGTGAGCTCCTCCCAGCCGACCGGCAGTCGCGGGTCTAGGGTGATTCGCCCGTTGTGGTCGCGCAGCCCGCCGAAGCCGTAGACGAGCGCGCTCCAGACGCCGCCGGCCGAGGCCACGTGCACGCCGTCCGCCGCGTTGTGGTGGAGATCGGCGAGGTCGACGAAGAGGCCGGAGGTGAAGTGTTTGAGGGCGAGCTCGTGGTAGCCGACCTCGGCCGCGATGATGGACTGGACCACGTCGGACAGGGTGGAGTCGCCGGTCGTGATCGGGTCGTAGTAGTCGAAGTCGGCGCGTTTCTGCTCGGCCGTGAACTGGTCTCCTTGCAGGAGGAGGGCGAGCACGACATCCGCCTGCTTGAGCACCTGGAAGCGGTAGATCACGAGGGGGTGGTAGTGCAGAAGCAGCGGCCGGTTGGCCGCGGGCGTCGCCGACAGGTCCCAGCGCTCCTTCTCGAGGAACTGGGCATCCTGCGGGTGGATGCCCAGGGTCTCGTCGAACGGTATGTGCATCGCCTCCGCGGCGAAGGCCCACTCCACGACCTCGGTCTGGTCCAGGCCGAGGCGGGCGACCATGGCGTTGTAGGAGTCGATGTCGATGTAGCGCAGCCGCCGCACGGCGGTGACGGCGGAGCGGAGGTTGGCCCTGGCCATGATGTTCGTGTACATGTTGTCGTTGACGACGGTCGTGTACTCGTCCGGCCCGGTGACGCCGTGGATGTGGAACACGTCGTTTCCGTTGCCGCGCCAGAAACCGAGGTCCGCCCACATCCGGGCGGTCTCGACGAGGATGTCGATCGCCTCGCGGGAGAGGAAGTCCTCGTCGCCGGTCGCCGCCACGTACTGGCCGAGCGCATAGGCGACGTCGGCGTCGATGTGGTACTGCGCGGTTCCCGCGGCGTAGTAGGCCGAGGATTCGAGGCCGCTGATGGTGCGCCACGGGAAGAGGGCGCCGAGCTGGTTCAGCTCGCGGGCGCGCATCCTTGCGTGGTCGAGCATCGCATGCCGGAAGCGCAGGGCGTTCCGCGCGGCGTTCGGGGACGTGTAGGTGAGGAACGGCAGCACGTAGATCTCGGTGTCCCAGAAGTAGTGGCCGCCATAGCCGGAGCCGGAGACCCCCTTCGCGGACACGCCCTGGCCGTCGGCGCGCATCGAGGCCTGGGCGAGCTGGAACAGGTTCCACCGGGTGGCCTGCTGCAGCGAGGGCTGGCCGGCGAGTTGGACATCCGTTCGGGCCCAGAAGGCGCTGAGCCAGTCGCGCTGCGCCGTGAGGATGGCCTCGAGGCCTTCCGTGCGCGCCCGGTCGAGGGTGCGGTCGCAGCGGTCGGCGAGCTCGTGGGTGGGCACGCCGGTCGAGGTGTGGTAGCTCAACGTCTTGGTGACGCGGATGACGTTGCCCTGCGTGGCCTTGATCTTGTAGACATGCTTGGCGATGTCGTCGTCGAGCTGCGACGACTCCTCGAACTCGTTGGCGGTGTCGATCGAGTGGTCGGCACCGCAGGCGATCGTCATGCCCGAGTTGGTGCAGCGAAAACCGAGGATGTACCGGCCGTCGGAGGCGCGTTTGAACCGCGGCTGCAGCACCCGGTCGGTGAACGACTCCGCCTTGCGCGGGTCGAAGTCCTTGCCGCCCCCGGCCTTCGGGGCGTCGTACTCGCCCATGCCGTCCTGCCGGTTGAGGATCTGGCTGGAGATGACGACGGAGGCGTCCGCGTCGAGCATGGTCACCTCGTACTGCAGCACCGCCAGGTGGCGTTCGGTGAAGGAGACCATCCGGCGGGACCGGATCAGGACCCGCTTGCCCGACGGCGTGCGCCAGATGAGGGAGCGTGACAGGACGCCGTCGGCGAAGTCCAGGCGACGCTCGTAGCTGAGCAGGTCGGCCAGGGTCAGCACGAGGGGCTCGTCGTCGACGTAGATGCGGATGACCTTGGCATCCGGGGCGTTGACGATGGTCTGGCCGACGCGCGCGAAGCCGAAGGCCTCTTCAGCGTGCCGGATCGGCCACGTCTCGTGGAAGCCGTTGATGTAGGTGCCCTGCACGTGGCCGTCGCGACCCTCGTCGACGTTGCCGCGCAGGCCGAGGTAGCCGTTGCCGACCGCGAACAGGGTCTCCGTGCGGCCCATGTCCTCGCCGGAGAAGGCGTTCTCGACGAGTGCCCACTCGTCGACGGGGAACCGGTTGCGATCGAGGGGATCCGAGGGGTTCAGGTTCATGCGTTCGCCTCCGTGGTGGCTGAGGTGGTGTTCGGGGTGAGGGTGGCGGATGCCGGCACGAGCTCGTCGAGGTCGGAGACCACGATGTCGGCGCCCGCGTCGAGCAGGGTCTTCCTGCCCACTCCGCGGTCGACGCCGAGCACGAGGCCGAAGTTGCCGGCGCGGCCGGCCTGGATGCCCGACTGGGCGTCCTCCACGACGACGCACTCCGAGGGGGTGAGGCCGAGCAGCTCAGCGCCCAGCTCGTAGGTGGCAGGAGCCGGCTTGCCGGCGAGTCCGCGCGAGGCGGAGAGGAGGCCGTCGACGACGACCTCGAACCGGTCGCGGATGCCCGCGGCGGCGAGGGTCAGCTCGCCGTTGCGTGAACTGGTGACGACGGCAACGAGCAGTCCGGCCCTCGTGACGAAGTCGAGGAACTCCAGCGAGCCGGGGTAGGGCGTCACGCCCTCCTCGGCCAGGGTCTCGTTGAAGGCCTCGTTCTTGCGATTGCCGAGGCCGCAGACGGTCTCCTGGTCCGGGGCATCCGTCGGCAGCCCGTCGGGGAGGGTGATGCCGCGGGAGGCCAGCAGGCAGCGCACTCCGTCGTAGCGGGGCTTGCCGTCGATGTACTCGAAGTAGTCGGCATCGCCGTAGGCGGGAGAGACGCCCTGCTCCTCGAGGAACGGGGTGAACAGGCGCGACCAGGCGTGCATGTGCACGTCGGCGGTCGGCGTGAGCACGCCGTCGAGATCGAAAAGCACGCCGCGGAGGCTGTGCAGCCGGTCGAGCGTTTCGGCGTGGGAAAGGGGGTTCTGCGGAGTAGTCATGTGTGTGGCGCCCTGCTCGGTCTCGGCCTGGATGTGGGGTTCAGCTTGTCGATTGACGGTGAATCAGGAGGCGGGCCGAGGTGGAGGTTCTGCCACTGCGTTGTCGCGGGGGAATGTCATCGCGTGAGTAAGAGCCCTTCCAGCCACCGGGGCTCGGCTTCAGGCGGAGCACCGTGGGTGTGGCTTGATTGGATTGATCGAGAGGCGGCCGGTAGGTGAAGGTATCTCAGCCAACGGCGGCAAAGATTGCGATTGACGACAATGCGGACCAGGTCCGGGAAATGCACGCGTCGATATTACAGCATTGATTCTATGCCCCGGGCGGGCTTTTTCCACCTCCGGGTTTCCTCACTCAAACCGACGAGGGTGCGCGTCGGTGGAGCCTGCCATTCCATTTCGGACGTGGAAGAGTACGTTAGAGTGTGCACTGGCCAGGCCCGGGCCGGAGATACAGCAGTAAACGCGGGAGGGAGTGCGATGCCTGATCGGTTTGCGGTAGCCGAAGAAGCGTTGGCCGCCTGTGCAGGTCAAGAGTCACGTCTGTACGAGCCTCTCCTTGCCCTGCTTCCAGCGGACGGACTGTCCATCTCGACGTTCGGCGACTTTCTCGCCGCGGAAACCATCTCGGCGAGCGACGCACAGTCGTTCCGACTGGACGAGCTACAATTCGATCTCGGCGAGGGCCCGTGTTGGGATGCACTGGCGACTTCGGCGCCCGTCATCGAGCCGAATATTCGGGAACGGCCGAACCGCGTGTGGCCGGCCTTCTCGAAGGCAATCGTCGCCGATGACCTGGGCGCGCTTTTCGCTTTTCCGTTGGTCTTGGGGCCCTTACGCATCGGGGCGATCGACATCTATACGACTCGACCGACTTACCTCAGCGAGCTGGATATCCGGCAGGTCTCAGGTCTCGCGACAGTTGTCAGTCGTCTCGTTCTCTCTCGAGCGATCAGGCTGACCGACAGCGACATGGTGAGCGGTACCAACGCCGATCCCGACGCTCGTAATCAGTTCTCCCGTCGTGAAGTGCATCAAGCCACCGGCATGGTGCTGGCCCAACTCAGGATCCCCGCCCGGGATGCCCGACTCGTCATCCAGGGACACGCCTTCGCCGTCGGCCGATCAATGCAAGAAATCGCGGAGCAGATCATCGATCGGCGATTGAGTTTCGCTGTGAGTGAGAACCAGATCGAAGGATCCCATGATTGACGGTACGAGAGAAGACCGCTTGATCGATACGTTCGCGACCCTCGCTGACACTCTGGTCGCCGGTTACGACGTGGTGGAACTCTTGCAGACGTTGGTCGAGAGTTGTGCAAGCCTCTTTGACATTACGGCGGCAGGTGTCCTCCTGCTCGATGTTGACGGTCAGCTTGAAGTTGTCGCCTCGACGAGCGAGGCAAGCCGCCTTGTTGAGGTCATGCAACTGAGCGCTCGGGCGGGTCCGTGCGTGGAGTGTTTCACCACCGGAACTGTGGTGTCGCTGCCGAATGTTGAGGACAGCCCACCCGGGTGGCAGCGTTTTCGGGATAGCGCGCGTGAGCAGGGTTTCGCTGCCGTCTATGCGGTTCCATTGCGACTGCGCGAGACAACAATCGGTGCCCTCAACCTGTTGTCCAGTGTCCCCGGCGCCCTGCGCCAACAAGATGTCCGGGCTGCCCAGGCGCTGGCCGACGTGGCTACCATCGGAATTCTCCAGGAGCGCACGCTTCGAGAAAGCAATACGGTGCGGGAGCAACTGACGAATGCGTTGAACTCCCGGGTCTTGATCGAGCAAGCCAAAGGCGTCATAGCGCAGTCCCGCGGCGTCTCGATGGAGGAAGCATTCGTCCTACTCAGAAATTACGCTCGCAGTAACCGTTTGATGTTGTCGCAGGTCGCCCAAGGACTTGTCGACGAAGGTGGCAGGAATTCCGACGATGGCTGGCTTCTCCGGGGAGTGTGAATCGGCCGGCGAACCCGGTTCACGCCGACTGTCGTGGCGTTCCCGGTGCCCGATACACGAAAAAGCCCCGGCTCTACTGCGCCGGGGGAGGCGAGCAATCTGCCGGGGCCAATCCGCTGGAGTGGGGGGACTCCGTCAACCACGGTACGGGGGATCGGCTGAATGCCGGCTGGGCGAGCCCAGGACCGGATGAGGGAACTGACAGGTTCAGGGCCGCGGTTCGGCGTGGTCCCGCCAGCTGTGCTCCGGGGCGTAGCCGAGCATCCGCCTGGCCTTGTCGATGGAGAGCAGGGTCTCGTTGGCGCCGACCGGCCTGCGGAATTCGACGCCGGGGAACACCTCGGCGGCGAGTTCCGTGTCAGGCCGGCTCATCACGGTGTCGGCGGCCGCGATGATGAAGGCCTCGAAGCCGGGCCGGGCGTTCTCCAGCGCGCGCAACACGGCCTGCGCGCCGTCGCGGCCGTCGATGTACCCCCAGAGGTTCCACTTGCGCAGGGTGGCGTCGCTGTCGAAGGCGGGGAAGGCGGCGTAGTCCTCTGGGTCCATCACATTGGAGAACCGCAGGGCGGTGATGCTGAGCGCCGTGTCCCAGCGGGTGAGCTGGATCGCCATCTGCTCTTCCAGGTGCTTGACCAGCGAGTAGGTGCTCTCCGGACGGGCCGGGTATTCCTCGTCCACCGGGAGATAGGGCGGATCGATCTCGAACGGCAGTCCGAGCACCGTCTCGCTCGACGCGTAGACCAGCCGGCGGATGCCCGCCCGCCGGGCCGCCTGGAACACGTTGTAGGTGGAGAGGATGTTGTTGTGGAACGTGGCGACGTCGGGAACCAGGCCCGGAGCCGGGATGGCGCCGAGGTGCACGACCGCGTCGAACCCGGAGTGCCGGTCGTCGACGCCGAGGACCGCGTCGATGACCTGGCCGTAGTCGGTCAGGTCGATCAGAACGAGGCCGTGGCTCTTCTCCCCGGCCCGGTCGAGGTTGAGCACCTCGTGCCCCTCCTCGGTGAGCCTCCGTACGACGGTCCTGCCGAGTTTGCCGCTTCCGCCGGTGACCACGATTCTCATCTGATGCTCCTTATCCTCTCCGCCATGCTACGAGCCTTTCCGGCATCCCCGGGACCAGGGCCCCGGCCTGCTTCACGGAGAGCTCGCGAGCGTGTCCAGCGTCTGGCGCCGGTCGAGGCAACCGAGGCCGACCTCAGTGCGGCAGGGCCACGTCGATGAGGATCTCCGCGGCGTCCCTGGCCGAGCGGGCGGCATCCGCGCTGCCCGAGATCGCCGCGGTGGTCTGTGCGCCCTCGGCCAGGATGGCCAGTTGCGGAGCCAGGCTCGCCGGGGCCCCTGCCCGTTCGACCAGGCCGCCGACGTAGCGCTGGAAGGACCGCTTCTGCTCCCGCGCGGCCAGGGCGACGGCGGGAACCGTGGCGCCGAGTTCGCCGAAGGCGTTGATGAAACCACAACCTCGGTAGTTGCCGTCGGTGAACCAGTCGTGGAGGAAGTCGTAGATGGAGAGCAGCTTGTCCCTCGGGGTGGACACCGCGTCGGCGGCGCGCGCGATGCCGGAGGTCCACAGCTCGTGACGGCGGTCCAGCACCGCGAGCAGGATCGCCTCCTTCGAGTCGAAGAGTGAGTAGAGCTTCTTCAGGGAGATCCCGGTCTCCGAGCGCAGCTGGTCCATGGTGACCGCCTGGATGCCGCGGGCGTAGAACAGCCGGTCGGCCGCGTCGATCGCGGCCCCCTGGGCGTCACGTTGTTCGTCCATCGGATTCACACAACCTCACTTGCGCAGAGAACGCATGTTCTCTAGACTAGCAAACAGAACAGAGAACGACCGTTCTCTGCGAATGAGAGGAATCGCGAGATGTCGTACATCACCGTCGGAACCGAGAACAGCACCAACATCGACCTGTACTACGAGGACCACGGCAGCGGAACCCCCGTCGTTCTGATCCACGGGTATCCGCTCGACGGCAGGTCCTGGGAGAAGCAGACCGCGGCTCTCCTCGACGCCGGCTACCGGGTCATCACGTACGACCGCCGCGGATTCGGCCAGTCCAGCCAGCCGGCCGCCGGCTACGACTACGACACCTTCGCCGCCGACCTCAACATCGTGCTCGAGACCCTCGACCTGCAGGGCGTGGTGCTGGCCGGGTTCTCGATGGGCACCGGCGAGGTCGCCCGGTACCTCAGCACCTACGGCTCGGCCCGGGTGGCGAAGGCCGCCTTCCTCGCCTCGCTGGAACCCTTCCTCCTCCAGACCGACGACAACCCCGGCGGCGCGGCGCCCAAGGAGTTCTTCGACGGGATCGTCGCCAGCGTGAAGGCGGACCGCTACGCCTACTTCACCGACTTCTACACGGGCTTCTACAACACCGAGGAGAACCTCGGCTCGAGGCTGAGCGAGGAGGCGCTCCGGCACAGCTGGGACGTTGCCGCCGGGTCCGGGTTCTCTGCCGCGGCCGCGGCTCCGCTGAGCTGGATCACCGACTTCCGCCAGGACATCCCCCAGATCGACGTGCCCACCCTGATCGTGCACGGCACGAGCGACAACATCCTGCCGATCGACGCGACCGGACGGCCGTTCTCCCGGCTGCTCCCGGACGCGGAATACGTGGAAATCGAGGGCGCGCCGCACGGCATGCTCTGGACCCACGCCGCCGAGGTGAACGCCGTTCTGCTCGCCTTCCTCGCGCGCTGAGACGCCACGCCGGGAGCCGCCGAAGCCCCGGCTCCCGGCATGCACAGACGTGCAAACCGACGTTTTCCGTCGTGCCGCCGCCCGTCTGCCGCGATTTCCGGGGCATCGACCGCCGTAGGATCTGAGATAACAAGGATTGCCACAGGGTGTCGGCTGCGCCGGTTCCGGGCAATTGGAGGAAGATACAGTGCACTCTCGACCACGGATTGTCATCGTCGGCGGCGGAATCAGCGGATTGACAAGTGCACACTATCTGCATCGCCGACTCGGGGACGGGGTGCAGGTCACCCTTGTCGAAGGCGCTCCGCGACTCGGCGGGAAGATCGCCACGGTGCCGTTCGGCGGGCACGCCGTCGATGTCGGACCGGACGCCCTGATGGTGCGTTCCCCCGTCGTCGCGACACTCATCGGCGACCTCGGCCTCGGCGACCTCGTGGTCGCACCCAACGCGGGCGGCGCACGGATCTGGTCGCGCGGGAAGCTGCGCCGGCTCCCGGCCGGCACCCTGTTCGGCATTCCCGACCGGTTGCTGCCCCTGCTCTGGAGCGGGCTCCTTTCCCCCGCCGGGGTGGCCAGGGCGGCCCTGGACATCGTGCTGCCCCGCCGCCGAGGCTCGCAGCCGCCCGACCCCACCATCGCCGAGCTGGTGCGCCCGCGGATGGGTGCGGAGGTGTTCGACCGGCTGGTGGACCCGCTGCTCGGCGGAGTGCACGCCGGCCGCGCCGACGAACTCAGCGCCCACAGCACAGCCCCCGACATCGAGGGCCTCGCCCGCACCAACCGCAGCCTGTACCTCGCCCTCGGCGCACGCCGCCGCGCAGCCCCGCCGAAGACCGCCGCCGCCCTGGTCACCCTTCGAGGAGGACTGGGCACGCTGATCGACGCCCTCGCGGCCCGGCTGGGGGGCGACGACATCCGCCTCGGGAGCCCGGCCTCGCTGATCACCCGCGCCGGCGCCGGCTACACGGTCGCCCTCGCCGACGGCACGAGCATCGAGGCGGATGCCGTCGTGCTCGCCACGTCGGCCGGCGTGGCCGCCGATCTCCTCGGTGCGGAGTCGCCCGACCTGGCAGCAGCACTGGCCGACGTGCCCTACGTGGACGTCGCCACCGTCTGCCTCGCCTACCCGCGCTCCTCGGCCCCCGCCGAACTGGACGGGACCGGATTCCTGGTGCCGCCGGTCGAGGACAAGCTCGTGGTCGGCTGCACCTGGTCGAGCGCGAAGTGGCCGCACCTCGCCAACGATGAGCTCGTGCTGATCCGCTGCATGGTCGGCCGGCGCGGCGACAACCGTTGGCTCGACCTGGACGACGACACCCTCGTCGACCTGGTCCACGGCGAGCTGGTCGAGGCGATGGGGCTGACCCAGCGCCCGATCGAACGGCACATCGAACGCTGGCCCCAGGGGATGCCGCAATACGTGGTCGGCCACCAGGCGCGCCTCGACGCCGCGACGGTGGCGCTGCTCGCCCTTCCCGGCATCCGGCTCACCGGGTCGTCGTATCGCGGCGTCGGCCTGGCCAGCTGCATCGTCGACGCCGAACGCACGGCGGACTCGCTCGCCGCCCTCCTGGCCGGCGACCGCCCCCTCACCGAGGTGGCACCGTGAGCGTCGGCGAGGTCATGCCCGGCGACGTCATGAACACCGTCGCCCAGGCCGGAGTGCTCCCCAGCGTGCCGACCAGGACACGCGGGCCGGGCCCGGACTACGCGCAGCGGCCCATGCTCGTCTTCTGGGAGACCACCCGCGCCTGCGCGCTCGCTTGCCGACACTGCCGCGCCAGCGCGACCATGCAGGCCCTGCCGGGTGAACTCACCACCGAGCAGGGCAAGAACCTGATCGACCAGGTCGCCGGTTTCGGCCGCCCCTACCCGATCCTCGTGCTCACCGGCGGCGACTGCCTGATGCGGCCCGACCTGTTCGAACTCGTCGACTACGCCACCGGACTCGGCCTGCCGACCGCGCTCTCCCCGTCGGTGACGCCCACCCTGACCGCCGAGATGATCGAGAAGATCGTCGCCAGCGGGGTCAAGGCCGTCTCGATCAGCCTCGACGGCGCGATCGCAGCCACCCACGAGGGCGTGCGCGGCATTCCCGGCCACTTCGACGACACCGTGCGCGCCATCCGTGCCCTCTCCGCTGCCGGGCTGACCGTGCAGGTGAACACCACCGTGATGCGCGCCAACGTCGACGAGCTGGCGGATGTCGCTGCCCTCATCGCGGGCGCGGGCGCGTCGATCTGGGAGGTCTTCTTCCTCGTGCAGGTGGGGCGCGGGGTGTCCACCGAGGCCGTCTCCGCCCTCGAGCACGAGGAGATCTGCCAGTTCCTCTTCGACGCGTCCCAGCACGGCTTCATCGTGCGCACGGTCGAGGCGCCGTTCTTCCGACGGGTGGTCGCCCGCCGCCGGGCCGGCGACCCCGCACCGGCCACGCCGCGCTACCTCGCGCTGACCGAACGGCTCGAAACCCTGATGGGGCCGCCGATCGGGCTGCCCAGGGCGCAGACGGCCTCCACCCGCGACGGCAAGGGAATCGTGTTCGTCGCCTATGACGGGGAGGTCTACCCGGCCGGGTTCCTGCCGCTCGGCCTCGGCAACGTGCTCACCACACCGCTCGCGGAGATCTACCGGGACAACACCCTGCTCAAACAGATCCGGGCCACCGAGTTCACCGGGCGCTGCGGCAGCTGCGAATACGCCGACCTGTGCGGCGGATCCCGGGCCAGGGCCTACGCCGACAGCGGCGACCCGCTCGGCGAGGACCCGGCCTGCCCGTACCAGCCGGCGGCGCTCGGTGCCGGCGCCTGACGTGGAGCCCGCCACGCCGGCCTATGACGCCGTGCTGCTGCTCGGGTTCGGCGGGCCGGAGGGCCAGGACGACGTGATCCCTTTCCTCCGCAACGTCACCCGCGGGCGCGGCATCCCGGAGGCCAGGCTCGAGGCCGTGGCGACGCACTACCGGGCCCGCGGCGGGATCAGCCCGGTCAACGCGCAGAACCGGGCCCTGAAAGCGGCGCTTGAGACCGAACTCGCCGGTCGCGGCATCGACTTGCCGGTCTACTGGGGCAACCGCAACTGGACGCCGTACCTCGGCGACACCGTCACCGAGGCAGCAGCGGCCGGGCACACTCGGATGCTCGCGCTCACGACCAGCGCCTACAGCTCCTACTCGAGCTGTAGGCAGTACCGCGAAGACCTGGCCCAGGCCCTCGATCACACCGGGCTCGCGGGCCGGGTGGCCCTCGACGCGGTGCGACCCTACTTCGACCACCCCGGTTTCGTCACGCCCTTCATCGACGGGCTCCGGGCTGCCCTCGCCGACCTCGCCGGGCGGCAGATCGCATCCGTCGACACGCACATTCTCTTCACGACCCATTCGATCCCGACGACGGATGCCGCCGCGAGCGGCCCACGGGACCGCGACTGGGGTCCCGGCGGCGCCTACGTGGCCCAGCACCGTGCCGTGGCCGAGGTGATCATGGCCGCACTGGCGCCGGGCGCTTCCCCGGCCTGGTCACTCGCTTTTCAATCCCGCTCCGGCCCGCCTGGCATGCCCTGGCTGGAGCCGGACGTCAACGACGCCATCGCCGACCTCGCCGCCGCGGGCAGGTCAGCCGTCGTGGTCGTGCCGCTCGGCTTCATCTCCGACCACATGGAGGTGATCTGGGACCTCGACACCGAGGCCGCCGCCACGGCCGCCGCTCTCGGCCTGGCCTTCCTCCGGGTTTCCACGCCGAGTCTCCACCCGGCGTTCGTGGCCGGTCTCGTCGACCTGCTGATGGAGCGCCTGCCAGCCGACCCGGATCCAGTGAGAAAGGCGTTGACCACGCTCGGTCCCTGGCGTGACGCCTGCCAGGCCGGATGCTGCGAGAAGGCCGCGGCCCGGCGGCCGGACTGACCTGGTCGCCCAAGCGCCGATGGCGTGCCCGCGCGACGCCGACCGCGCCTGCTGCGCCGCTGCGCTACAGGCGCACCAGGAGCGAAGCGGCGCAGGTGGCGCGCTCGTCGCTGGCTTGCGCAGCGCGCGGGCACGGCGGGCACGGCGGGCACCGGGCGCTGGGAGTTCGCCGAGTTAGCCTGCATCCGGTCCCCGGGAGGGGTGTGGTTCACGGATGCCGGACGTAGGATCGCAGTATGAATCGCGTCAGTCGAAGGAGGCTGTCATGACCCTCCGTTTGCGCAGCTGGCTCCCCGTGGCGGTCGTCCCCGCCGTCGTCATCGTCGGCGTGCTGACGGTGCCGCTCCAGGCCGGCGCCGCCGTGGATCTGCCCGACAAGACCCCGGCTCAGGTGCTCGCCCTGATCGGCGACAGCAACGTGAAGGCGCTCTCCGGCACGATCGAACAGACCTCCGAACTCGGCCTCCCCGCGCTGCCCAGCACCGGGTCCGGTGCGGACGCCTCCGCCTCCTCCGCCCTCGAACTGCTCACCGGTTCGCACACGGCGCGGGTCTATCTCAACGGACCCGACAACATCCGTGTGCAGGTCATGGACCGGCTCGCGGAACGCGACCTCGTGCGCAACGCCTCCGACGTCTGGATGTACAACTCCAAGGACAACACCGCCCTGCACGTCACCCTTCCGGACACGACCGGCATGCCGCGCCCGGAGGCCGACGGCTCCCAGCAGACGCCCGCGCAACTTGCCGAACGGATGCTCGCGGCGATCGACCCGAGCACCGCCGTCACGGTCGGGAAGGACACCCGGGTGGCCGGCCGCACGGCCTACGAGCTGCGGCTCACGCCCCGCACCGACGAAACCCTGGTCGGCGAGGTGTCGATCGCGGTCGACTCCGAGACCGGGATGCCGCTCCGGGTCGAGGTGCAGGCCCGTGGCCAGTCCGCCCCGGCCTTCTCGCTCGCCTTCTCCAAGCTCTCCCTCGAGGCGCCGAATGCCGACCTGTTCGACTTCACCCCGCCGGCCGGCGCGAAGGTCGAAGAAAAGTCATTGCCGGATGCATCCGCCATGCACGACAAGGCCATGCACGACATGTCGCTGACCGGCGGGAAGATGCCCGCCACCGAAGACGAAGCGACGAAGCTCGTGGAACAGCTTAAGGACGAGAAGTTGAAGAACGGCGGGGGCATGCTCCCCGGCGTGAGCGTCGACGGGACCGGCTGGGCATCCGTCGTCGAGTTGCCGGCCGGCACGGTGCCGGCCGACGTCCTCGCCGACCCGCTGCTCGCGCAGGTGACCGAGAGCGTTGACGGAGGCCGGCTGCTGTCGACCGCCCTGGTCAACGTGCTGGTCACCGACGACGGCCGGGTGTTCGCCGGGTCGGTTCCGGCGGCGCGGCTGCAGACCGCGGCCGTCGGGGGTTGACCGCCGCGACCCCGTCCGTCGAACTGGCGATCGAGACCCGGGGGCTGACCAAGCGGTTCGGCCATCAGACGGCCGTCGACGGCGTCGACCTCGCGGTACCCCGCGGCGCGGTCTTCGGCTTCCTCGGCCCCAACGGGTCAGGCAAGACCACCTCGATCCGGATGCTGCTCGGGCTCGCCACCGCCACCAGCGGCGACATCGCGGTGCTCGGCCAGGAGATGCCCGGCCGGCTCCGCGACGTGCTGCCGCGGGTCGGCGCCCTGGTCGAGGGGCCGGCCTTCTACCCGTTCCTCTCCGGCGCGGCCAACCTGCGCCGGCTCGACACCGCCGACCCCGGCGCGTCCTCGGCCACCCGTTCCGCCCGCGTGCACCTGGCCCTCGAGCGGGTCGGCCTCACCCACGCGGCCGGTAAGAAGGTGCGCGCCTACTCGCTCGGCATGAAGCAGCGTCTCGGCATCGCGAACGCCCTGCTGGTGCCGCGCGAGCTGCTCGTGCTCGACGAGCCGACGAACGGTCTGGACCCGCAGGGCACCCGCGAGGTGCGCAGCCTGGTGCGTTCGCTCGCCGCCGAAGGCACCACGGTTTTCGTCTCCAGCCACCTGCTGGCCGAGGTTGAGCAGATGTGCACGCACGCGGCCGTGATGAGCGCCGGCAGCCTGGTGGCGCAGGGCACGCTCGACGAACTGCGCCGGGTGGGCGAGGCGCATGTGCGGGTGCGCACCCCCGATGTCGCCGACGCACGCCGGGTGCTCGCCGGGCTCGGGCTCGTGGCCGACAGCGTCGATGCCGGCCGGGTCGGTGCCGGCCGGACCGACGCGGACCGGTTCGGGGTACCGGGCGACCGGAACGCCGACGGCCTGCTCAGCGCGCCCCTGGCCGACGGCGCAGCGGCCCCCGAAACGATCGTCGCGGCCCTCGTCGCCGACGGGGTGCGCGTGCGCGGGTTCTCGGTGGTGGGCGCCAGCCTCGAGGAACGGTTCGTGGCGCTGACCGGCGAGGGGTTCGACGTTGTCCAGTGACACCCGGCCCACGGATGCCGCGGCATCCGTCACGCCGGTGACCGGGCCGCAGATGACCGGCGCCCAGGCGGCTGACCGGCCGCGGCCCTCCTCCGGCTGGGCGCTGATGGTGTCCGAGCTCACCGTGCTGTTCCGGCGTCGCCGCACGTGGGCGATGCTGCTCGCGCTCGCCGCCGTCCCGGTGCTGATCGCCGTCGCCGTGCGGCTGGCCAGTTCGCCCGTGGCGCCGGGGCGCGGCCCGCCCTTCCTCGACCGGGTCGCCCAGAACGGCCTGTTCGTGGCGATCACCGCGATGGTGGTCTGCATCCCGCTGTTCCTGCCGCTGACGATCGGCGTCGTCGCCGGCGACACCATCGCCGGCGAGGCCGGCCTCGGCACGCTGCGCTACCTGCTGGTGGCCCCGGCCGGGCGGGTGCGCCTGCTCATCGTCAAGTACGCGGGTGCCGCCGTGTTCTGCCTGGCCGCCACCCTCACCGTCGCCGTCTCCGGCGCGGCCATCGGCGCCGCCCTGTTCCCGATCGGCCCGGTCACGCTGCTCTCCGGCGACACCATCGGGGTGGGCGAGTCCGTTCTGCGTTCCCTGCTCATCGCCGGGTACGTCACCGTCTCAATGCTCGGGCTCTCGGCGATCGGCCTGTTCATCTCCACCCTGACCGAGGTGCCGGTGGGGGCGATGGCGGCCACGATCGTGGTCTCGGTGGTGGCGCAGGTGCTCGACGCGCTCCCGCAGCTGGACTGGCTGCATCCGTGGCTGTTCAGTCACTACTGGCTCGACTTCGCCGACCTGTTGCGTCAGCCGCTCGAGTGGACGTCGTTCGGGAACAATGCGCTGCTGCAGGGCGGCTACCTGCTCGTCTTCGGGGCGCTGGCCTACGGCCGGTTCGTCACCAAGGACATCCTGTCCTGAGCCGCCCGGTGGTCGAGCGACTCGGTGGTCGAGCGACTCGGTGGTCGAGCGACTCGGTGGTCGAGCTTGTCGAGACCAGATCGCGCCGGGGTCTCGACGGGCTCGACCACCGGTGACGGGCTCGACCACGGGTGACGGGCTCGACCACCGGTGACGGGCTCGACCACGGGTGACGGGCTCGACCACCGGTGACGGGCTCGACCACCGGTGACGGGCTCGACCACCGGTGACGGGCTCGACCACCGGCTACGCTCGAAGGCAGGAGAGCCAGGGAGAAACCGTGACGCATTCGTATCCGCTCTATCAGGCCATCCGGGCCCAGTGCTTCTGCTGCCAGGCGCTGCAATCCTTCACGTTCACCTCCGCGACCGACCAGGTTGTCTGCGCGATGTGCCTGCACCACCTCGGCGACGACAAGGCGGAGCGCCGGGACGCCGAACACGTGCAACTCTGGCTGGCGCAGTACGCCGACCTGCAGGAGGTGCACCGGAGAGGCGTCGAGAAGGCGAACCTGGATGCCGCAGAGGCCGCCGCGACGATCCTGACCCTGACCGGGCAACTCGACGAGCTCCGCGGGCTGGTCGCCGGGCGTTTCGATCGAACGGTGAGCGGGGACATCCGTGGCCTGCTCGAAAATGACCTGGTCAGGCGCGCCGAACGCCGCGGCATGCTGGCACTGCGTCAGCTGGACTGGGCGATGGCCGTGATCTGGCGGCTCGGGATGCTGCACCACGACGACCTGGCACACCCCGGCTCCTGCGTCTGCGGGCGGCCCGTCACGGCCTGCGCCGAGGGGCGTGCGCTCGACCCGCAGCGGCAGGCCGTGCGCGACTGGGAGAAGAAGAACCTGGCACTGCTGGCGGCGGCTAAGCGCCACGGCCTCCCCGACGACCACCACCGGGTTGCCGGGGCAGGTGCCTGACGGCCTCCTTGACTCCGTCGCTTGCCCTCACCTCGCCGACGAGTAGCGACCACCCGGGCGAGGCGGGCGGATCCCGTCCGGGCGACGCTCTACGCTGAAGCCATGGATACTCTGTTCACCACCCTGCACATCGTCGCCGCGGTCTTCATCGTCGGCCCGATGGCCGTCCTGCCGATGACCGCCATGCGTTCCATCCGTACGGGGGAGGCCGGACAGGTCAGCTCGCTGGCGAAGTCGGTGAACCTGTTCACGCTCCTGTCGATTGTCGTCGCCGTCTTCGGGTTCGGCGCGCTCGCGATGGGGAGCGGCTATTCCTTCACCTCGACCTGGGTGCTGCTCTCGATCGTCGCCTATGCGATCGCGCTGGCGATCAACCTGTTCGTGGTGGTGCCGGCCTTGCGCCAGGCGGCGGAGGCCATCACGGCCGGAGCGGGGGTCGCTGCAGCTCCCGACATGAAGGTCGCCGGATACTCCCGGGTCGCCATGGGATCCGGGATCTCCTCGCTCCTGCTGGTCATCGTCGGCGTGCTCATGGTCTTGAAGCCGTAGCCCGCGAGGTCGGCGTCAGTGTCCCTCGACACGCCACCGAAGAGTAGAGTCGGAACGTGCCGGGATCCCCGGCACAGGCACCAACAAGGAGACTCAGCATGATGTATTGGGGCGGCACTGACATCGGCGTCTGGGGCTACGTACTCATGATCGTCAGCATGGTGCTCTTCTGGGGCGCCGTCGTGACCGGGATCGTTCTTCTGGTTCGGTCCTTCGGACCGAGTTCCGAGCGGCGGATCGATCAGTCAGGGACATCATCGGCCGAAAGCATCCTCGCCGAGCGCTTCGCACGCGGTGAAATCGATGAATCCGAGTACACCGGCCGGGTCGCGGTGCTTCGGGGGAAAGACACCACCACACGTCCGTGATTGGACGACAGCGCCCAGGGCATTGCGGGTGAGTCTCGACGAGGGCAATCCGCGACCGCTGCGTCAGACCGCGGGTGAGAACAACCAGTCAGAGGCGCAGGGAACCGATCCGCGGCGCTCCCGGTGGAGCGTCCTGGCGGCGCTGACCCTGGTCACGTTCCTGCTACTGCTGGATGACACGGCGATCTCGGTGGCGCTTCCCTCGATTCAAAGGCAAATTGGACTGGAGTTCGGCGGGCTGGAGTGGGTGGTCAATGCCTACACGCTCGCCATCGCCGCATTCACGCTGGTCGGAGGTCGTCTCGCTGACCGCAACGGTGCCCGGCACATCTTCCTGTTCGGTCTCCTCGTCTTCATCATCGGCTCGCTCATTGCAGGGCTCGCTCCGAACGCCGGCTTGCTGATCGGCGCCCGCTCCGTGCAGGGGCTGGGGGCAGCGCTGGTCGCTCCCGCATCCCTCGCGCTCATCGCGGGAGCATTCCCGCGACACCTTCGGGGTACGGCGTTGGGAGTGTGGGCGGGAGTGTCGGCGACCGCGCTCGGAATCGGTCCACTGATCGGTGCACTCATCACTGATTCGCTGGGCTGGAACTGGATCTTCCTGCTGAACATTCCCCTGGGTGCGCTCGCCTGGCTGGTGGCGCGATTCCTCCTGGCGAAATCTCGCGCGCCAGAAACGACCCAGCGCCTGGACCTCGGCGGCGCGGCACTGTCCGCGGCTGCTCTGCTCACCCTCCTGCTCGGCCTCAACCAGACGACCGAATTCGGATGGGCGTCACCACTCGTCCTCTCGCTTTTCGCGTCGTCGGTACTCTTTTTCGTATTTTTCGTGGTGCACGAAGGCCGCACTCAGGATCCCCTGGTCGACCTGGCCCTGTTCAGGAACAGGTCCTTCACCGGAGCGAATACGGTCACCTTGCTCGCTACCGCGGTCATGTGCAGCCTTTTCTTTTTCCTGGCGCTCTACTTCCAGACCGTGCGCGGTTTCTCGGCTCTCGCCTCGGGTGCCAGCCTGCTGCCGCTGACCCTGACGATCATCAGCATCACTCCACTCGCGGGTCGTCTCTCAGACAAATTCAATCCGCGCACTCTGATCGTCGGGGGCATGTTGCTGCTCGCGACCGGACTGGCGGGGTTATCCGGGCTGACCGCCGACACCAGTGTCGGTGTCCTCATGGTGTGGTTGACCGTGACCGGTGTCGGCATCGCCCTGGCCCGGGCCCCCACGACAACGGTCGCCCTCGGAGCCGCCGATGGCTCCAACTATGGCGTCGCCGCCGGAGTGTTCAACACGTTTCAGGCCACCGGCCTTGCCCTCGGGATTGCCCTGATGAGCGCAATCCTCTCCACATTCGGACCGAATGCGGCGTTCGATCGAGAATTCGACGAGAGCCACCACCTGGCCTTCGTTCAGGGATTCTCGACGGCGCTCGCCGTGAACGCCGGTATAGCAGTCTTCGCGGCGATCCTGGCCGTCGTGATGCTACGGGGGACTCGGCGGGACAGCCGGCGGTAGGGTCGGCGACGGCGATCCGGCGGGTGAGCTGCCCTCGACGCAGAGTACGGCCAGCCGAACCCGTGCTTCGCCCGTCCTGCCGGCCTCAAGGATGGTCCTGGCCTGTCTGACCTCCGCGACCGAGACGCCATCCTGGTCTTCAGAGGCCAGTGCGTCGTTGATCATTGCCTAGGCCTGGGCAATGCCGGCGGGGGTGGTATCCGTGACCAGGAAGCTCAACGCCTGTTGAACCTTGACGTATCCCTCGTCGACGACCACTCCGCCTTCTGACCCTCCGTGGATGACGCAGCGCACGATATCACCGAATCGCGCAGGATGACACTGGGCGTGAAAAGGCCATGTGGCCAGCCAGTTTCAGGGCTCTGCGCCCCCCCTATCCCGCACGGGGGCGAATCGATCGCCCTCACCGATGAGGTCCTCGGCGTGCGCCAGGATTTTCTGGCCTGAGAGAGTCTGCCCAGCACCACGGGCCCGCCGATCACCCGGACGTGCAGGCCTCTCGGCCCTAGTGACCCATCGAAGGCGCGCCGTTTGAATCCATCCGGAGATCGAGTCCCGTCGCCGGGGAGCGTTTGACGACCTGAGTTGAGAAGCTGATTCCGTTCGGCGTGGATCCGACCGGAATTCGGGAGACGACCTTGAGCGACTTGAGGTCGAGGACGGCGACGCTGTCTTCAAACATATTGGTGATGTATGCGTGACGGCTGGACGGGTCGACGACGACGCCGTGGGCGCCCTTGCCAGTCTTCACGGTTTGCAGGACCGTGAACGTTTCGGTGTCAAGAACGGAGACTGTCGTGCCGGGTTTCTCCTTGGTGCCCTGGTTGGCGACGAGAAGAAACTTGTTGTCCGGGCTCACAAACGTCTGGATCGGTCCGGGGCCGACCGCTGTCTTTGCGACGAGTTTCCGGGTTGCCACGTCGACTTTCGCCACGGCGCCCTCCCCGCTGAGCGAGGTGTAGACGAAGCGTCCGTCCGGCGAGAAAGCCACTTGAGCGGGCGTCGTCCCGACCTCGACTTCAGCGACCTGTGAGTTGGTTGCAGTGTCGATCACGCTCAGCGTCGTACCGCCGATGTTGGCAACGTAGATCCATTCTCCGTCAGGACTCGGCCTGAGACCGTGCGGGCCGGTTCCGACCGCGATCGTGGCGGTGGACTCCATCGTCGTGGTGTTGATCGCCGTCACGGTGTTGTCGGCGTTGTTGCTGACGTAGCTTGTCTTCAGGTCCGGTGTGACGACAACATGAGTCGGCATGGCGCCCGTGGCGACCGTGCCGGTCACGGCCAGCGACGATGAGTCGATCTTGACCGCCATGGACGTCGTTCCGCTCACCGCCCATACCGAGCGTCCATCGGCTGACGCTTGCACATTGTGCGGGCTCTCGATGCCGGTCAGGGTGGTTGCTACCGTGTTCGACGCCGCGTCGATGGCCGTGAGGCTGCCACCGTCTTCGTTGGCGACCCAAACAGTGCCGGTCACGAGGTCCTCATGCGGGGAGGCCTGTGACTTCGTGTCATCGGCGGTGGCCACCAGGACCGCCGCCGCGAGGGCAAAGACGACGACCGGGATCGCACCGATGGCCACCGCGCGTTTTCTGTTCATTGCTTTCCTTCGCTCGTCGGTCATTTCGCTGCGGTTCACGGGAGCCATTGAACGAACCGATGAACCAGCACTATTAGTTACAATGCTATTCCTTTTAATTAGTCTGAGCTGAGAGTCGCCTTCGCGCCGATACGGCCAGGCGTTCGATCCGGGCCGGGGAGGCCGGATAGGTCACCTCGCTGGCTAAGCCGGCTTGCCGCAGCTCCGGATGCCAGGGACGCCGGCTACTCGCGCATCGCGATGGGGTCGGGGATCTCGTCGTTCCTGCTCGTGATCGTCGTAGTGCTCTTGGTCTGGAAGCCGTAGCCTCAGACTGATTCGTCCGCGGAGCGCGTCAGCGAGTCGGCCAGCGCCTGGAGCAGGGTCGCGAGGGCGGACCGCTGCTCCTCGTTCAGGCCCGCGAGCATCCGTTGCTCGGTGGCGACGTGGTCAGGTAGCGCCCGGTCGATCACCGCCAGACCCTCCGGGGTGAGGCTGACGTCGGTGCCGCGGCCGTCGGCCGCATTCGGGCTGCGGCGCACGAGGCCCTCCCGCTCAAGCCGGTTCAGCCGCTGGGCGATGGCGCTGGAGGTGACCATGGCGCTCAGGCCGATCTCGGTCGGTGTCAGCCGAAACGGCGTTCCGCTGCGCCGGAGGGTGGCGAGCACGTCGAAGGATGCCGCGTCGAGGCCGTGCCGGGCGAACGTGGCGCCGAGGCTCGCGTCGGCCAGCCGGGAGGTGCGGGCGAGCCGGCCGAGCACGGCCATCGGAGACACGTCGAGGTCGGGGCGCTCGGCCGCCCATTGGGCGAGGATACCGTCAACGTGGTCTGTCATGCATTCAATCTAGCTTTTTCCTAAGTACTTAGCTAATATCGCTAAGTGCTTAGTAATCGACTCTGGATGGTGCCGGCCACCATGGTGGCCCCGATCCTCTGGGGGACCACCTACCTGGTCACGACCCAGTTCCTGCCGGCCGACCGCCCGTTGTTGGCCGCAACCCTGCGCGCCCTGCCGGCCGGCCTTCTGATCGTGCTGTTGACCCGGAGGCTGCCCCGCGGTGCCTGGTGGTGGAAGTCGCTTGTGCTCGGCACGCTGAACATCGGCGCGTTCTTCGCCCTGCTGTTCCTGGCCGCCTATCGGCTGCCCGGCGGGGTGGCCGCCACGATGGGTGCGGTGCAGCCGCTTCTCGTCACGGTGCTGGCCGCCCGGTTCCTCGGCGACCGGGTCACCGGGCTGAGGGTTGTGGCGGGGGTCGCCGGGATCTTCGGCGTGGCGCTTCTGGTGTTGCAGGCCACGGCCCGGCTCGATCTGGTTGGTGTGCTCGCCGCACTCGGCGGCGCCGTGGTGATGGCCGTCGGCACGGTGCTCGCCAAGCGCTGGGGCCGGCCGGCGCATCCGCTCGTCAGCACCTCCTGGCAGCTCGTGGCCGGCGGGCTGGTGCTGCTCCCGCTCCTGCTGGTCGTGGAGGGGCTCCCGACGGAGCCCCTCACTCCGGTCAACCTCGCCGGCTACGCCTATCTCGCCGTGCTCGGCACAGCGCTCGCCTACACGCTCTGGTTCCGGGGGATCGAGAACCTGCCGGTGGCCTCCGTCGCCTTCCTCGGGCTGCTCAGCCCGATCGTCGCCGTCACCTGCGGCTGGGTGCTGCTGCGGCAGCCGCTCAGCCTCGGCCAGCTGCTCGGAGCGGCCATCGTGCTCGCGGCCGTGGTGGCCACGAACGCGGTCAGTCCAGGTCGCCGACCGAAACCAGCCCGTCGTGGCGGCGTCCGTCGAAGATGAGGGTCGGGATCTTCACGGTGTGGATCCGCTCCTCGACCAGGGTCTTGTTGTCGGCGATCACCTGGGCGACCTTCGCCGAACCGGCGACGGATGCGACGGTGTCGACCTGCGCCTGGCTCAACCCGAATTCACGCGCCCACTCCTGCAGCAAGGTGGTGGTCTCCGCCGGGTCCGCGCTGTTGATGGCGCTCTGCCACGACACGCCCTCGTCGTTCTCCTCGGTGTAGATCCGCTTGAGGATCTGCCAGTCGACCGGGGTTTTCGCGTCGGCGAGCGGGTTCAGGCGCAGGGCCTCGAGGTACTGGGTGACCAGCAGCGAGTTCGGGAATTTGTAGCCCGTCGCCGACTGGATCGGGAAGGCGATGTAGCTGAGGTTCTGGCGGTCGGCGAAGCCGGCCTCCTCGATGTTCTGGAACAGCTGCAGGCAGTAGGTGCAGCCGGGGTCGATGACCTCGAGAGCCGTCTCCTTCTTCGCGTCCAGGCCGTTCAGGTAGGTCGCGTTCGCCGGCAGGTACTCCAACGCGTCCCAGTTCTGCATCCGCGAGGGGATCGCGGAGAACGTCTCGCCGAGCCGCACGAAGTCGTTGCCGAAGGCACCGACGATGTCCCAGGCCGCGATGGATTCGCCGACGGTCGGGGTCTGGTCGGGGATCGAGCAAGCCTCGGCGCCCAGGCTGCAGGAGGCCGAGTCCTGCTTGTTGCAGGTGCCGTAGACGTAGAGGTTCGCCGCGCTTCCGACGACGACGTAGCCGCTCCAGAGCGTCGTGAGCACGACGAGGAACGCCACCACCTCGAGGGCGACACTGGCGGGGCCGACGAGTCCGGGGCGGCGCGCCGCGAGCGGCGCGAGCATGTGGTCCTTCAGGTCTTGCTTGAAGGTCGTGTCGCACGGGCGGAACGTCATCCGGCGAAGGGTGCAGCTCGCCGCTTTCGCGAGGTAGCGCCGGTAGCGCGCCGAGATGGCGGCCATGAACAGGAGAACGATGAAGGCGGCAATGCAGAACACTTAGGAGAGGCCTTTCATGAGGCGCGCGAGGGCGTCCTGCGCCCGGTCGACGTCCGCCGTGGTCGAATGCAGTCCGAGCGAGAAACGCAGCAGCGGGGGCAGGCCGAGGCGTTCCTTGAGGTAGTGGTGGGCGCAGAAGTAGCCGCTGCGCGCGGCGATGCCCGACTGGGAGAGGAAGACCGCGAGCCGGTGGGAATCCTGCTTCGGCGCGTAGACGCTGATCACCGGGCTGGCCGCGGTGTTGACCATGGTCAGGCCGGGGATGTCGGAGAGCGAGTCGAAGAGCCGCTCCGACAGGGCCGAGACGTGTTCGGCGGGGGGCCGGCCGCCGGGGCGCACCTGGCCGAGCCAGTCGGTCGCGTGGCGGAGGGCGATAATCTCGGCCCAGGCCTGCAGCCCGGGTTCGAGCAGGGCGCCCGGGTCGTTCGGCAGCAGGTCGTAGGAGTCTTCACGGACATCCGCGACCATGCCGCCGCCGACGAAGGAGAGCTCGAGCGAGGACAGCAGCTCGCGCCGGGCGACGATCACGCCCAGGCTCGCGCCGTACATCTTGTGCGCGGAGAAGCAGATCGCATCCGCGTCGGTCTTCTGCAGCAGGGCGCGTTCGTGCGCCATCGACTGCGCGGCGTCGAGGATGACGATCCCGCCCTTGGCATGGGTGTCGCGCACGAGGTCGGCCAGGTTCGTCAGGAGCCGGCCGTCGATGTTCGAGGCGGCATTGACGACCACGACCGCGCGTTCGAGCTGGGCCGGTTCGTAGAGCAGGGCGCCGTCTTCGGCCCGGCCGAGCACGAGCCGGGGGACGCCGAGTCGTTTCGCGGCCGTCATGGTGGGCAGGAACACCGAGTTGTGCTCGACGTGGCTGGTGACGACCCGGGCGTAACGGCCCAGCGGCAGCTGCTGCAGCAGCAGGTTCAGGCCGAAGGTCGTGTTCAGGGTGAAGGACACCGCGTAATGGCGGCCCGACAGGCCGAGCAGGCCCAGAACGCCCTGGCGTGCGGCCGCCACCTCGTCATCGACGCGCCTGCCCCAGGCGTATTTCACCCGGCCGCCGCACGCGTTGTAGCTGGTGTAATACTCCGTCAGCGCATCCAGCACCGGCTGGGGGCGCAGGCTCTGGCAGGCGGAGTCGAGGTAGACCACCCCGGGGTCGAGGTAGGAGAAGTCGGCCAGACGAGTGGTCTCGACCGCCTCCGGCGTGGTCCGCCGGAAAAGCCCGCTGTGTTTCATGTCCTGATTCTTTCCGGTCCACTCCAGGGGAGTGGTCAGTTTGCGGCGCGGGCGTCGATGACGCCCATCATGCCGTTGTCTTCGTGGTCGAGGATGTGGCAGTGGTACACGGTCTTGCCGGTGAACCCGGTGAAGGCGACCCGCACCCGCACGGCCGAGCGGGCCGGCACGTTGACGACGTCCTGCCAGAGCACGGAGTCCACGGCCCGGCCTACCCGTTCGACGACCTGCATCGGCCACACGTGCAGGTGCACGGGGTGGTCCATCTGGCTGGCGTTGGTCAGGGTCCATTCCTCGACGCTGCCGCCCTGCACGGTGGTGTCGACCCGGCCGCCGTCGAATTCGCGGCCGTTGATGGTGAAGCCCATGCCCCCGCCGCCCATCATGCCGCCCATGCCCATCTCGAAGACGAATTCGCGGCGCGCCGTGACGGTGGCACCGCGGAGGTCCACTGGTGTGGCCTGGCGGGGGATTGCCGGCAGCGAGTCGGCCGTGTCGCCGGCACCGGCATCCGCACCCTCGACAGTCACCGTGGCGAGGGTGACCTCGGCGAGGGAGGATCCGCGACCCCCGCCCATCATGCCGTCGCTGCCGCGATCGTAGGGAACGGCGCGCAGGGCAGTGCTGCCCTCACTCGCGGTGACGAGCAGATCGGCTCGATTGCCGGGTGCCAGCATCACCTCGTCCACCTTCTCCGGTTTGGCGAACCGGCCGGAGTCCAGACCGAGAAGGTGCAACTCCTGCCCGTCGAGGCGGAGTCGCAGGTAGCGCGAGGCGCAGGCGTTCACTATTCGCCAGCGTTCGCGTTCGCCCGAACGGATGTCCACCGACGGCTTCAGCTGGCCATTCACCAGCACCAGCTCACCCTCTCGGCCGTGCATCCGTTCGGCCACGGTCGACCGGGTCAGATTGCCGGCGGAGTCCAGGGTGAGGTCGGAGATCACCAGTACGCGTTCGCGGGTGACCGGGATCGGCAGAGGGTCGTCGACGACGATCGCGCCGTACAGCCCGCCGAAGACCTGGCCGGCCGCGACTCCGTGGTGGTGCGGGTGGTACCAGTAGAGACCGGGCGGGTGGTCGGCCGGCAGCCGGAACTCGTAGTCGAACGAGTCGCCCGGTTCGACCACAACGAACGGGTTGTCACTGTTGCCCTCTGGAGAGACGTGCAGCCCGTGGGTGTGAAGGTTGGTGGGGTCGGTGAGACCGTTGCGCAGGGTCACCGCGAGCCGGTCCCCGGCCCGCACCCGCAGCGTCGGGCCGGGGAGGCCGCCGTTGTAGCCGAGGGTCGTGGCGTTCCGGCCGCCGATCCGCATTCGGCCGGGGGAGGCATCCAATGTCACCTCGAGCACGCCGTCACGACTCCTCTGCTCGGTCGGCTGGCGCAGCGGCTCGCCGGATTTCGCCCTGAAGGCCGACCGGGCGACCGGCTCGCCGAACGGGGTGAAGCCGGGCTGAGCGGTCCAGAGCAGGCCGGCGCCGCCGATCGCGGTGCCGGCCAGCCCCAGGCCGCCGAGGGTGACGGCGGTCCGGCGGCTGATCGGCTCCACTAGGCTTCCTCGCCGAGAACCTGGATCTGTTCGCGGTACTGCTCGGACGTGAGCTCGCCCTGTGCGAAACGCTCGTCGAGAATCTGGCGGGCGCGGCTGCGACCCTGGGCGAGCGGCGGCTGGGCTGCGGGCGGCTGCAGTCCCGGTGCGTCCCGTCGGTCGATCCCGGTGCGGTCGATGCCGCCGCTGAACAGCCGCACCAGGAGCACGACCAGCAAGGCGATGCCGACCAGTGCCAGCAGGCCGAACACCCAGCCCCAGCCCATTCCTCCTCCATAGCCCCACATCATGATCTGTCTCCCTTCGTGTGCGACGGTGTCTCCGTCAGTGTAAGTATGCCCCCGGGGGTAATTTCGGGCGCCGAGCCCGCGGTCTGCGGCTGGTCCATGACTCAGGCCTCTGCCGGGACGAGAACCGTCCAGCTCGCCCCGAAGTCGTCGCTCGCCACGACGCCGCGGTCGTCTGCGGCGAGGATCCACGGCACGCTGCCGCCGACATAGCTGAGGGCGACGGGGGCGCCCTCGGTGCGACCGCCCTTGGTCCAGGGACCGGCCGCGGATTTCTGATGCCAGACCACGCCCTCCGGGTCGATGCCGACGAGTCCTCCGCCGGTCAGTGCATCGCCGACGTCGATCAGGAACAGTGTCGGTGCGTCGGGCTGCAGGCTGAAGCTGCGGCCGGCATCGCTGCTGCCGACGAGTCCGTCGGCCGTGGTCGCGAAGACCTGGTCCGGGTTCGCCGGGTCGGCCGCGAGGTCTCGCAACGGCACGGTTTCGCCCGGTGACCAGGTCGCGCCCGAGTCGTCGCTGATAGCCAGGGTGCCCGTGCCCGAGTTGTAGCCGTACACCCGCAGATCGTCGCCGGACAGAGGCACCGCGTCGAGGTCGTGGAAGTCGGTCTCGCCCTGGAGCGACAGCTGAGTCCAGGTTTCCGCGGCATCCGTGCTGGAGATCAGGCCCAGGTTGGGCAGGGCGAGGTCCGACGGCGCGTCGGGATCAGGATGCCCGGAGGCCAGCAGCAGGCCGGGTGCGGCCACCGTGAAGCCCATGACGTCCAGCACGCGGCCGGCGATTTTCGCCGGCTTCGAGATGTCGCCCGCCGAGGACCTGGCCGGGTAGCTGGCCGGAAGGGCGTCGGTGGGGATCAGCCACACCCCCTGATGAGTGGCCACAAAGGTCTTTCCGGCCGCGGTGTCCGTGCCGAGGCCGTGAATGTGTTCGAAGCCTTCGGCTGCGGCCGACCGGGCCGCCGGGCCGGCATCCGGGCTCGGCGCACACCCGGCCAGGATGATCGCGAGGCCGGTCGTGAGGGCGGCGGCACCGCCGAGGTGCCTGGTTCTGGGAGAGGAGATCATCGTGTTCCCCGGGTCTAGAGCGTAGCGAGGAGGTCGGTCATGACGGCGATCTCCTCGGTCTGCGAGGCGACGATCGCTTCGGCCAGGGCGAGGGCGTCCGCGTCCTTGCCGTCGGCCAGTTCGGTCTTGGCCATGGCGATGGCGCCCTTGTGGTGGGCGACCATCTGGGTGAGGTAGATCCGGTCCGCATCCGGCCCGGTGGCGTTGTCGAGCGTCATCATGTCCGCGTCGCTCATCATGCCGTCGGTGCCGTGGTCCATCTCCGCCATCGAATCCGTGGGCGCCCCCCAGGCCTTCAGCCAGGCCTTCATTCGAGTTATCTCCGGAGCCTGGGCGGCCTTGATCGTCGTCGCGAGCGCGGTCACCCGCGGGTCGACGTTGGCCTTGGCGAGCATGCCCTCGCTCATCTGCACGGCTTGTTCGTGGTGGGGGATCATCATCTGGGCGAATTCGATGTCGGCGGTGGAGGCGTCGGCCGCTGAGGCGTCCGCCGTGCTGGACGGGCCGGCGGATTCGCCGGAGCCGGTGCCGGTCGTTGCCCCCGAGCAGGCGCTCAGGGTGAGGGCGGTCGCGATCGCGGCCAGGGTGAGGAGGGAAATGCGCGAGGTGCGCGAGGAAAGCTGCATTTTGGTCGTCCATTCGTCGGGGAAGTGAGTGAAACCGGTGGCCGTTGACACGGCGAATCCACGCTGCCGGAGTGGGCGCGCGGGCGGGTTCGGTCTAAACGCGACTGATGGAGAGAAGGGTGAGGCTGGGGCGGTGCAGGTGCAGCGGGATGGCCCGGAAGGTGTCATTGACGAAGCCGCCGGAGGCGAAGACCAGCCCCGGGTCCGACGGCATCCGCGCGAGAACGGCGTTGGAGTTGACCATGAGCACGGCGGAGCACAACATCGACGCCGAATCGCCGCCGCCGAGGGAATTGTGCTGTGAGCACAGCGCCGGCTGCTTCGCGGGCGCGGCCAGGGTCATCGTCGGACCGGTGCGCGTCGCATGCGTCGTCGGCCTCGTGGACGTGACCGGGAGCATATCCGTCACCAGGGTCGCGCTGGCCATCTGATGCGTGGCCGTGCCGGTCGTCCCTGTATCGGCCATGGAATGCCCCGCGCCGGTGGAGGGGTGCGCGATCAGGGAGAGGAGCGCGACCAGGGCGAGGAACGTCGCGGCCAGGGTCAGCAGGGAGAGGAGCGCGGCGCGAAGACGGGAACCGTGTGCGACAAACGCGTGGCCGGCTGGTAGCGCGAAGGAGACGATCGGGCTCATCTCACCTCCGCTCGTCCGGCACGGATGTGCGGCCCGGACACCGGCCGGACACACCGGCAGGTACCCGATCAGAGTAGCCGAACTCGGCGGGGAAACCCTGTGAGCCGCCATTGCGCACGAGCGGCCCCGCGAAACCGGGGCCGCTCGTCGGTCGATCGGTGGGGGTCAGGCTCCCTGGGCCGGGACGCCGCGGCCGACCGAGGACTTCCCGGGCTCCGGGGCGCCCAGGCTCGAGGAGCCCGGGCGCGGCGCGAGGGCGAGGCGTCGAACGATCTCGGCGGCCTCTTCGGCCGGCGCGCGGCCGGCGTCGATGGTGATCGCCCGCTCGTCGGCATCCGGCGCCTCGAGGGTCGCCACCTGCGAGTCGAGCAGGGAGGTCGGCATGTAGTGGTCGTGCCGGGTGGCGAGCCGCCGGCCGATCAGGTCCTTCGAACCGGCCAGGTGCACGAAGATCACATTGTGCTCCCGCAGCACGTCGCGGTAACGGCGCTTGAGCGCGGAGCAGGTGATGATCCCGGGCACGCCCGCCATGGTGTGCTCGATGATCCACGACGAGATGGTGTCGAGCCACGGGGCGCGGTCCTCGTCGTTCAGGGCGTGGCCGGCGGACATCTTGTCGATGTTCTCCTGCGGGTGCAGGTCGTCACCCTCTTCCAGGTCCCAGCCGAGCTGGCCGGCGAGGATGCCGGCCACCGTCGACTTTCCGGAGCCGGAGATGCCCATGATGACGAGTACGGGCTGTTGGTTCTCGAACACGCTAGATCACGATGTTCAGGAGGAGCACGCCGGCCAGGCCGGTGACGGAGATGAGGCACTCCATGATGGTCCAGGTCTTCAGGGTCTGCCCGACGGTGGTGCCGAGGTATTCCTTGACGAGCCAGAAGCCCGCATCGTTGACGTGCGAGAGGAACAGGGAACCGGCGCCGATCGCGAGCACCATCAGCGAGAGCTCCGTGCCGCCCAGGCCGGCGGCAACGGGGGCGAGGATGCCGGCGGCGGTGACGGTCGCGACCGTCGCCGAACCGGTGGCGACGCGCACGAGCGCGGCGACGAACCAGGCCAGGACCAGCACCGAGACGCTGCTGCCGGCGACGGCATCCGCGATCACGGTTCCGATCCCGGTGTCGATCAGCACCTGCTTGAACCCGCCGCCGGCGCCGACGATGAGGAGGATTCCCGCGATCGGGGGCAACGAGTCGGCGAGCGACTTTGAAACCGCGGCGCGATCCATGCCGCCGCCGCGACCGAAGACGATCATCGCGTAGATGACGGCCAGACCCAGGGCGATCATCGGCGTGCCGAGGAAGTCGAGCGTGGCGTTCAGCGGAGCCGTGGAGCCGGGGGCCAGGGCGTTGGCGACCGACTTGCCCAGCATGAGCACCACGGGGAGCAGGATGCCGGAGAGGGTGATCAGGAAGCTCGGGCGTTTGGTCAGCGTCTCGCCGGCAGCCAGGTCCTCGGTGGTGATGAAGAGGGCGGGCACCGGCACGGAGACCCAGCGGCTGGCGAACTTGCTGAAAATCGGGCCGGAGATGATCACCGTGGGGATGGCGACGAGCACGCCGATCGCGAGGGTGAGGCCGAGGTTGGCGCCGAGGGCCGTGACGGCGACCAGGGGGCCCGGGTGGGGCGGCACGAGGCCGTGCATGACGGATAGTCCGGCGAGGGCGGGGATGGCGATCCGGATGAGGGACATCCCGCTGCGGCGTGCGACCAGGATGATCACCGGGATGAGGAGCACGAGGCCGACCTCGAAGAACATCGGCAGGCCGATCAGGCCGCCGATCAGTGCCATCGTCCACGGCAGCGTGCGAACGCTGGAGCGGGTGACCAGCGAGTCGACGATGCGGTCGGCTCCTCCGGAGTCGGCGAGCAGCTTGCCGAACATGGCGCCGAAGCCGACGAGGATGCCCACGCCCGCCATGGTGCCGCCGAAGCCGGTGCTGAAGCTGGTGACGGCGGCGCCCGGTGCGAGCCCTGCGCCGGCGCCGACGCCGACGGCGCCGATCGCGAGGGCGAGGAACGGGTGGACCTTGAGCCAGGTGATCAGCACGATGATGACGGCGATGCCGACGATCGCGGCGATGATTAGCTGGGCGTCGCTTCCGGCCGGGGTGATCGGCACAACCGGCGCGGGCGCCGCGGTCGCAAGGGAGAGATACATCTGGATGTCCATTCCGAGGCCGCGTCCCTGCGACCCCATCGTCATAAGTGGCGCACGGGGAGTCGTCCGGCCGGCTGCGAGTCCGGCATAGTGGGAGGAGACACCGTGCGGTAATAAATCTGATAAATCAGATAATTGAGTGTTGCATACCTCACGTGGTTTTGGGAAGAGCGATCACGCAATCCACCGATACGATCGCGGGACAGCGATCGCTGATACCGGTCACCGCACCGCGGTCGCCGAGAGCGAGCGCCGAGAGCGAGCGCCGCGAGCGGCCCAAAGAAGGAAGCACTGATGATCACTGGAGCTGGCCCCGGATCGTGGCGCGAACGAGGGCTGCACGCCCGGGTGCTGAACTCTCTCGGCCAGGAGATCGTCGACGGACGGTACGCGCCGGGGGACATCCTGAACCTGGACGAGATCGCCGCGGCCTTCGCCGTGTCCCGCTCGGTGCTGCGCGAGGCCCTGCGGGTGCTGCAGTCGCTCGGCCTGGTCGAGCCGCGCCAGCGGGTCGGAACGCAGGTGCTCCCGCGCGAGGCCTGGGACCTGATGAACCCGCAGATCATCATCTGGCGCGGCCGGGGGCCGGAGTACTTCACCCAGATGCGCGAGATGCTCGAGCTGCGGCTCGGGATCGAGCCGGTCGCCGCCCGGCTGAGCGCCCGCCTGATGACGGATGCCCAGCTCACCGCCGTCGCCGAGGCCGCCGCGGCGATGGTCGCCGCCGATCTCGCCGGCGACGGCCGCCGGTTCCTGGAGTCGGACATCGCCTTCCACTCCCTGATCCTGACCGGCTCGGGCAACAGCGTGATGGGGCACTTCGCCGGCACGGTCGCCGCCCTGCTGCGCACCAGGGAGGAGGAGAAGAGGTTCACCATCACCGAGTACACCCCGCCCTCCGCGCACCGGCACAACCAGCTCGCCGTTGCGCTCGCCGGGCGTGACGCCGACGCAGCCTACCGCTGGTCGTACGCGACGATCGAGGCCACTCTGGCCGAGTTCATGCAGGAGGCGGGCGACGCCGCGAGCCGGCCGGTGGTCTGACGCCCCGGCATCCGGCCGGGCCCCTCGACCTGACGCCCCGGCATCCGTTCAGTGCCGCATGATCAGAGCCGGGCGAGCCGCTCGATGTCCTCCAGGAACTCGGCCGCCACCTGGGCAGACACCGTGGTGCGGGTCGACCGGATCGCCGCCAGGTAGTCGTCGGTGCCGGGGCCGCTCGGGTCGGCGTCGTTTTGGTCCTCGAAGAGAGCCCGCTCCAGCGCCTGCTGTGAGGCGCGCCGGGCGGCGTACTCGATGTCGGCCGGGGAGAAGCCGCCGCTTGCCTCCACCAGGGTGGCCAGGTCAACGGAGTCGGCGAACGGTTTGGGGATGTAGCCCTCCCAGATGGCCTGGCGGGCGGCGACGTCGGGCAGGCCGATCGGGATGACATAGTCGAACCGGCCGTGCCGCAGCAGCGCCGAGTCGAGGGCGCGGATGAAGTTGGTCGCGCAGACGAGCAGCCGGCCGGGCTGTTCCCGGAAGGCGGGAATGATCTTGAGCAGCTCGTTGGTCACGCCCTGCAGGGGCGAGGGCGGTTCACCGCCCCGCTGCGCGGCGATCTCCTCGACCTCGTCGATGAAGACGACCGCGTGCTCGAGCTCGGAGATCTTGAGGAACGTCTCCCGGAGTGCGCCGGCCAGACCCTGGGGATCCCCGGCCAGCCTCGACGGGAACACCTCGACGAACGGCCATTCGAGCCGGGAGGCGATGGCCTTGGCGAAGGTCGTCTTGCCGGTGCCCGGCGGCCCGAAGAGCACAACGGCCTTCGGCGGCACGACGCCGTACCGGTCGGCCATCTCCGGCTTGGAGAGCGGCATGACGAGTCGCCGTTCGAGCAGCTCCTTCTCCTTGCGCATGCCGCCGACCCCGGCCCACAGGTCCCGGGGGAGGATGCGGCCGCCCAGCTCGCTGAGGGCGCGCAGGCCCTCCCGTTGCACCGGGATGTGGCGCTCGAAGTAGCGCAGCTGCTTCTTCACCTCGAAGCCGCGGTTGAGGAATGCGTCGACCCGGCTGGCGGTCTCCGGCATCAGGGCGGACAGCTTCGTTATCCCGTGCGGCGCCATCCTCGCCTCGAGGGCCGCGAGCATGGCGGTACCGATGCCCTGGCTCTGCCAGGACTGCCGGGTGGCGAGGAAGACGATCCAGCCCTGGGCGTGAGCGGCCCGGCCGACAGCCGCGCCCACCACCTCGTCGCCGTGCAAAGCGACGACGGCGTGGTCCATCTGGCAGGATGCCATCACCTCGGAGAGCCCGTACACCGGCTCGGTCTTGGCCGCCGTGATCTCCTGCCAGAGCTGCAGGATGCCGTCGAGATCGTCGGCATGGAAGTCCCGAATACGCCAACCGGTCATTGAGGCTCCTTCGCGCCATGAGGTGTGTGACAAATCTAGGTCACCGGGCGGCGGTCGCGCCCACCGGCATCCGTCGTCGCCGCGTGCCGCGTCGCCGTCGCGGAC
Source organism: Cryobacterium fucosi (assembly GCF_004403515.1). Lineage (GTDB taxonomy): Bacteria > Actinomycetota > Actinomycetes > Actinomycetales > Microbacteriaceae > Cryobacterium > Cryobacterium fucosi. The sequence continues at coordinate 87,788 of NZ_SOHH01000061.1, read as the reverse complement.
GCCGGGGATGGAGTTTGTGGGACACGCCGCGTTGATCGGGCGCGCGACACGGCGGGTCCGAAAATTCTCCGTCCGAACGAGCCTGGCGGCGCTCTCGGCGCGGCCGGTCAGAGTGCGTTGGCGTCGGCCAGGCGCCGGGCCAGGTAGGGGGCGGTGCGGCTCCCGGCGTGCGCGGCCACGGTCTCAGGCGGCCCGGAGACCAGGATGCGGCCGCCCGCGTCGCCGCCGGCCGGCCCGAGGTCGATCACCCAGTCGGCCGCGGCGACCACGTCGAGGTCGTGCTCGACCACGATCACCGTGTTGCCGGCGTCGACGAGCCGATTCAGCTGGGTCAGGAGCAGTTGCACGTCGGCGGGGTGCAGGCCGGTGGTCGGCTCGTCGAGGAGGTAGAGGGTGTGGCCGCGGCGGGCGCGCTGCAGCTCGCTTGCGAGCTTGATCCGCTGCGCCTCGCCGCCGGAGAGCTCGGTGGCCGGCTGGCCGAGCCGGAGGTAGCCGAGGCCGACCTCGCGAAGGGTGCCCAGGCTGCGCGCGGCGGCCGGGACGCCGACGAGGAACTCCGCGGCGGCGTCGACGGTGAGGCCGAGCACCTCGGCGATGCTGAGCCCGTTGTAGACGATCTCCAACGTCTCGGGGTTGTAGCGGGAGCCGCCGCAGGCCGGGCAGGGTGCGTAGCTGCCCGGCAGGAAGAGCAGTTCGACGGCCACCGACCCCTCGCCGAGGCAGGTCTCGCAACGGCCGCCAGCCACGTTGAAGGAGAAGCGACCGGCGCCGTAGCCGCGCGCGCGGGCCTCGTCCGTGCCGGCGAACGCCGAGCGCACCGCGTCGAAGAGCCCGGTGTAGGTGGCCAGGTTGGACCGCGGGGTGCGGCCGATCGGCTTCTGGTCCACCCGCACGAGGCGGTCGACGGCGGCCAGCCCGGTGAGGCGGTCGACGGTCGCTCGGGCGGGGAGCGGGGCGGGGGCGCCGGGGCGGGAGATGTCCTCGTCGCCGGTGGTGTCGGCATCCCTGGTGTCGGTGTCCGTGTCGTCAGGATGCAGCTCGTGCCGCACGGCGTCGGCGAGCACCTGGCTGACGAGGGTGGACTTGCCGGACCCGGAGACCCCGGTGACCGCCGTGAGCACGCCCAGCGGGAAGCGGGCGTCGAGGGCACGGAGGTTGTGGCGGCTGATGCCGTGCAGGCCGAGCCACTCGGCGGGCGCCCGGCGGTCCGGCCCGGCCGGGGCGGGGGACCGGACCGCGGAGCCGTCGGCGTTCCCGGATCCGTTCTCGGTGCCGGTCCCGGCGAAGAGAAAGCGACGGGTGATCGACTCCGGCACGTCGGCCAGGCCGGCGATCGGCCCGCTGTAGAGCACGGCGCCCCCCTCGGTGCCGGCCCGCGGCCCGACGTCGACGACCCAGTCGGCGCTGCGGACGACGGCCATGTTGTGCTCCACGACGAAGACGGAGTTGCCGGATTCCTTGAGTTGCTCGAGCACCACGAGGAGCGGTTCGGCGTCGGCCGGATGCAATCCGGCAGAGGGCTCATCGAGCACATAGATCACGCCGAACAGCCCGGAGCGGAGCTGGGTGGCGATCCGCAGGCGCTGCATCTCGCCGGGCGAGAGGGTGGGGGTGGCCCTGGCCAGGCTCAGGTAGCCGAGGCCGAGTTCGAGCAGCACCTCGAGCCGGGAGAGCAGGTCGCGGGTCAGCGTGACGGCGACCTCGGTGACCTCGCCGGATGCCGCATCCGGCCGGGCCGCCCCGGCCTCGGTGAGCGCCGCCGTGGGCCGGATGACCTCGGCGAGGCCGGTCAGCGGCAGCGCGGCCAACTCGGCGATCGACCGGCCGGCGAAGGTGACCGTGAGGGCGGCGGGGGTCAGCCCGGTGCCGCCGCAGAGGGGACACGGCCCCGACTCCACGAAACGCAGCGCCCGCTCGCGCTGGCTCTGGCTCTTCGAATCGGCCAGGGTGTGCATGACATAGCTGCGCGCGCTCCAGAACCGGCCCTGGTAGGGCTTGGCGATCCGGTCGCGCTGCGGCACGACCTCCACCACAGGCTGTTCCTCGGTGAACAGGATCCAGTCGCGTGCGGCGGGGGGAAGGTCCCGCCAGGCGGTGTCGACGTCGTAGCCGAGCACGATCAGGATGTCGCGCAGGTTCTTGCCCTGCCAGGCTCCCGGCCAGGCCGCGATCGCCCCGTCGCGGATGCTCAGGGTCGGGTCGGGCACGAGGGAGCCGGCCGTGACGGTGTGTGCGATGCCCAGCCCGTGGCACTGCGGGCACGCTCCCGCGGCGGTGTTCGGTGAGAACGAGTCTGACTCCAGGCGCACGGCGCCGGCGGGATATGTGCCTGCGCGGGAATACAACATCCGGAGCGAATTGGAGAGGGTGGTGAGCGTGCCGACCGATGATCGGGAGCTGGGGGTTCCGCGTCTCTGCTGCAGCGCGACCGCCGGCGGCAGCCCGGTGATCTCGTCGACCCGGGGGCTGTGCCCCTGCTGGATCAGCCGGCGGGCGTAGGGGGCGACCGATTCGAGGAACCGCCGCTGGGCCTCGGCGAAAATGGTGCCGAACGCCAGGGAGGACTTGCCGGAGCCGGAGACCCCGGTGAAGGCGACGATCGCATCGCGCGGGACGTCGACGTCGACGTCCCGCAGGTTGTTCTCCCTCGCACCGCGCACGCGCACGAAGCCGGTGCGCGGGTCGAGGGTCGGTTCGGTGGAGCGTGAGGCGCGGGGCTGCGTTTGCATCAGGACGACTCTAGTGGGCGCGGCTGGCCGATACCCGTTCCGGCGGAGGTATCATAGGGGTTGCGATCCCGTCCACTGATGGTGGTGGGTCGGTGGGACATCTCTCGTGCAGTCCGATGCCAAACCGTGACAATCTCGATCGTCCATTCATTGAACAAGGCTCAGCGGCGTGCCGTTCACTTCACGTGTGAGACTGAGAGACCCATTGGCCGATTCCACGAACATTTCAACGATCCAGTACGTCTCGGCGCTTCGGTGGGCCGCGCTCAAGCGGGAGTTCGTCTCTCGCCAGGTGGCCGCCGGCCGCAGCCGGGACCAGGGTCGGGACTGAGAGCGACAGTGGCTGACCCGTCCGCAACCGAAGCGACGCAACCGTCGCCGGTGAACCAGGTGTCACTGCCGCGCTGGGCGGAACTCAAGCGCGCCTATGTGGCGCGCCAGGGCAAGGACCACGTCGGGTCGACGGCGGGCGCGGAAAACGCGGCCGACCCTGACCCGATCGCCTCGGAGAGCTGACTTGCCCGTCCCGCGCGGCTGAGGTGCGGGAATGTCACGCTCGCGCGCTCGACGAGGGTGTGTGACGAGGGTGCTTTGTCCGCAACTCAGCGTGGTTTTTTTACGGGGCGGGTGCCAGCATCCACAGCACTTCGCACTCCTCGGAGTCGGACGCGTTTTGCCAGGTGTGCGGGTCGCGGCCCCGGAAGGTCATCGCGTCGCCCGCGCCGAGGGTGAACGTCTCCTCACCGATGACGATGGCCAGGGTGCCGCGCAGCACGTAGGCGAACTCGATCTCGGTGTCGAGCACGTACAGGTCCTGGCCGGCCGAGCCGCCGGGGTCGATCACGGACCGGATCACCTCGACCTGGTTCTGGGTGCCGGGCGTCAGCAGGCTCTCGGTCGCGCCCCGGCCACCGAAATTGATCGGCGAGCCGTGCCCCGCGCGCACGATCTGGGTCGGGGGAGCCTCGAACAGCTCGCCGACCCGCAATCCGACGGCGTCGCAGATGGCCACCAGGGTGGCAACGGACGGCGAGACCTGGTCGCGCTCCAGCCGGCTGACGAATCCCTGGCTGATCCCGACGCTGGTGGCGACGGCCTCGAGGGTGAGCCCCTTGCCCAGCCGCGCCGCGCGCAGTCGCGAGCCGATCGGAACCTGTCGTGCCATGGGGATCCCTACAATTCGAGGTGCAGCGCCACCGCGCGGACCGGGGCGCCGTCGGCTGCTTCAAAGGCTATCGGTACCAGCGAAATGACCGGACCGGCGAAATCGATCGAGGCGATATTGGTGAGGTTCTCGCTGATCACGCCACCGACGTCGGCGATGAGGTGGTGTACGGGAAAGCCCTCGCCGGGGTGCGTCTCGTCGGGGGTCTCGTCGATGTTGATGGACCGGTCGGTGCCGCAGGAGCGGCTCGAAACGCGCGCCGCCTACGAAGCGCTGTGGCGAGACTGGGAGAAGACCAACGGGTTCCGCGTGCTGGGCTGCACCTCGGCGAGCCGGCGCCTGCAACTCTTCGGCACGGTCGCGGTGTTCAGCCACGACGTGACGACGGTGCTCGATCCCGACGGGGTGGAGGAGACCCGGCAGCCTAGGGTCGGCGGAAGAGCTCCACGGGCATCATCGCGAGCGGCGCGCGCAGGGCGATGAGCGCCCTGGCCTGCTCGTCGAGGGCCTCGTCCTCCGCGGTGATCAGGGTGAGCGGGGTGACCGGTTCGGCGTACCCGTCGGGCCCGATCGCGACGAAGATGCTCATGCACGCGGTGGTGAGCTGGAGGTCGTGCGGGTTGCGCGGGCTGCCCGAGCGAACCCGGACACTGATGTGCATGCTGCGATGACCGGTGTGGATGAGCCGGGCATCCACCTCGACGATGTGCCCGATGTGGATGGGCCGGTAGAAATGTATGCCGCCCGAGTAGACCGCGACGGCAGTCTCCGAGCTCCAGCCCGCGGCGGTGGCGAACGCCGCCTCGTCGATCCAGCGCATGACCGTGCCGCCGTGGGCGTTGCCGCCCCAGTTCGCGTCGGCCGGGGCCGCGAGGAAGCGGAAGACGGTGCGTGGCGTCGTACCGTCATCCGTATATTCCGCTGCGCGCATGACCGACTGGATGCGCTTGCGCGGTTCGAGCCGGGCCCGGGCGTTCTGTTGGAGGGAGCGGTCCACGTCCGAACGCGGGGTCCAGGTTGGCACCTCCCTGGGCTTGCCGGTCTCGTCGACGGCGACGAAGACGAGGATGCAGTGGGTCGCCGGGCTGTAATCCCGGGCGCGCACATCCGTTGTCTCGACGGCGACGAGCACGTGCATGCTCGTGCGTCCGGTATGGATGATCCGGGCGTGTACCTCGACGAGGTTGCCCGGCTTGATCGGGCGGGTGAAGTGGACATTGCCGACGTATGCCGTCACCGTGTCCGAGGCGCTCCAGCCGACCGCGCAGGCGTAGGCCGCCTTGTCGATCCACTCCAGCACGCTGCCGGCGGCGACCGTTGCGCCAGAGGCTGCCACGTCCTGGGGCACGGCCATGAAACGCAGGGTGATGCGGTCGGCGGGCTCCGCGCCCCGGGTGCTGTCGTCGGCATCCGGTGTCGGCGTCGTCGGTGTGGTCACGGGAACTCCAAGGGAGCCAGGTCGGGGGCTGGCTTCCAGAATCGCACGCCTGGCCGCCTATCGGAAAAAGGTCAGGCCTGCAGCCGGATCGAGGCCCGGAGAAGCGCGCAGCAGGCCGGCGGCGCGGGCCCCGGCCGGCCGGATCGTGATCCGAGGTTACATCTGTCCGAGCTCGAACATCTGCAGGCTGAACCGGCCCTTGCCTTCGCTGAGGCAGGGATGACCCTCGGCGAGGGCCTTGGCCTCCTCGAGACCGGCGGCCTCGACGATGCTGTACCCGGTCAGGTCTTTGGCCTAAGCAGGCGCCGGGGTGGATCAGGCTCAGCCCTGGACCAGGCGGTGCTCCGCGAGCACCTCGACCACGAAGTCGTGGTCGTCGCGCTGGGCCAGGCCGGAGACGCCGACCACCCCGATCAACGAGCCGCGCACACGCAGGGGGAAGGCGCCCCCGTGCGCGGCGTGGGTGGCCGGGTCGAGGTTCGAGGCGGTGCGGAAGTCACGGCCGAGCGAGCGGAAGCGCGTACCCACCGCGAACGAGGAGTTCGCGAACCGGCGCACCACCCGGAACTTGTTCTCGAGCCAGGCGTCATTGTCGGCGCTCGAACCGGGCAGCGCCGCATGGAAGACGCGCTGGTCGCCGAACGTCATCGACACGGTGATCGGATGCCCGCGCAGCGAGCCGAGCTCCACCAGCCGGGAGCCCACCGCCCAGGCGTCGCCGAAGTCGAAGGAGTCGAATTGGATGGTGCGTTCCTGGTCGAGCAGGGTGATGAGGAGGTCTGCCGCCTCCGATGCATCCGTCATGGTCCGCCTTTCGCGCGAGCGCGTCGGAGTGCGCCCGGAGCCCCAGTCTTCCACGCGGTCGGGGCATCGACGCCGGGGCGAACCTGCCAGACGCCGCCTGCAAGTTGACCAAACGGTGGCTGGGGCAGAAACTGGAGAGGTGAATCCCCAAGAGGAAGACCGTGCCGTCGCCAAGGTCATCGACCGGTTGGCCGAGAAGTTCCCGGAATCGCCGCGAGTGCGGATCGAACAGGCAGTGCACGAGCAGCAGGAGGCGCTGGCGGGAAACCCGGTGCGCGACTACGTTCCCGTGCTGATCGAGCACGCGGCGAAGGACCGATTGCGCAGTCTCGCCTCGAGCTGAAAGCGGCGCCGCGAACTGTACGAGCGCGAAGGCGAGCGTCAGGTCCGCCAGCGCCACCCTTCCGCTCCCGGGATCGCCGACTCGGGCATCCGTCGTGGATAGAGCCCTCGCGAGGCGGAACGGATGCGGGCCTGCAGGTCAATCAACGGGCACGCGCATCGGCTGCGGTCGATGAGCCGGCTCGTCACGAGCATGCCGATCAGTGCGGACGTCAGTCGTAGTTGAACCCGCTGGTCCTGACGTTCCTGGCTGCCCGGATCGAGCCATGGCTCGCGCAGGAACAGGTCGAGGCCGAAGAGCAAGTCCTCGGCGTGCATGGTGCGGGCCATCGCTCCGAGGGGCTGGATCTCACGTTCGGCGGCGAGCAGCACGCGGTCATCCCCGACCAGGATGACTTCCGATTCGGTTTCCAGGCAGTCCAGCAGTCGCTGGTGAACGCGCGTGATGCGCTGGCGCGTGACAGGACCGGTGCGCGCCTCGAGCTCGTGCTCGAAGAACACCCGGAGGATTTCGTCGATGTGGGGCTGAGTCATATTCATGGCGGCAGGGTCCCAGTAACCACTGACAGTCAGCCAAACTCCCAGGGGAGCCGTTCATCGAATGGCACGGGGGCGAGCGGAATCATCACCACCGGGCGGTGCTGGCGGTGGGCCAGGCGTACGGCAATCGACCCGGTGAAGAACGCCTGGAGGCCGCCACGGATGCTGGATTCCCGCGTGCCGACGATGATCATCGACGCCCCCAGAGTCTCGGCGAGGCGACCGAGGGCCAGGGCAGGGTCGCCGGCCAGGGCCCGTGTGCTCCACGCCACGCCACGCCCCTCGAGCAGGCTCTCCAGGTGGGCGCGCAGCCCCGGGTGGAATCCCTCGTCGGCCAGGTCCGTGTTGTCCGGGTCGAACGACAGGGTGGACATGCTCCCGTCGGGGTGCTCGGAGACCATGTAGCGGCCGGCATCGACCCAGGCGCAGACCAGTTCCGCCGCGAAATGGGAGGCGAATCCAACCGCCTGCAGCACGACGGCATCCCGTTGGCCCGGGGCGACACCCACGATCACGCGCGCCGGGTGGCTAGCAGTCATGGTGTGCTCCCTTTCGGCGCGGTTGGATGCCGACCAGTCCGATCGTGCCACCGACCGCCGGGCATTGCGAGCAATCACCGTCGATCACCACAAATATTGATGATCATCGATATACTGAAATGACCGACACCGCGGACAGGTCGTCCCCACGGATGCCGGACCAGGAGTTGGTGCGCAGTGGCAAACATCCGGATCTTCGAACCAGGCCTGTGCTGCGGCACGGGAATCTGCGGCGTGGACGTCGACCAGGCCCTGGTCACCGTGTCGGCAGACCTCGACTGGACCCGGTCGCAGGGCGGACAGGTCACCAGGTTCAACCTGGCCCAGGAGCCCCTGGCCTTCGTCGAGGACGAGGTCGCCCATGCCTTCCTGCTCACGGCCGGCGAAGAGGGCCTCCCGCTCACCGTCGTCGACGGCGCCACGGTGCTGACCGGGCGGTATCCGTCCCGGGCGGAATTGGGGAAGTGGGCCGGTCTCCCCGCCGATCAGTCTGCGGTGCAGCCGGAGGGCTCGCCCCGACTGCTCACCATGGCCGCCCCGGGCGGCGCACCCGACGCCGAGTCGGGTTGTTGCGGCGGCGGCACCGGCGGCTGCTGCTAGGCCGCGGCGCGCGATGACAAGCCCCCGGTTTCTCGACGACGCCCCGCGCTTCCTCTTCTTCACCGGCAAGGGCGGGGTGGGGAAGACGTCGATCGCCTGCGCGACCGCCGTGCGCCTGGCCGATGGCGGGGCATCCGTGCTGCTCGTCAGCACCGACCCTGCCTCGAACGTCGGCCAGGTCTTCGGCGTGGTCATCGGCAACACGGTCACCCCGATCGGAGCGGTCCCCGGGCTGTCCGCCCTGGAGATCGACCCGGAGCAGGCCGCCGAGCAGTACCGCGAGCGGATCGTCGGCCCGGTGCGCGGCCGCCTGCCGGCCGCCCAGGTGGCCTCGATCGAGGAGCAGTTGTCGGGCGCGTGCACCACCGAGATCGCCTCGTTCAACGAGTTCACCGAACTGCTCACGGATGCCGCCTGGACCGCCGCCTACGACCACATCGTTTTCGACACGGCCCCCACCGGGCACACCATCCGTCTGCTCCAGTTGCCCGGCTCGTGGACGGATTTCCTCACCGAGGGGACCGGCGACGCCTCCTGCCTCGGGCCGCTGTCGGGGTTGGAGAAGCAGCGCGCCGTCTACGCGGAGGCCGTTGCGGCGTTGTCGGACCCCGACCGCACCCGACTGGTGCTGGTGGCCAGGGCGCAGCGCTCGACCCTCGCCGAGGCCGCCCGCACCCAGGCCGAACTGGCCGCAATCGGGATGACCCGGCAATACCTGGTGGTCAACGGCATCCTGCCGGAGCAGCCCGCCGGCACTTCGACCGACCCCCTCGCCGCCGCCATCCGCGCCAGAGAACAGCGGGCGCTCGCCGACATGCCCGAGGCATTGCTCAGCGCGACGACCGACCGGGTGGCGCTGAAAAGCACCAACATGGTGGGGCTGCTCGCCGTGCGGAGCCTGCTCGAGCCGGAAGACCTCCCGGAACAGCCCGGCCCGGCGGCCGACATCGCCCCGGCCCCACTGTCGGCGCTCATCGACGAAATCGCGGCCCGCGGTCACGGCCTCGTGATGCTGATGGGCAAGGGCGGTGTGGGCAAGACCACCATGGCGGCCGCGATCGCCGTGCAACTCGCCGAACGCGGACATCAGGTCCACCTGACGACGACGGATCCGGCCGCGCACCTGGTCGACACCCTGGCCGGCGGACTCCCCGGGCTCGAGGTGTCCCGGATCGACCCGGCCGCCGAGATCGCGCACTACACCGACCGGGTCATGCGCACCAAGGGGGCGCACCTCGACGAACAGGGCAAGGCGATGCTCAGGGAAGACCTCCGCTCGCCGTGCACCGGGGAGATCGCCGTCTTCCAGGCCTTCTCCCGGGTGACCCGCGAGGCGAAGAACGCCTTCGTCATCATGGACACCGCGCCCACCGGCCACACCCTGCTGCTGCTCGACGCGACCGGTTCCTACCACCGCGAAATCCAGCGTCAGATGGGCCCTGGCATGCACTTCACCACACCGATGATGAAGCTGCAGGATACTGAGCAGACCAAGGTGATCCTGGTCACCCTCGCCGAAACGACACCGGTGCTCGAGGCCGCAGAACTGCAGGACGACCTGCTCCGCGCCGGAATCACCCCCTGGGCCTGGATCGTCAACAATTCGATCGCCGCGGCGGCGCCGAGCGCCCCGCTGTTACGGCTTCGGGCCGAGGGCGAACTGCCGGAGATCGCGCAGGTGCGGGAGCTGAAGGCCCTCCGCCTGGCGGTCGTGCCGCTGCTCGCCGCGGAACCGGTCGGCATCCAGGCGCTGCTGGCGCTCGGCGACGGCGTTCCCGTTAGCTCCCATCCCTGACCTCTCGCACGAAATTCCGAACGTGTTCCCTCAGCGCGTCGATACGTTGCAGGCGTGCGGCCTGGACGTCGAAGCCGAGGTATGCGACAGGGGGGAGTTTGCGGACGTTCGCTGAGCATTCGAAGTTGGCGCACGCGAGTGTGGCGATGGTGTTCCCGTTCCGTCCCGCCTGGCCGGCGCGCTTGGTGCTGAAGAACACCACGTCGTTTGGCAGGCGCACGTCGTCGCACCACGAGCACTGCGGCCGTGTCCTGATCGCTCCCTTGGCCTGGCGGACAAGTATCCCGACCGGACCGTCCTCCAGCTCGACGATGACGTAGCCGATGCCACGGATCTTGGGGTCCCGCCAGCCGAGATAGTCGAGGTTGTCCCACACGAGAGTGCTGACGTTCGGGGGGAGGGTGAGGGCTTTTCGCTCGCTCAGCGAAGCGTTGATGAGCGAAGCCCTTATGTTCTTCTCAAGAAGTGGGAGCATGAGGTGTTGATGCCTTGTCTGTCTGCCTCGCTTCAGTGCGGGAGGCGAGGGTGTTTAAGAGGGGGCGCCGCCCGTCAAACGGGCGGCCAGTTGTTCAGAACTGCGTCGAGGGCGTCCAGGGTTCTGGCCCATGAGGCATCCGCTGTCCGCGGGGTGTGTTGGAAGCCGCCGGTCCTTTCCAGGAGTACGTATCCGTGGAACGCACTGTGCAGCAGTCGCACCGCATCGGTCTGGTCCGGCTCGGCCAGGTCGTAGCCCCGGAGCATGGCCCGTGTCATCGCCGCGTGCCGACCCGCCGCGCTGGCGGCAGCCACCTCCGGTTCAAGCTGCATCTGCGTCGCGGTGTAGCGCCCAGGATGTTCCTTCGCGTAGGCCCTGTAGGCATTCGCAAATGCCACCAGCGCGTCCTTGCCCGCGCGCCCGGCCAGCGCCGCGGCGACCTGGTCGGCGAGTTCCGCCAAAGCCAGCACGGCCACCCTCGCCCGAAGATCCTGCACGCCCTTGATGTGGGAATACAGGCTCGCGTCCTTGACGCCGAAGATGCGCGCGACCGCCGACACCGCCACCCCCTCGAAACCGACTTCGTCGGCCAGGTCGGCCGCGGCGAGGGTCACCCGTTCCGTGGTCAATCCTGCGCGTGCCATACCGTCTCCTTTCCGTGCTGCCTACGATAGCAAGTCTTTTGCCTAATTATATTAGGCACTTCGAGCGTGGCGCTCCGGACAGTCGCGGCCGGCCGGCCGGCGCGGTCGCGGCGACCGAGGACTAGCTTGGAGGCGTGTACCCTTCCGCGATCGACGCACGGACCGCTCACGCCGCCGGCGTGGAGCGCCTCGTCGAGAGCTATCGGGCGGTGCCGCCGACGGCATCCGTTCGGCTATACAAGCCCACCTCGAACCTGTTCCGGTCACGCGCGAAGCCGACGGTCAGGGGCCTCGATACGTCGGGATTGAGGGGCGTCATCGCGGTCGACCCGGAAGCTCGCACGGCCGACGTGGGCGGCATGTGCACCTACGACGATCTGGTCGCCGCGACGCTGCCCCACGGGTTGGCGCCGCTGGTGGTGCCGCAACTGAAGACGATCACCCTGGGCGGTGCGGTCACCGGCCTCGGCATCGAATCGACGTCCTTCCGCAATGGCCTGCCGCACGAGTCGGTGCTGGAAATGGACATCCTCACCGGCGCGGGCGAGGTGGTCACCGCCTCGCCGGTCGAGAATGAAGACCTCTACCGCGCCTTCCCCAACTCGTACGGCACGCTCGGCTACGCCGTTCGCCTGCGCATCCGACTGGAGCCGGTCGAACCTTTCGTCGCGCTCCGGCATCTGCGGTTCCACTCGCTCACCGACCTGGTCGCGGCGATGGACCGCATCATCGCGACCGTCGCGACGGACGGTGTTCAGGTGGACTACCTCGACGGCGTGGTGTTCAGCGCCGACGAGAGCTACCTCTGTGTGGGCACGCAGACCGCGGAACCCGGCCCGGTGAGCGACTACACCGGCCAGCAGATCTACTACCGCTCCATCCAGCACGATGACGGCATCACGCACGACCGGCTCACGATTCACGACTACCTGTGGCGGTGGGACACGGACTGGTTCTGGTGCTCTGAGGCGTTCGGCGCACAGCGCCCGTGGATCCGCCGGCTCTGGCCAGGGCGCTTCCGGCGCAGCGGCTTCTACTCGAAGCTGATGCGCTACGAGCAGCGATTCCGGATCGGCGATCGCATCGAGCGACTGGGCGGCCGCCCGCCACGCGAACGCGTCGTGCAGGACGTGGAGGTGCCGATCGAGCGGTGTGCGGAGTTCCTGGACTGGTTCCTGGCCACCGTGCCGATCGAGCCGATCTGGCTGTGCCCGCTGCGGTTGCAGGGCGACGGCTGGCCGCTCTACCCGATCCGGCCGGAGCGGACCTACGTCAACGTAGGCTTCTGGTCGACGGTTCCGGTGGGGTCGACCGAGGGGCAGACGAACCGTCTGATCGAACGCAAGGTCAGTGAGCTGCGCGGGCACAAATCGCTGTATTCCGACTCCTACTATTCCCCGGAGGAGTTCGGCGATCTGTACGGCGGACAAACGTATCGGACCGTGAAGAGGCGCTACGACCCCGATTCACGTCTCCTCGACCTCTATGCGAAGGCGGTGCAACGACGATGACCACGTTCGAGGAACGATCGCCGGTGAAGGCGGAAACGGCAGGGAAGCCGAGCGCAGAGGGGAAGCTCGCCCTCGCCGAGATCCTGGAGATCCTCGCCGGCGGGCGGCTCCCGCTGAGATTCACCGCTTACGACGGGAGTGCGGCCGGTCCGCCCGACGCGCCGCTCGGGCTGGAGCTGAAGACGCCGCGGGGCACGACCTATCTGGCCACCGGCCGCGGCGACCTGGGCCTGGCCCGCGCCTACATCGCCGGTGACCTTGAGGTCCATGGGGTGCACCCCGGTGACCCCTACGAGCTCCTCACGGCGCTCGCGGGCGAGCTGGTCTTCAAACTGCCGCCGCCGCGGGTGACGGCCAATATCATCCGCTCCATCGGCGCCGTGCACCTGCGCCCGATCGCGCCGCCGCCGGAGGAGGCGCCGCCGCGCTGGCGCCGCGTCGCAGGGGGACTCCGGCACAGCAAGACCCGAGACGCCGAAGCGATCCGCCACCACTACGACGTATCGAATACCTTCTACGAGTGGGTGCTCGGGCCGTCGATGGCCTACACCTGCGCGTGCTACCCGCGCCCCGACGCATCCCTGGACGAAGCGCAGGAGAACAAGTACCGGCTGGTGTTCGAGAAGCTGCGGCTGAAGCCGGGCGACCGGCTGCTCGACGTCGGGTGCGGCTGGGGCGGCATGGTGCGCTACGCCGCCCGCCGCGGCGTCACAGCCACCGGCGTGACACTGTCGGAACAGCAGGCCGCGTGGGCACAGCGGGCAATCGCGGAGGAGGGCCTGACCGATCTGGCCCAGGTTCGCTACGGCGACTACCGCGACATCGCAGAGACCGGCTTCGACGCCGTGTCGTCGATCGGGCTTCTCGAGCACATCGGAGTGCGCAACTATCCGTCGTACTTCGGCTTCCTGCAATCCCGTTTGCGCCCCGCCGGCCTGCTGCTCAACCACTGCATCACCCGGCCGGACAACCGATCCGAAGCGTCCACCCGTGGATTCATCGACCGCTATGTTTTCCCCGACGGGGAGCTCACCGGCTCGGGGCGCATCATCACCGCGGCACAGGATGTCGGACTGGAGGTGCTGCACGAGGAGAACCTGCGCCAGCACTACGCGATGACACTGCGCGACTGGGGGGCCAACCTCGTCGAGCACTGGGATGAGGCGGTCGCCGAGGTGGGGTTGCACACCGCGAAGGTGTGGGGCCTGTACATGGCCGGGTCGCGGCTTGCTTTCGAGACCGGTGGAATCCAGTTGCACCAGGTGCTGGCGGTCAAGCCCGATGACGCTGGCGGCGTCGGCGACCTGCCGCTGCGGCCGTGGTGGACGCCCTGAGCGCTCGCAGGGCGGCGGTCACCCGGCTACCAATCGAATGCCCTACGATCCGGTTCGAGCACACGTGCTGATCGCGCAGAGATGGAGCCTGCCCTCGTCTGTCCGATGCCGGCATCCCGCACCAGAGCTTGGGTCCTGTGGCCGTTTTGGGTACTGGCTCGCAAACCGAACCATTTTGTGAGCACGCAGGCCTGCTGCACAGCGCAGCGGGCGTACACTCAGCGGCAGGGCTGAACGGTGCCGTTCCCTGGTCGGCCGGGCGGCCCGCCACCCTGGGGGCGGTGGTTGTTCGGGCGGAGAGCTTTGCAGTCGGCCGGATGGATTGCGCAGTTGGACGCTGCAGGTTGACAAGCGGAAGGTAGGCAACATGATCGGGGACGCCGACGAAAGCGTTCAGGAGGACGAACCTGGTCCCGTTGTCGCGGACCCGCTGGACCGCTGGCGAGCCTTGCCGGCTCGGGTACGAGTGGAGGAGCAGCACACGTCCCTGCCGGTTTCGGATGAACCGGATCCTGAGGGTGGCAGGAACCCTGACAACGACTGGCTGCTCCGTGGCGTGTGAACCGGTGTGCAAATCCAACCAAGTAGAAGGTCGGCTGTGGCAGGTCGTTGTCTGGGTCGGGGACCGTCGCTGCGCTCCGGACCGCAGCCTTCGGGTGACCTGGGCCTGATCCGGAAGGTGAGCATTGGCTAGGCCGGAGGCGGTCGCCAGAGTGTGGGAATGATCTCCTGGACGCGCTAGTCAGTCACTTGCAGTGGCGATTCCCAAATAACTTCCCGCGCTCGACGCCGCAAGCATCGGCCGGGCTCTCTGAGTTGACCACATCACAGTGCGTGTTCGGGGGCGGGCCCGCCAGCGGAACCCTCAGCGGTGCCGGCATATGCCAAATTCACCTCTACACCCGCTGTAAAGCATGGCACCAAGTGGTACCGTTTGGTACATCCAAAGTTGAACCGAAAATACGGAGGGCCCAGATGGCTATGAACTTGCGCCTCGATGCTGCGCACGACGAGTTGTTGGAGGCTCTCGCCGCACAAGAGCGCCGCTCGAAGACGGAAGTCGTGAAGATGGCAATTGAAGAGCGCGCGGCCAAGGCGGACAAGAGCGCCCGTACCCGTGCGATCTTTGAGCGCATCATGCAGGAGGACGCTGAGCTGCTCGATGCCCTCTCCAAGTGACGGAGTATCTGGAACCCGCCGACGTTGAGGACCTCATCGCGTTGGCGGGTTTTCATGTCCGCGGCCGGAACCTTCTACTGTCTGCTCTCGCCGCGCCGCTGCCTGTGTTCGGCGAGGAGGTCTACCCCGGCCTCCATGACAAGGCCGCCGCTTTGCTCATCGCCATCAACAACGATCATCCGCTATCCGATGGCAACAAACGCCTGGCCTGGATAGTCACAAAAGGTTTCCTTGCCCTCAACGGGCATCACCTTGCCGCCGGCAGCGCGGCCGACGGCGACGCGTTTGTGCGTTCCGTGGCCGACCACCGGGTTGAGCGCATAGCCATCGTGGACTGGATTGAGACGCACTCGAGGCGACTCTGACCTGAGGCCGGGGCGCGGTTTCGGTTCGACTTGAGTGCTTGACCGAACTCGGTATCCCGAGGCTTGGGGTCGGTTCGGTCGCCAGAGCGCAAGCACGGATGCCAGTGGCCACCCCTCCGGTGGCGTGCACGTTTCAGCCCAGATTCGCAGACGGTCAAAGCTCCACGCCGTCATCCAACCAATCAAACGGCGCATGACCAGCCTGTCGCCCGTCGTGAACCGAAGCGCCGAGGTGCTCGTTCCGTCGGGTCGCTGTCGCTCTCCCAGAGAGGTGCCTGTTCCCGTGATCGTGTGGAGGAGCATTCGGCGCTGGTAGACGAAACGGTTGCCGCCGGTCGGAAGATCGGCGAAGGGGGTAATGGTGCTGAAACGCAGATCCCAGCGCGGATGCTGAGCCGGGTCTTGCGTGAGTTGCCATACTCGGTCAACGTCGGCTCTGACCTCGATCTCTACATAGATCGCCTTGTCACCCATTGGACCACCCGCTAATGCGCGAGGCCTTCAGCGGTCGTAGACGTCGCGGCGGTGACCGAGTGTGATCACTGCGACGACGAGGACATCGTCGTCGACGGTGTAGATGATGCGGTAGTGCCCGATGCGAACTCGGAGGCCAGAGCGCCCCTGGAGCGCTTTGGCGCCTGGTGGCCGTGGATCCTCCCCAAGGAGCGCGATCGCCCCGCGAATGCGGTCGCGATCCTGGTGATCAATTCGCCTCAACGCACGAACTGCGGCAGGTCGCAACTCGATCTTGTAGGTCACGTCCAGCCCAGATCGGCCTTTACCTGAGCCCAGGGGATGTTGGGGCCTTCCTCTGCCATCGCCTCGTCGAACGCGGCGACGTCTTCGGCGTCTTCGAGCGCCTCTAGCATCCGCTCATACTGCTCGGGGCTGACGACCACGGCGGCGCGCTGACCGCGACGCTCGATGAATACGGCTTCGCTCTTCGCGCGAGCGATGACGGTGGAAAGGTGATTGCGCGCGTCTGCAACGCTGACGATAGCCATGAATGAATTGTACATCTGAGTGCGCTGAATGTACATCATGATGCGTGCCCTGGTCATTCCATTCGGCTCGTAGCGTCCGTTGCCCGGTCCCGCAGCGGGAACCCAATCCGTGCCCGTGCATTCCATGCTTGTTGCCGTTGGCGCTCGTAGGTCTGGCCCTCGCGGACGGCGGTTTCAGTCCGGTTGCGGGCGGGCGCGCCGATCGCGCTCGTAGATTACCCGCGAGCCGAATGTACGCGTCCCGACCAGATCAAGCGAAATGTCTCGGGTGACCGGTGGGAAGAAGGGCGTGCCCCCTCCGACGACGACCGGATAGCGGAACATATGCAGTTCGTCGACGAGATCGAGCTCGATCGCTTCGGCGGCCAAGCAGGCACCGCCATCGAGATGTCCTTGCCGGTGGCTCCGAGCGTGGCGGCGACCTCCTCGGCCACCGACACCTCGGCGAGCCGAGCGTTGCCCTGACCCTGTCGAGTGTACGGCTGAAGACGATCTTCGGGAGAGCGGACCAGACGTTGGCGAACGCGGCCCCGGGCTCGGTGTCGCGCAAAGACGGATCGGTTTCCCAGACCCGCATCGTCTCACCGGAGCGACGGACCATGAACGCGATGAGATTCACCGTCGAAGTTGACATCGGGCTCTCCCTCCTTCTGCAGGCTTGCTCTGCCGCAGTAGGTGACCGAAGTCTCCTCGTGCCGGTCGGTCCGAGCGACTATACATCGATTTCGGCCGCATTGAAGATCCCGCAACCCAACGTCTTCCGGGACGGATGTGCGACGTGCTGGGTGGTCTCCGGCCGGTTCCGGCTGTCGCTTGTTCTCGGGAACGCGCCGTGCCCGGGGCCACCTCGGTCCGCGCGCTACATTGTGACCGTGGATCGACAAGCCTTGAAAGCGCGTGCAGGCGCCGCGATGATCGGGGCGCTGTCCATCGCAATCATGCTGACTTCCTGCGCCTCCTCGCCGAAGACAACGTACCGGGCCGACAGTGGGGAAGCGGTCACTGTCGACTGGGCGGCCTATCCGGGGCACGCCGGCATGGATGCGGGCGATGTCCTTCGAGCTCCCCCTGCCGAAGAAACCAGGGCGGTGTCGGCGAGGATTCTGGGGGAGATCGAGGCTCGCCTCAGCGATGAATTCGCGCTCGCCTGGGAAGACGGCCCAACTGACGGGCATGTTGGCGAGGGCGAGTTCTACCCTCAGGAGGGCAACGGGTACGGCGGTAGATCGCTGTACGTCACGTTCAACTCGGCCGCACGCGAAAGCTTGAGCATCCCCTCGCGCGCAGAAGACTGGAATCGCATCGTCGAGATCATCACCGACGTGACCCAAGCGCACGGCCTGGGATCGTTGAAGCTTGACAGTCTCGATTCCGAACGCGCCGCTGAGAACGCTGAGCGGTCAGGTTCGGAGAACCCGGACGAGCAATGGCAGTGGTTTGGCACCGCCAACGGAGATTCGCAGTGGGTGGCAGTGTCCCTGATCAATATCGACCGGGACGAATCCGGCAAAGCGGCAGGCGAGATCGGCGTCGAGACTGGGTGGAACGCCCGTTCGATCAACATCTCGTATGGAGCCACGACTGTGGGTATCGGGGACCGAGACGCCTTCCTCAAACGGATCGAACCATATGAGGGATTGACACGGCCAGACGCAACCACGTCCGACTGAACGCCGCCAGCCGAACCCTTGCGGACCGATTTCGTAGAACGATATGTTTGCCTGAATCAGGGAGAGAAGTGGCCGACAAGTGGACTTTTGTGTGGTTGGTCGCAGCGTCGGTGACGGTACTCACCATGACGGGCTGTTCACCTGCCGATGGCTTCTCCGACTTGCAGAGAGCGCCCAGGGCAGAGGACGCCATCCCGAGTGGCCTTCCGGACTATGCATTGGACGGTTTCGACACTGACAGCGTGCGATTTGTGGGTGTCGTTGACGACACGCGGCTGTACTTGGCACGCGGGCGCGACTTGCCTGTCTGCCTGCTCGCCTACAGAGCAGCCGCGGAGTGGCAAGGAGCGTGCGGCTCGAACATGACGACAATGAAGTCGGCAGGCTTTGAAGTCATGATTGTGCAGGATGGCATGCCCAATCGAGAGGGCTGGAGCAAAGCAGGCGAGAACATCCGCATCAAGGACCAGTAGGTCCAGCGTTGGCCAAAACAAATCGTCAACGGGATCGAGGGGAATACCAGCAGAGGCACCCGGAAGGGGAACCTTCAGCGGGTCAAAACCTTAGAACCATCGTGTCCGAATTGCCGACCCGTCCCGCGACGACGAAGCCGTTGCTCAAGTACAGAGCGCGGGCTCGTTCGTTGTCGTCTTCGACGCTCAAGCTCAGTCCCTGGAGGCCACGATCCGCTGAGGCCCGTATGGTCTGCTCCAGAAGAACGCGGCCTACGCCCTGGCCTCGATGAGAGCTCACTACGCCCATGCCCAGTTCGGGGATACCCTCGTCAACGAATCCATATCCGGGATCTTCGGCGGTCATGAACCTCGCCCACGCCGCACCGAGCGGCTTGTCCTCTGCCTCGTGTGCCACGAAACCGAAATCTGAGCCTCGTTTCCAATCGGAGAGGTAGTGCCATAGGCCGGGGCTATTCATGATCGATTGCAGAGTCGCAGTCTGCCGGTCTTGGCGCCAGTTGATTGCTTCCAGCAGCATCACAGCGAGAAAATCGATGTCCTCAGTTGCGGCATCGCGGATATGTAATGTCATGGCGGTGTTCCTCAATTCAGAAAAGTGGCTAGGTCGATTTGTCGACGTGGATTGGCGCGCTTAGTGAAGGAACATGCCTCGAGTGTCGCAGTCATTGCGCGTAACGTCCAGCCTCGAACACCCAGGTTCTACCGTGGCCATAGACGAACCTTTGCGGGCTCAACCGGAGGCAAATTGATGGTCCCGACACACGGGCGTTGCTGCAGAGCGTCGATCTTTCACGGAAGGGTAGAAGATGCGGTCACGGAAAGCCGGGGTCCTGACGGACGATCTCATTCTTGCCGCCAGCATGAATGTCGGAGACGCGATCGGAGATTTTGACACTTCTTCACTGGGCACGGGTGATCATCGGCCACCGCTTGCCCTCTTCGCGATGAAAGCGACTGATCATGGTGTTTCTTTCTGGGCCGGCGTCAGGAATCCGCGAAAATTCGTGCAAATTCCGTGGTGACTTGTAAGGGACGTCCGCGGGGATCACGAATCGTTCCGCGACCATGGCCAGGACGTTAAAGAGGAGCCGTCCGACGGGATCAGTGCGGTCGTGGATGGAGCCTCCGATGCTGAGCTTGACTTCGCGGCGGGTGAGTTCGTCGACAATGTCCTTTGCATCGCGCAGGGATCGGGCCAGTCGGTCGAGTTTGGTCACGACCAGGGTGTCCCCGGCCCGGCAGGCGGCCAGTGCTTCCCGGAGTCTCGGTCGTGCCCGGTTGGCGCCGGTCAGCCCTGGGTCGGTGAACGCCTTATCCAGCGTCAGACCAAGAGCGACCAGGGTGTTTTTCTGGGCGGTGAGGTCTTGGTCGTTGGTGGATACGCGGGGGCTGCGGAAACGCGGCGATCGTGATCCGGAAATTTTGGGTGGCGCTTGCGCCGGTTCGGGTCCCGCTTACGGTCGAGCTGTGCTCGGAGGTACCACTACCTGTACTGGTTCGTTTTCGGAGTGCTGAAGGGGGCGCGGGGGTCGGGTGCGGTTGAGGCGTGTTCGTACGGCGATGCCGGCGCAGAGGATCACGGCGATACCGCCGATGATTGTTTGCCACGTCAACTGTTCGCGAAGGATCAGAGCGGCCCAGAGGATGCTCAGTACGGGTTGCGTGAGTTGCACCTGGCTTACTTGGGTCATGGGCCCAATAGCCAGTCCGCGGTA
Source organism: Cryobacterium fucosi (assembly GCF_004403515.1). GTDB lineage: Bacteria > Actinomycetota > Actinomycetes > Actinomycetales > Microbacteriaceae > Cryobacterium > Cryobacterium fucosi. The sequence continues at coordinate 67,463 of NZ_SOHH01000061.1, read as the reverse complement.
CCAGGCGAAGAAGCCCAGGAACATGCTCACCACTCCGAGGTAGGCGAAGGCCGCCCACTGGGTCGGCGTACCGGTCGGGGGCTGTTCGAGGATGGCGATCGTGGCCAGTGTGATCATCAGGGGCGCGGCTAGTATCAGCGCCCAGGACACGGTCTGCCACGACCCGATCTCTCGCGCGAGCAGGCCTCCTTCGGCGTATCCGATGGCGGCGGCCGCAACGGCGCCAAAAAGGAGCAGGTCCGACCAGTGGAATCGAATAATCCCGCCGCCTTGCACGGACGCGAAAGCCACGGCCACAAGAGCGCCGATGGCGGCCATGATCCAGAACGGCAGCGGGGGTCGCTCCTTACTTCGAATGACGGCCATCACCGCTGTTGCGGCTGGGAGCAGGGCGATCACGACGGCACCGTGACTCGCCGAGGCAGTAGTGAGGGCAAATGATGTCAGGAGGGGGAAGCCGACGACGACGCCGCCCGCCACCACGGCCAGGCGAGACCACTGGCTGCCGCGAGGAAGGCTCTGTCGGGTGAGGGCCAGTGCGGCCGCGGCGAGCAAGGCAGCGATGACGGCGCGTCCGGATCCGATGAATAGCGGAGACATGCCCTCGACGGCGACTCGGGTGAGGGGAACCGTGAAGGAGAACGCGGCAACCCCGAGCAGTCCCCAGGCCAGGCCGGCCCGCGATGGTGATAGCGGTGCGGGCGTTTTTTTGATAGCGCTACTATGGTCTGACATGAATAACGATAGCAGTTGCCGGATCGTGGCCGCACTTCGCGAATGGATCGCGGGCAGCGTCCCCGGCGCGCGCCTGCCGACCAGCCGCACGCTAGTGGCGGAATACGGGGCGAGCCCAGTGACGGTTCAGAAAGCTCTCCGCACCCTCGTGGCTCAAGGCCTTATCGAAACGCGCCCCGGCGCGGGAACGTTTGTTCGCGCGGTGCGCACAGCGCGCCCGCTCGATTACAGCTGGCAGACGGCGGCGATGCGTTCCCCGCACAGCCGTCTCTCCGCGCTGAGTCCCGCACTTCGTGAAGCTCCGCAGGGCGCGATCGCCCTGCACGCCGGCTACCCTGACCGGGAGCTGTTGCCGGAGCGGTTGATCCGGTCCGCGCTGGCCCGCGCGGCCCGGAGCGATGCAGCGCTGACCCGTTCAGCAGTGGCGGGACTTCCGGAGCTGCAGTCCTGGTTTGCCCACGAGCTCGGTGCAGCGACACCGGTCGGCGTGACCCCGCCCCTGCCGAGCGATGTCATTGTGCTCCCCGGAAGCCAGAGCGGCTTGGCCACGATCTTTCGCGCCCTCGTCACCGCGGGCCAACCACTGCTGATGGAATCGCCCACCTACTGGGGTGCGATCCAGGCTGCAGCTCAAGCCGGCGTCGAAGTAATCCCGATTCCGACGGGGCCCGATGGCCCCGATCCGGACGAACTCGCCCGCGCATTCCAGGAAACCGGCTCCCGCACCTTCTACGCACAACCCACCTATGCCAACCCGACCGGCTCACAGTGGTCGGATGCCGCCACGACGCAGATCCTGGACGTCGTGCGCGCGCATGGCGCGTTCCTCGTCGAGGACGACTGGGCCCATGACTTCGGAATCGACACCGACCCGCGCCCGGTCGCCGCTCGCGATGACGCCGGACACGTCGTCTACGTGCGATCGCTCACCAAGAGCGTTTCGCCCTCCATTCGTATCGCGGCCGTCATCGCCCGAGGGCCCGCCCGCGAACGCATCCTCGCCGACCGCGGGGCCGAATCGATGTACGTCAGCGGGATCCTCCAAGCCGCAGCACTCGACGTCCTCACCCAACCCGGCTGGCAGACCCACCTCCGCAACCTCCTCCGCCCCCAGCTGCGGGCACGACGCGACCTCCTACTCAACAGCCTGCGCGTACACGCACCAGACGCACACATCGCCACCGTCCCCGCCGGCGGCCTCAATCTCTGGGCCCGCCTCCCCGACGCAACCAACCTCGACCGCCTTGTCGCAGACTGCGAGGCCGCCGGAGTCATAATCGCCACAGGCTCCGGCTGGTTCCCGGCCGAACCCACCGGTCCTTTCATCAGACTCAACTACTCCGGCCCCAACCCCGGCGCATTCGCCGACGGAGCCCGCATTATCGGACGGGCCCTGACCGCAAATCTCTGACCTAGTACAAGCCCAACCGGCCCAGCCAGCTCGGACGCACCACGCGGAACGCGGCCCAGCGCGAGCATGCTGCCTTTGGCGTCCCGTAGGGGGTTCCAGGCTGACTGCGTGGCCGCTCAAGACCGAAGTATCGGGTCCGACCCCGGCGCCTGGTCAGCCGCACTCCCCGAGGGTCACGCTAGTGAAAGTTGCATACGTCGGTGAGATCAAACAAATCGCGCTTACCAAAAGCGGATCCGGCTACGAACTCGGCATCGATATCTGCCCGCCTGAACGATGAGCTCGACGCCGGGGGACCGGTCCGAGGACGATGAGCTCACTCAGACGTTGGCCAGCGTTTCGGTATAGAGATCTCGGTTGTGTCTGGTCTCCCGCGAGACCAGCAGGTGTCGACGGCTGAGTCGACGGGCGTAGTGCCCCCGGAAGGGCAGCTGAATGATGGTGTCTATGCCGTGGTGCCAGGCGTGGATGAGGGCCGGCAGCGCCAGCCGCTCTGGAGTCTCAGCTAGCGGTGTTCGCTGGTTGTCGACCAGTGATGTCCGCCACTGATTTTTCGCTGCCTCACTGTCCATGCCGGTGTACCAGATCGCTGAGGGTCGCGCGGAGTAGGCCTCTTGAAGCTCCTCATCCGTGGACTCGGCGATACGGCGCAATTCGTTCTCGTCTGGAATTCGCCCTTCCCTGGGGTCGTCCTCAAATTGGGTCCAGGCACGTTGCCAGTCGATCAGCCAGAGTCGCTCCAACTCGTTGACTGCAGGCCGGCGTGGCCGGGCAGAGATTCCCGGATCCGGTTCCCGATCAAGAGGCGGAACACCAGCCGGTTCAAGGCCCCACGCGCTGCGCACAAACAACAACTCGCTGAGGAACGTCGGGGAATCTTCGATCGTGATTGTCATATCGTGCGGCCACGGATTGCCGGGCATCGGGTGACTTGATCTCATGGTTCATAATTCACACACCCGCACCGGTCTGGCAACAGGCACCCGGAATACACCGCCCGCAAAAGTGTCGCGCTCAGGTGCGCTGAGTGCACCAGCGCGTGAGGCTATCCGGCACGCTTCGCCGCCGCCAGCCGCCGCGCCGACCAGCCCACGATTACGGCCACGAGGAGCATGGTGACCAGGCCCAGCCCCGAATAGCCGGCCGCCGAGAGGATCGGGCCGGCCAGGGCGCCGCCGAGCGCTCCTGCCGCGTTCATCGAGAGGTCGGAGAAGCCCTGCAGAGGGGCGCGGTCGTGCACCCCGACGGCCTCGGCGATCAAGGCGGAACCGGCGACGACGGATGCCGACCAGCCGAGCCCGAGCAGGATCAGCCCGGCGGTCATCGCGACCGGGGAGTCGCCGTTCAGCCAGAACAGCGTCAGCGCGGCCAACAGCAGGGCCTGGCCGGTCAGGATCACCGGCATCCGCCCGATCCGGTCGGCGAGGGCGCCGAAGACGGGGGAGAGGGCGTACATCCCGGCCACATGCAGGCTGATTGTGAGCCCGACCACGGTGAGCGTGGCGCCGTGGTCGCGCAGGTGCACGGGGGCCATGGACATCAGGGCCACCATTGTGGCGTGGCTGAGGGCGATCACTCCCACGGCGAAGCGGGCGCCCGGGTTGGATCGGATGATGGCCAGTCCGCCGATCCGACGCCCGCCCGCGGAGCCGCTCGTGCGTGCGGCCAGCGCGGTGAGCAATGGATCGGGCCGGAGTCCGACCGTGTACACGACGGCCGCACCCACCGTGGCCAGCAGGGAGAACGCGAACGCCCCGGTCAGGGGCGGGAGGCCGAGGGCGGCGCCGACGGTCTCGCCCGGGCCGAACAGGTTCGGGCCGAGCACCGCGCCGATGGTGGTGGACCAGACGACGATCGAGAGGTCGCGGGCGCGGAACCGCACGCTGGCCAGGTCGGTTGCGGCGAACCTGGCCTGGAGGTTGGTGGCCGACCCCGCACCCAGGAGGATGAGGGCCAGCAGCAGCAGCGGGAACGCGTCGACGGCCACCGAAGTGATGGCCAGCACGGCCCCGGCTCCGGCGATGAGTGATCCGGTCGCCAGCGAGCGTCGCCGGCCGCGGGCCTGGGCGAGCCTGGCCAGCGGAACCGCGACGAGGGCCGCGCCGAGCGTGCTCATGGTGGCGGCCATGCCGGACCAGGCGCTGGAGCCGGAAAGCTGGGCCGCCAGCAGGGCGCCGAGGGACAGGGTTGCGCCCATGCCGATGCCGCCGAGGATCTGACCGACGACCAGCACCCGGACAACCGAGCGCTGAACCGGACTGTGGTCCGGCGTGCTCGGCGGCGTGGCGGGAGTGGGAACGGCCGTGGGCAGATCCGGGTTCAGGATGTGAAGGTCTTCCGGAAGGCGGGCCCCTGGAGCGGCTTGCCGAAGAGCGGGGCGAGGAGGCAGAAGTCGAACGATCCGGCGGCGATGAAGACGGTGCCGAGCACCGCCAGAATCCACCACCAGCCGCCGAGGACCACGGCCAGGACGACGAGGACGATGCCGGCGATGATCCGCGCCCAGCGGCCCGAAGTCGACCCGAGGAACTGAAGAATGGACATCATGTGCTCCTTTGTTCTGTACCTCCCAATATACCCCATGGGGTAATCCTCGCGAGGCCTCAAGCCGTGGCGACCAGGATGGTGTCGAGGGCCGCTCCGCGGATGTCCGCAGGGGACTCAGGGTCGGTGGCGAGGTCCCGGCTGACGGTTTCGCAGCGCACCACTCGCTCTGGCCCGACGATCGACGACAACAGCTCGGGCGTGTAGAGGATGTCGGGGTTGCCGGGGCCGGGACCGCCCGCCGCGATGTTGGCCCGGTCGTGGCCCAGCACGAGCAGGTGCCCGCCGGGGGCGAGCCAGCCCAGCGCCCTGGCCAGCAGGGAGCGGAACTGCACCTCCGGCAGGTGGAGGTACATCACGGTGACCAGGTCGAAGCGTTCCGGGGGTTGCCAGGTCGTGGCATCCGCCACCAGCCAGTCCACGTCGACGCCGGCGGCCCGCGCGTGCTCCCCGGCCTGGGCGATCGCCTCCGCGGAGAAGTCGAGCCCGGTGACGCTCCAGCTCCGGGCGGCCAGCCAGATCGCGTTGCGGCCGTCGCCGGTGGCCAGGTCGAGCGCGCGCCCCGGCGTCCAGGGTGCCACGGTGTCCTGCACGAGCTGCGCAGGCAGGGCCGACCAGAGGCGGGTGTAGTGGCCCTCGCGTGCCTGCCGGTAGCGGATGTCCCACTCGTCTACGTCCATTGAGAGGTCCCTTCGAAGCCGTCCCGGTCCCGACGCGGAGAATCGTCGTGCGGCGGTCGGGTCAGCCGAGCAGGAGCTTGGCGAGCTGGTCGACCGAGTAGACCGTCGCGGTCGCGGCGGCGGCCTCGGCGGGGGAACCGTAGCCCCACTCGACCAGGATGGTGGGAACGCCGTGGGCGGCGGCACCCTCCGCGTCGTAGCTGCGGTCGCCGACCATGACCGGGGCCGCAAGGTTGGCGCCGACGGCGCCGAGGCGGGTCAGCGCCTCTTCCACGATGTCGGCCTTGGAGCTTCGCGTCTCCGTGTCGGAGGCGCCGACCATGACCGTGAAGTACCTGGCGAGGTCGAAGTGCTCGAGGATGGCGATGGCGGCGTGCTCCGGCTTGCTCGTGGCCAGGGCCATCGGGATCTTCGCCTCGTGGATGCGCTCGAGCAGGCCGGCCACGCCGGGGTACACGGCCGTGTCGAGCATGTGTTCGCCCTGGTAGTCGGCCCGGTAGACGGCAAGGGCCTCGAGGGCTTCATCGGGCGTCATCCCGGCGTATTCACGGAAGGCCGCGAGCAGGGGCGGGCCGACGTAGGCAAGGAGTTCGGAGGCCGGCGGAACCGGGCGGCCGAGGAGGGCGAAGGTGCGGGCCAGGGAGTTGGTGATGGCCGGGGCGGAGTCGGTGATCGTTCCGTCGAGGTCAAAGAGGATGGCGCTCCAAGTGCGCGTCAATGTCGAATTCACTCGCTAATCCTAGGCGGCATTGACGCAAAGTCGTGCACCGGAAAGTGAGAACGGAAGTTTATTCCTGTTTCGCCGTGGCCGCCAGCCTCTTGCGCAGTGTGTCGCGGTTCCGTGGTCGGCAACTCGCGTCCGGGCCTAGAACAGCCTGGACTGGGTGTCGTCGAGGCCGCGCATGGCGTCGTAGTCGAGCACCAGGCAGCGGATGCCGCGGTCTTCGGCCAGGGTCCTCGCCTGCGGTTTGATGATCTGCGCCGCGAACACCCCGGCCACCGGGGCGAGGTGCGGATCCCTGTTCATCAGCTCGAGGTACCGGGTGAGCTGCTCGACCCCGTCGATGTCCCCGCGGCGCTTGAGCTCGACCGCGACCGAGCCGCCGCCGGCATCCCTCGCCAGGATGTCGACCGGGCCGATGGCGGTCATGTACTCGCGGCGCACGAGCGTGTGGCCGTCGCCGAGCAGGTGGATGTGCTCGGCCAGCAGCTTCTGCAGGTGCGCCTCGACGCCGTCCTTGATCAGACCGGGGTCGATTCCCAGCTCGTGGGCCGAATCGTGCAGCACCTCGTAGATGCTGACGATGAGCTGGTCGGCGGTCTTGGCGTGGGTGACCGTCCAGACCTCGGTGACGCCGGCATCCGCCTGATCGTCATCGGGCTCGTCGACCGCGAGGGCGCACGGCGGGCTCATCCAGTTCAGCGGTTTGTAGGAGCCGCCGTCGGAGTGCACGAGCACGCTGCCGTCCGACTTGAGCATGAGCAGGCGGGTGGCGAGCGGCAAATGCGCGTTGAGCCTTCCGGCGTAGTCGACGGAGCATTGGGCTATTACGAGGCGCACCGTTCGAGCTTAACCGGAGACGTGGCGGGTTTCGCGCGCGGCGGGCGCGGCGAGGCCGGCGAGCACCATCAGCGCGAGGATCAGGAACAGGGCGTTGAGGATGCCCCAGGCCTGGCCGAGCAGGCCGAGCACCGGAGGTCCGACCAGAAACGCGAAGTAACCGATCATGGCGACCGCGCTCACCCGCGCGGCGGCGTTCTTCGTGTCGTCGGCGGCGGCCGACATGCCTACCGGGAAGCCGAGCGAGGCACCCAGCCCCCAGAGCACGGTGCCGCAGTAGATCAGAGCGTGGCTGGGCGCCAGGATGAACAGGAGCAGGCCGAGCACGCCGAGCACCGCGCAGCTGCGGAGAACAGGCACTCGTCCGAAGCGGTCGATCACGGGGCCGCCGAGCACTCGGCCCACGGTCATCGCGGCCACGAACACGCCGAAGACGATCGCGCCCTCAGTGTTGCTGAGGCCGTGGCCGTCGACGGAGGCCAGGGCCAGCCAGTCGTTCGCCGAGCCCTCGGCGAAGGTCATCCCGAGCACGATCGTGCCGATCAGCAGGATCTTCGGGTCCGCCCAGACGATGAGGCTCTCTCGCAGCCGCTCACGCCGGCTCTTCGGGGACGCGGCGGGCGAGGCGGCCGCGGTTTCGGCCCGGGGATCGAGCTGCGGGATGTACCGCACGGCGACGAGCGCGGTGGCGAGCACGAGGATCGCGATGCCGACGAGGTGCAAGTGAACCGGTAGCCCGATGAGGGAGGCGCCGGCACCGACGAGGGCGCCGACCACGGTGCCGAGGCTGAAGCAGGCGTGCATCAGCGGCATCAGGGTCTTGCCGATCTCGCGCTCGGCCGCGGCACCCTCGACGTTCATCACCACGTCGAGCGAGCCGATGCCGAAGCCGACGAGGGCCAGACCGACGAAGACGAAGGGGGCCGAGGTGAGCAGGCTGGCGCCGCCTCCGACGAGGGTCAGCCCGACGACGGAGAGCGAGGCGCTGAGCAGCATCGCCCGCCGCGCGCCAAACCGGCCGAGCATCCAGACCGCGGCGACCAGGCCGAGCACCGACCCGGCCGAGAGGCCGAAGATGAGGATGCCGACCTCGGCGGTGCTCAGCTGCAGACCATCGCGCGCGGCCGGTATCCGGGACATCCAGGTGGCAAGGGTGAGCCCGCTGATGAAGAAGATGACGAAGACCGCGTTGCGCCAGGCGAGAAGGCCGCGGCCGGCCGTGCTGGGCGTGGTCGTTCCGGTCGGCTGTGCGGGCTGGGGCACGGGGAGTCCTTGGTGGGTCGGTGTGGCGGGTCTGGTGCGGCCGTCGTCGGCGGGCGGGACGCTTGGTGCCGAGCGGCGGAATCGGGCCGGATCGGCGCATCCGTCCCCTCCAAAACTAGCCGACCCGATCGACTCGCGGAGGGCTAAACTGGCGCCATGTCTGCCCAGCCGGACGCCTTCGAGGCGGCATTGCAACGGGCGAGAGTGCACACCATGGCGTGGCTCGCGTCCGTTCCCGCCCGCCCGATCGGCCCCGCAGTGCACGCCGACGCCCTCCTGGCCGGATTCGCAGCGCCGCTGCCGGAGCACCCCACCGATCCGGCAGCCGTCATCGACGAACTCGCCCGCCTGACCGAACCGGGCCTGATGGCGATGCCGTCCGGACGCTTCTTCGGTTGGGTGATCGGGGGGACCCTTCCCGCTGCGCTCGCGGCCGACTGGCTTGTCAGCGCCTGGGACCAGAACGCGGGCATGCGGTTTGCCACTCCCGCCGTCGCGGCGGCGGAGGAGGCGGCCGCGGGGTGGCTGCTCGACCTCCTCCACCTGCCGGCCGGTTCGGACGTGGGCTTCACGACCGGCGGGACCACCGCCAATTTCGTCGGCCTCGCCGCGGGCCGGCAGGCCGTGCTGGACGGGGTCGGTTGGGACCTGTCCGGCCTGGGGCTGGCCGGGGCGCCGCGCATCCGGGTGTTCGCGGGAGCCGAGCGGCACGATGTCATCGACCTGGTGCTGCGCTACCTCGGGCTCGGCGCGCCCATCCTCGTCGACGCCGACGACCAGGGCCGCATCCGCCCCGACGCGCTGGCTGCGGCCATGGACGGGGCCGGTCCGGCCGGTCCGGCCATCGTCTGCCTGCAGGCCGGCAACCTGCACTCGGGGGCGTTCGACCCGATGGAGGCGGCGATCGCCGTGGCGCACGAGCGCGGGGCCTGGGTGCACGTCGACGGCGCCTTCGGCCTCTGGGCTGCGGCCAGCCCGCGCTACCGCGGGGCCCTGGCCGGTCTCGAGCTCGCCGATTCGTGGGCGACCGACGGGCACAAGACGCTCAACGTGCCCTACGACTGCGGCATGGCCATCGTGGCCAGGCCCGACGTCGTGCGCGCGGCCTTCGGCGTGCACACCAGTTACCTCATCACCGACGACACCGGCCCGGGCGATCCGTTCGACAAGGTCCCGGAACTCTCCCGCCGCGCCCGGGGCGTCACCGTGTGGGCCGCGCTCCGGTCGCTCGGCCGGGCGGGCACCATCGCACTCGTTGAGCGGCTGGCCGACCGGGCGTCCGAACTCGCCGCCGGGATCGCCCGCATCCCCGGCGCCGAGGTGCTGAACGACGTGGTCTTCACCCAGGTCAGTGTCAGCTTCGGCGACGACGAGCGAACGCGGCGGGTGACCGCGGCGTTGCTCGCCGGCGGCGTGGCCTGGATGTCGGGGTCGCGCTGGCACGGCCGGGACGTGCTGCGCATCTCGGTGAGCAACTGGTCCACGGATGCCGACGACGTCGCGCTCTCGCTGGCCGCGCTCGCGCAGGCGGTCGCGGACGTCGATGCCGCTTCGTCCCGGGAATCGGCTGACTGACGACGTGGGCGCGGCGGCATCCGTCTGTGGGCCGGCTCAGCCCCCGCCGACGTGGATGCCGGGCCGGCGGGCCGGGTCGGGCTCGCTGGTGCGGAGGATCTCGCGCACAACGGGGGCGGTGTCGCCCTGCCCGAGCAGGAGGTAGCGGAAGAGGTGGCCGAGCGGGTTGCCCTCCGACCACTCGAAGTAGGCGTGCGGCCGCACGCCGGCGGCGTCCCGGAGCGCCAGCAGGATGGCGGCGATGGCGTTCGGGGCCGCCGGGCTCTTCGCCCGCAGCACCCGGTAGCCGTCCGCCTCGACCCCGCGAACCTGCAGCCGCTCGCTGAAGCCGGACGGGTCGACGACCTCGATCTCCAGGAACATGACGTCGGCCGCACCGGGAACCGGGTTCATCCCGCGCTGCTCGCGCTCCTTCTGCGCGTAGTCGCCGCGGGCGCCGGCCGCCCGCTTGTGTGCGATCAGGTTGAGGGCCCCGTCGTGGTCGAGGGAGTCCCGGATGTACCGCCGGGCCGTCTCGTCGAACTCGACCTGCTCCACCCGGAGCTCGGTCGTGCGCGATACCCGCGAGATCAGGGACACGGTGACGATCCCGGCGATGAAGAACGCCGAGATGGTGATGCCGTCCGGCTTCTCGATGATGTTCGCGCCCAGGGCATAGAGGAGCACGAAGGTGAGCACACCGAAGGCGACGCTCGCTCGTCGCTGCCGCCGCCGCACCGCGGAGATGGTCACCGCGACCGCCCCGGACACCATCATCGCCAGGATGCCGGTGGCGTAGGCCCCGGCCTGGGCGTTCACGTCCGCGTTGAACCCGATCGTGATCAGGATGCTCACGCCGGTGTAGACCAGCACGACCGGACGCACGGCCCGGCTCCACTCCGGGGCCATGCCGTAGGACGGAAGGTATCGCGGGACGATGTTGATCAGGCCGGCCATCGCCGACGCCCCCGCGAACCACAGGATCAGGATGCTGCTGACGTCGTAGACCGTGCCGAACACGTTGCCGACCCGCTCGTGCGCGAGGTAGGCGAGGGCGCGCCCGCTGGCCGCCCCGCCGTCCTGGAACGCCTCCGGCGGGATGAGCACGGTGGTGACCAGGCTGCTGGCCAGCAGGTAGAGGCTCATGATGACGGCCGCGGCCGTGAGCAGCTTGCGGGTGTTCCGGATGCGCGACGCCAGCCGCTCTTCAGGGGTGGCGCCTGCGGCGGCGACGAGCGGCATCATGCTGACCCCGGTCTCGAAGCCGGACAGGCCGAGCACGAGCAGGGGGAACGCGATGATCGCCGGGCCGGCAATGTCGCCGAAGCCAGTGCCGCGGGCGGAGAGGGCGTCGGTCCAGCCGGACAGGGCGCCGGGTTCGGTGAACACGTCGTACAGGCCGACGCCGATCACGATCCCGTTCAACAGCAGGAACAGGGCAACCAGGGGGATCGCGACCGAGACCGCCTCGCTGAAGCCGAGCAGGAAGACCCCGCCGAGAATGAGCAGCAGCACCACCGTGATGGTCACGGCATGCCCCTGGAGGAAGTCCGGCGCGTAGGGGTTCTCGAGAAGGTGCACCGTGGCATCCGCCGACGACAGCGTGATCGTGATGATCCAGCTCGTGGCGACGAAGCCGAGCAGCACGAGCACGAAGACCTTCCCGCGCCAGAACGGCAGCAGCCGCTCCAGCATCGCCACCGACCCCTGGCCGCGCGGGCTCTCCTTGGCCACCCGTCGGTACATCGGCAGCATCCCGAGCAGAGTCAGGGCGACGATCAGCAGCGTCGCCAGCGGTGAGAGGGCGCCGGCCGCCAGCGCCGCGATCCCGGGAAGGTAGGACAGGGTCGAGAAATAGTCGACACCGGTCAGGCACATCACCTTCCACCAGGAGTGGGTCGCCGTGGTGTCCTCGCTTGTCTCCGGCCCAACCGGCTGCACCCGGTTCTGAAGCAGCCAGCGCGTGAATCCGCTGGCCGGGGTGAGGGTGCGCGGCGGCCGCGGCACGCTCGCGGGGATCAGCGGTCCGGCTGGTGGCGTCATGGTGTTCTCTCCCGGGTGGTATTCGGCCTGCCTCGGGGTTCGGTGGAGCCCCGTCGGCCGATCACTATTCTCGACCAGTCTGCGCAGTTTCGCGCCCATGCGCGCCGCGGTGATGCGCCCACGCCGTCCGGCACCACAGTCGGTCTCACGCCGGCGCGAGCACCCCGTACAGCAGCACGTCGACGTGTGCGCGCAGCGTCCCCGGCAGGGCTCGCGGGTCCTCGCGCCCGAGGCTGACGCGGATCAACTCCATGTGCAGCGTCGAGAACATGGTGCGCGCCGCTCCCCGCAGGTCGACGCCGCTCCTCACCCGGCTGACCAGCGCGAACCGAGCCAGGATGTCCGCGATCGCGTTCTCAAGTTCCGAGATGCGCGCGAGTGCCTCGGCGCGGTACGGCCCCCGCTCGCTTCCGAAGAGGATCTCCCGCTGGTAGACCGCGGTGTTCTCCGGGAATTCCAGGCTCAGGTGGATCTGTGGCGCGAGCAGCGCCATGATTGCGTCGACCGGCGAGTCGCCGGCCTCGGACGCGAGTACACCCTCGCGGGTGGCCAGTCGCATCTGCTCGTTCAGCACCATCATCAGTAGCTCAGCCTTGGAGCTGGCGTAGCGGAACAACGTGCCCGTTCCCACATCCGCCCGGTCCGCAACCATCTGAGTCGTCACTGCCGAGTACCCCAGCCCGGTGAACAGCGAGGCAGCCGCCACGAAGATCCGGTGCTGCTTGTCCGCCTTGTTGCGTGCCCGCCGGTCGATCGTGATCGGCGTTCGGGGAGGCCCTTCGGCGGGTGTCACGGGTGGTGCTCCTTCCAGGGGAGCCGATGGCGGCCGCCTGCGGCGCGCATCGTTCCCGTCTGGATATGAAACTAACATACGGACTAGACTCCGAAGTGAGTACAGTCCGAAATTCAGCGGTCAGGCGATCGAGCACCGTCACGTCGTCGCACGCCGCCGCAGACCGACCGAGAGGGAAGACCATGAGCATCGATCCGAAGAGGGCCCACCTGTGGATCGTGGGTGGAGGCATCGCCGGCATGGCGGCCGCCGCCTTCGCCATCCGCGATGCCGGCGTTCCCGGCGAGAACATCCACATCCTCGAGGAGCTCGAGATCGCAGGCGGGAATATGGATGGGGCGAGGTCCCCCGTGGAGCCGGGCGCCTACGTGACCCGCGGCGGTCGGATGTTCGAGGAACAGGCGTATCAGACCACCTGGGACCTCTTCTCCACGATCCCCTCGCTTGAGGACCCGGAGGTCACCGTCCGCCAGGAAATCATCGACTTCAATTCCACGTTCACGACCCGCGCCCGTGCGCGCCTGGTCGACGCGCGGCACCATATTCTGGACGCCTCGAGCTACGGCCTGAGCAATCGCGATCGTCTCGATATGACGCGCCTGCTCGGCATGAGCGAGAAGACCCTCGGGGCTCGCCGCATCGACGAGATCTTTGGCGACCACTTCTTCGAGACCAACTTCTGGCAGATGTGGCGCACCATGTTCGCGTTCCAGAAATGGCACTCGGCGATTGAGCTGCGGCGCTACTTCCTGCGTTTCGTTCAGGAGTTCGACCTCCTCGACACGGTCGGCGGGGTCTGCCGGACCAAGTACAACCAATACGACTCGATGATCGTGCCGCTGCAGCGCTGGCTCGCGGCCCAGGGCGTCGACGTCCGCTTCGGCACTCGCGTCACCGATGTCGACTTCGCAGGCGCAGATCAGTCGCGGCGCGCCACGCGCCTGCACGTCGAGGACTCGGCCGGCGCCTCGACGATCTCACTCGGCGGGAGCGACTACACGTTCCTCACCATCGGATCCATTACCGCCGACGCAACCTACGGCGGCAACGACACAGTGCCGCCGCTGATCCGCGACCGCGTCGACCATGCGTGGTCGTTGTGGGAGGCGATCGCCAAGAAGGCCCCCGACTTCGGGCGTCCGAACACCTTCGCCGGAAACATCGACGAAAATAAGTGGGAGTCGTTCACGCTGACCATGCACAGTGATGTGCTGATCAACCGCATCATCGAGTACACGGGCAATGAACCGGGCACCGGGGCGCTGACCACGTTCACCGAGTCGGGCTGGCACCTGTCGATGGTCGTGCCGGCCCAGCCGCACTTCCCCAACATGCCCGAGAACACATACACGTTGTGGGGTTACGGCTTCGAGATCGACGACGACGGCGACTTCGTCAAAAAGAAGATGTCCCAGGCCACCGGCAAGGAGGTTCTCACCGAGCTGGTCCACCAGCTCGGCTTCGAGGACATCCTCGACGAGGTACTCGAAACCACCGACGTCACCACAGTGATGATGCCGTACGCCTCGGCGCTGTTCAGCCGGCGGGTACCCAAGGACCGTCCCAAGGTCATCCCCGACGGCTCGCAGAACTTCGCGTTCCTCGGTCAGTTCACCGAGCTCGCGAAGGATGTCGTTTTCACCGTGGAGTACTCGATCCACGGCGCCATGCACGCGGTCTACCAATTCTTCGCTGTCGACCGGCCGATCCCGCCGATTTACGACGGCCTGCGGGATTCGAAGGTTGCGATCCAGGCAGTCAAGGCCGCCTTCAAGTAGTCCGGATGGGGCGACGGGCCGATGCCGTGGATTGCTGAGCTCGGAGCAGCTTCCACGGCGCCTTCCTCACCCGCTTTCGGACCCTGAGCGCGCCGCGGACAGCGAGGCGCCCGAGCACGACGATAATCGTCCTGTACCGGTCGGCACCCGGCCCACTGGAGCAGAGAGGCCCGCGGATCAGGAATTTTCCCGGACTCGCCGCCGGAAAGTGAAGTCCATGCCAAGCATCCCCACCACCCGGGTCGCCGTTCGAGGCGTCTGGGAGGGCGACACCCCGGACTACGGCAACGTCGTCGACGCCGAGACCGCCGGCCGGCTGCTCACCGACCTCGTGCGCTCCGCGCTCGAACTGCTCGAATACCGCCGGCTCGCCTGGGAGCCCGACGCGATCCAGCTCGTGTCGAGCGACCGGGCCGCCTACCTCAGGTTCCGGGTGGCCGACGAGCGCACGGCGGATGTCGCGGTGCAGCTGTCCCAGGCCCTCGCCGCCCACGCGGCCGACGGGCTGAACCTCGGCCGCATCATGGGGGCCAACCCGCCGTGGCGGTCGGTGCGCATCCTCGTGCTCGCCGACGAGGACGGCGTCGCGACCACACGGCTCGACCTCGATCCGGAGGGGGAGTGCCGGGTGTCCTGGTACGGCCCCTTCGGCAGCGCCCGCTTCACCGAGATCGCCGTCGGGTTCGCGCTGTTCCTGACCCACGTCGTCGCGAACGTGTTCGACGACGACGACGGGAGTGAGACGTTCGAGGAGTCCTTCGACTGGGTCGTCTGACCCCGACCGTCGCAAGCAGCGAGCATCCGCCCGTCCCGGCCCCGCGCTTCAGTGCGCCCCGACCACCATCCAGTTCGAGGCGCGGGCGCGCAGTCCCAGGGTGACCGCGCGGGCTCCGAGATAGCCGAGGGCGAATGCGGCCATCAGCCAGGCCAGCCCGGCGGCCCCGGATGGCGCCCAGACCAGCACGCCGACGGCCAGCGGAACGAACGCGGCCAGGTTGACGACGCCGGTGACGGCGAGGTAACGCGCGTCGCCCGCGCCGATCAACACGCCGTCGAGCACGAAGACCACGCCGCCGAGGGGAACGGACAGCCCGAGCACGACCAGTGTGGCCGGGAGCAGGGTCTTCACCTCCGCGGCGTTCGTGAACAGGGCGCCGAGCACGCCGTTGGCGGCTATCACGATCAGCCCGAGCACAGCGCCACTGAGCACGCCCCACTCGAGGCAACGCCGCAGCACGGCCCGCACGCCGGCCAGGTCGCCGGCGCCGAGGCCCCGGCCGACCAGCGCCTGGGCGGCGATGGCCAGGGCGTCGAGCGCGAACGCGAGGGTGGCGAACAGGGTCATCGCGATCTGGAAGGCCGCCAGCTCGGGTGAACCGAGGTTGGTCGCCACGAACACCGCGAGCAGCATCGCCGCGCGCAGGCTCACCGTGCGCAGGAAGAGCCAGCCGCCGCTGGACGCCCCGCGCAGCACGCCCGCCCGGTGCGGCCGCAGCCCGGCACCCTCGCGGCGGGCGTGGCGCACCACGACCACGAGGTAGACGCCGACCATCGACCACTGGGCGACCACGGTGCCGAGCGCCGAACCCACGATGCCGAGACCGAGCCCGTAGATGAACCACAGGTTGAGCAGGATGTTGGCGGAGAAGCCGAGCCCGGCCACCCAGAGCGGGGTGCGGGTGTCCTGCAGCCCGCGGAGCAGGCCCGTGGCCGCGAAGACGAGCAGCATGGCCGGGAGTCCGAGCATAGACAGGCCGAGGTAGCGGGCGGCGGCGTCCGTCACGGCCGGCTCGGCTCCGAAGGCGCCGACCAGAGCCGGGGCGGTGAACCAGCCGGCCGCCGCCAGCAGCACGCCCAGGCCGAGGGCGAGCCAGAGGCCGTCGATGCCGACCGAGACCGCGCGCCCGCGGTCGCCGGCGCCGAGCCAGCGGGCCACCGCGGGAGTCGTGCTGTAGGCGAGGAACACCATCAGGCCGATGACTGTCTGCAGTACCGCGCTGGCCAGCCCGAGCCCGGCCAGCGGAACAGTGCCGAGGTGCCCGACCATCGCGGAGTCGGCCAACAGGAACATCGGCTCGGCGATGAGCGCGCCCACGGCAGGAACGGCGAGGCGCAGGATCTCGCGGTCGATGGGCTGCGGGCGAAGGATGGTGATGCTCCAGACTAGCTGTCGGGCCGCGCGAGGTCTCGACCGTTTCGACCAGGGCCTCGACGGGCTCAGTCGCGGGCGCAGCCTCACCCGCCGGTGATCGAGCCAGTCGAGATCATCACGCCGCGAGCCCGCGAACGTTTTCGCAGACCGCCCCCGCGGCCGCAGTCGCGGGCTGCCAGCGCGGGCTGCCAGCGCGGGCTCACAGGGCCGCGGCGGTAGCGGGTTGCCGAAACCGGCGCGGCCTGGGGCGGAGCGTGCGGGCATCCGGGTCTCGACGGGCTCGACCGCCGGGGCTCGACCGGCGGCCACGGGTGTTCCGAATTCAGGAGAACAGCCCGCATCCAACGCCTTGGCCGGCATCCGTCGCACTGCTCCAGGTTCTACACCTGAATTCGGGACAGTCCTGGCACGGTGCCCGGTGAGGAACTTGAGGGACGGGGCTCGAGCGACGGGGGCTCGAGCGACGGGGCTCGGGCGCCCGGGGCTCGACCACCGGTCCGAGGAGCTCGACAGGCGGCTGGGAGGGTGCCCAGCGCTCAGTCCGGGGAGGCCGATCGGCCCGGCGCAGCGAATAGGGTGGAGGCATGACTGAGCAGGGGACCGCATCCGGAATCGACCGCGACGAACTCGACCCGGGCGTGCGTCCACAGGATGACCTGTTCCGCCACGTGAACGGCAAGTGGATCGACCGCACCGAGATCCCGGCCGACAAGGCCCGCTGGGGTTCGTTCTACCTCCTGGCCGAGGAGTCCGAGAGGGCCGTGCGCGAGATCATCCTCGAGGCCCAGTCGGCCGAGCCAGGCACCGAGGAGCGCAAGTTGGGCGACCTCTACGCCAGCTTCCTCGACGAGCAGAAGGTCGAGGCGCTCGGCGCCACCCCGCTCGCCGACGACCTCGCCACCGTCGACGGCATCTCCTCCATCCCCGTGCTGCTCGGCACCCTCGGCCGGCTGGAACGCGCCGGGGTCGCCGGCGCGTTCCAGCTCTACGTCGACAACGACCCGGGAAACCCGGAGCGCTACCTCGTCTTCGTCGAGCAGGCCGGGCTCGGCCTGCCCGACGAGTCCTACTACCGCGACGAGACGTCCGGCGCGATCCGGGTGGCCTACCAAGCCGTCATCGAGCGGATGTTCGGCCTCGCCGGGCTGACGGACGCCGCGGCCAGGGCCGGCCGGGTCTTCGACCTCGAGACCGAACTCGCGACCCACCACTGGGACAAGGTCCGTTCCCGCGACAGCGAGAAGACCTACAACCTCAAGACCTGGGGCCAGGTCACCGCTCTCGCCGCCGGGGCCGACCTCCAGCTCTGGCTCGAGGGGTTCGACGCCCCGGCGGCCGCGTTCGACGAGGTCGTCGTGCGCCAGCCCAGCTTCGTCACCGGCCTGGCCGAGATGCTCACCGAGGACCGCCTGGAAGCCTGGCAGGACTGGCTGCGCTGGCAGATCATCCGTTCGAGCGCCGCGTACCTGTCGGCCGACTTCGTCGACGCGAGCTTCGACTTCTACGGCCGCACCCTCACCGGCACCCCTCAGCTGCGCGACCGCTGGAAGCGCGGGGTGTCGCTGGTCGAGGGTGCCCTGGGCGAGGCCGTCGGCCGCATCTACGTGGAGCGCCACTTCACGCCGAGTGCCAAGGCGAGCATGGACGTGCTCGTCGCCAACCTCGTCGAGGCCTACCGCCGGAGCATCGCCGACCTCGACTGGATGACCGAGGAGACCCGCGGCCGGGCGCTCGAGAAGCTCGAGAAGTTCACCCCCAAGATCGGCTACCCGGTGAAGTGGCGCGACTATTCGACGCTGGCCGTCGACCCGGGCGACCTCATCGCCAATGTGCGCAGGGCCAACGAGTTCGAGTTCCAGCGGGAGCTCGGCAAGATCGGCAACCCGCTCGACCGCGACGAGTGGTTCATGACCCCGCAGACCATCAACGCCTACTACAACCCCGGCTTCAATGAGATCGTCTTCCCCGCGGCGATCCTGCAGGTGCCGTTCTTCGACGCGGACCGGGATGCCGCGGCGAACTACGGCGCGATCGGCGCGGTGATCGGCCACGAGATCGGGCACGGATTCGACGACCAGGGTTCCAAGTACGACGGCGACGGGCTCCTCACCGACTGGTGGACCGAGGAGGACCGCGCCGCGTTCGAGGAACGCACCAGCTCGCTGATCGAGCAGTTCACCGCCCTGGCCCCCCGGCAGGTTCCCGACCACCACGTCAACGGCGCCCTGACGATCGGCGAGAACATCGGCGACCTCGGCGGCCTCTCGATCGCGTGGAAGGCCTACCTGATCTCCCTGGCCGGCGCCGAGCCGCCCGTGATCGACGGTCTCACCGGCGCACAGCGGTTCTTCCTGTCCTGGGCGCAGGCCTGGCAGCTCACGATGCGCGACGAAGAGGCCATCCGGCTGCTCGCGATCGACCCGCACTCGCCCAACGAATTCCGCTGCAACCAGATCGTCAGCAACATCGACGAGTTCTACGCCGCCTTCGGTGTGGCCGAGGGCGACGCTCTCTGGCTCACCCCGGAGAAGCGCGTCACCATTTGGTAGGGGTCTTCTCCGCAAGGAACCTCCAACCTCGTTGAGTTATGGTGTTGCCGGGCCAGCAGGTCCGGCGCACGGAAGGACCCGCATCCGGTGGTCAAGCCAACCCAGGGCTCAGGGCGACGGTCCCGTCACGCCTCCGCGCATCTAGGGAAGCACGGCGGGGCCCCGGCGAGCGTGAACTTCGGCCGCGGGTTCCAGGCCCTGGGTGACCTCGCCGTCAACGGGGTGCAGGTGTCGGCGCGCGCCACCGACCTCGTCACCGGGCGGGTGTTGTTCTCCGTCGACGACCATGTCGTGATGCCCACCGCCGGGATCGGCACCGTGCTCCTCCTGATCGAGGTCGCGGCCCGGCTGCGGGAGGCCGACTTCGGCGCCTACGCGATCCTCGACCGCACCCCGCTCGACTCGGTCGGCGGCTCGGGCATCTGGCAGCACCTGCAGGCCCCGTCGCTGCCGGTGGCCGACCTCGCCGCCCTGATCGGAGCCACCGGCGACAACCTGGCCGCCAATGTGCTCATCCGGGCGGTCGGCCTGGACGCCGTGCGCGCCCGCACCGAGCAGCTCGGCCTCTCCCGCACGGCGCTGCTCGACCTCGTGCGCGACGAACGCGGGCCGGACCACGCGCCGCAGCTCTCGGTCGGCAGCGCCAAGGACCTCACCTGGTTGTTCACGGCGCTCGCCCGCGGCGAGATCGTCGACGCCGCAGCCAGCGAACGGGTGATCGGCTGGCTCTCCCTGGGCACCGACCTGTCCATGGTGGCCGGCGCCTTCGGCTTCGACCCGCTCGCCCACCGACAGGGCGACCACGGCCTGCTGCTGGTGAACAAGACGGGCACGGATGCCGGCGTGCGCAGCGAGGTCGGGATCCTCCGCGGCCCCCGCGCGGGTGTCACCTACGCGGTGTCGATGTCGTTCGCCGACACGGCCCTCTCGGCCAGGCTCGCCGTGCTCGACGGCATGCGCGCGGTCGGCATGGACCTGCTCGAATACGTCCACTGACCGGCGGAAGTCCACGCGTGCTCCCGCCGGGTCGGGGCGTTCGCGCCCGGCCTTGACAGGCATCCGCGCGCCGCCCTAGTCTCCGCTGTAGAGGCTTTGGCAGGTTCGACGAGAGGACCTTCGCATGTCCACCCCATCCACGATCGGCGCCGACGGCGGGGCCACGGGTTCGGCCCTCGAGATCGAGCTGAACGGCATCAACGCGATCCCTTCGAGTGAGCACAAGGGGCACCCCAGGGACCTGTTCTGGCCCTGGTTCGCCGCCAACGTCTCGGTGCTCGGCATCAGCTACGGCTCCTTCCTGCTCGGCTTCGGCATCTCCCTGTGGCAGGCGACGATCGTGGGACTGGTCGGGATCGTCGTCTCGTTCCTGTTCTGCGGTTTCATCGCGCTCGCCGGCAAGCGCGGCCACGCCCCGACGATGACGCTCAGCCGGGCCGCCTTCGGCATCAACGGCAACCGGGTGCCGTCGGCGCTGTCCTGGCTGCTCACCGTGGGCTGGGAGACCGTGCTCGCCTCCCTCGCCGTGCTCGCCACGGCGACCGTGTTCACCGAGCTCGGCTGGGAGGGCGGCGTCCTGACCAAGGTCGTCGCGCTTGTGGTCGTCGCAGCGCTGATCGTCGTCGGTGGGGTGCTCGGCTTCGATTTCATCATGAAGCTGCAGAAGTGGATCACCATCATCACCGGCATCCTCACCGTGGTCTACGTGATCCTCGTCGCCGACCAGATCAACTTCGACACGCTTGCCGCGATCCCCGGCGGCGGCACCCCGCAGGTGATCGGCGCCCTCGTCTTCATGATGACGGGCTTCGGCCTCGGCTGGGTCAACGCAGCGGCCGACTACTCCCGTTACCTGCCGCGGTCGGCCTCGAGTACCGGCGTCGTCGCCTGGACCACCTTCGGCGCGTCACTGGCGCCGATCATCCTGCTCTTGTTCGGGCTGCTCCTGGCCGGTTCCTCCGCCGAGCTCAGCGGCGCGATCGCGGTCGACCCGATCGGGGCCCTCACCACGATCCTCCCGATCTGGTTCCTGATCCCGTTCGCCCTGGTGGCCGTTCTCGGCCTGGTCGGCGGCGCCGTGCTCGACATCTACTCATCAGGGCTGGCCCTGCTCACCACGGGCCTCCGGGTGCCCCGGTTCGTGGCCGCCGGGATCGACGGGGTGCTGATGGTGCTCGGCGCGATCTACGTGGTCTTCTTCGCGGGCAGCTTCCTCGGCCCGTTCCAGGGCTTCCTGATCACCCTCGGCGTGCCCGTCGCGGCGTGGTGCGGCATCTTCATGGCGGACATCCTTCTCCGCAAGAAGGGCTACGCGGTGAAGGAACTGTTCGACCCGGCCGGGCGCTACGGCAGCGTGCGGGTGCTCTCCATTGTGCTCATCGCGGCGGGATCGTTCATCGGCTGGGGCATGGTCACCAACGGCTTCGCCGACTGGCTCGCCTGGCAGGGCTACCTGCTGGACCCCCTCGGGCTCGGCGGCCGTGGTGGGGAGTGGGCCTTTGCCAACCTCGGCGTGCTCGCCGCGCTCGTGATCGGCTTCGGCGGCACCCTGCTCTTCGGTCGTGGCGCCGTTCGGGCGCAGGAGGCCCTGCCGGTCCCCGGCGAGGACCAGGCCGCCCAGGAGCTGCTGTCGGCATGAGCGCCGCACCGGGCGATTCCGCGGCCGGGCCCGCCGCCGGCCGTGACCACGGGTCGTGGCTCGTCCTGATCGACCTGCAGCGCATCTTCGGCGAACCGGGAAGCGACTGGTTCACGCCGCGCTTCGCCGAGGCCGCGGCGGGCGCCGCCCGGCTCCGGCCCGCGTTCGGCGCGCGGGTCGCCCTGACCCGGTTCCTCGCGCCCGAGAAGCCCGAGGGGGCCTGGATCCCGTACTACGAGGAGTGGCCGTTCGCGCTCGACCCGGCGAACCGTGCGCTCTACGACCTCGTGCCCGAGTTCCCGCCGCTGGACGCCCGGCTGATCGACCGGCCCACCTTCGGCAAGTGGAGCGCCGAGACGCGCGCGGCCCTCGACGACCCGGGGGAGATCGTGCTCGCGGGCGTCTCCACCGACTGCTGCGTGATCTCTACGGCGCTGGCCGCGGCCGACGACGGCGTGCGGGTGCGGGTGGTGGCGGATGCCTGTGCCGGCCTCAGCGACGCCGACCACCGGCGTGCGCTCGACGCGATGGCCCTCTACGCCCCGTTGATCGGCATTACCTCCGTCGAGGAGATCCTGGCCGAGCGCGCGGCGGCCGGCTGACGCACGGATGCCTTCCCGGATTGGCGGGGAGGCATCCGTTCTGGGCCCGCTATTCTGGGCCCGGGTTCAGCCGCGCGTGTTCAGCAGCACCGTCCCTGCGGGTTGGTGTCCTGGCGGTCGGTCTGGTCTCGCCAGAACTCGCGCTCGGTCATCACCGGGGGAGCGTCGGCCCCGGCGGATGGGTGCCTCGACTCGTGGTGGGCCTTGTACTTGTCGTAGGCGTCGTCGCCCATGACGCCCTTGACGAACCAGGCGAGGTCCCTGGCGCCCTTCTTGAGGAGCTCGACGGTGTTCATCAGCGCTTCGACCTCCCCGACTTCTCCAGCCTGGCCCGCGCGTCCCAGCGTGCGCCGAGTTCCTTCTCCGCCGGGGTCGGCAGGAAACCGGACGGAGCGAACATCTGCGACGGCACGGCCGGATCTTCGTTGGTGCCGAAGTCGCGGCTCTTCCACGAGCGCCAGGTGGCCTGGATCGCCGTGACCATCACGATGATGGCGAGCACCACGAACAGGATCGAGAGGATGCCCTGCACCATCGTGTTGCGCACGACGGCTTCCATCGCCTCGACGGTTTTGGCCGTGCCGAAGCTCGTCTCCCCGGCGGCCAGCGCTTCGGAGAACGCCCGGTTCTGGGCGAAGTACCCCACGGCCGGGATGGTGGAGAAGATCTTCAGGAACGACGCGGAGATGGTCACGACGGCGGCGAACGCCAGCGGCAGGGCCACGATCCAGAGGTACTTGAACATTCCACGCTTGGCCACGATGGCCATGCAGACGGCGAGGGCGATCGCCGCGAGCAGCTGATTCGCGATTCCGAAGAGCGGGAACAGGGTGTTGATGCCGCCGAGCGGGTCGGTGACGCCCATGATCAGCACGGCGCCCCAGGCCGCGACCATGATCCCGGTCGTGAGCCACGCGCCCGCGCGCCAGGAGGTGTTCTTGAACTTCGGGAAGAAGTTGCCGAGGCTGTCCTGGAGCATGAAGCGGGCCACCCGGGTGCCGGCGTCGACGGCGGTCAGGATGAAGAGCGCCTCGAACATGATCGCGAAGTGGTACCAGAACGCCATCATCCCGCTGCCGCCCACGACCTGCTGCATGATGTTGGCCAGGCCGACCGAGAGGGTCGGTGCTCCACCGGTGCGGGACACGATCGAGGCCTCGCCGACATCCTTCGCCGTCTGGGTGAGCACCTCGGGTGTCAGGTTGACACCGGTCAGGCCCAGGCTGTTCACGAATGCGACGGCGCCTTCGACGGTGCCGCCGGTGAGCGCCGGCGAGGAGTTCATCGCGAAGTAGATGCCGCGGTCGATCGACAGGGCGGCCACGAGGGCCATGATCGCGACGAAGGACTCCATCAGCATGCCGCCGTAGCCGATGAACCGGGTCTGGCGTTCCTTCTCGATCAGCTTCGGGGTCGTTCCGGAGGCGATCAGGGCGTGGAAGCCGGAGAGGGCGCCGCAGGCGATCGTGACGAAGAGGAACGGGAAGAGCGAGCCGCTGACGACGGGGCCACCATTGGCGGTGAACTCGCTGAAGGCCGGCACCGAGATCTCCGGGCGAACGATGATGATGGCGAGCGCCAGCATCCCGATCGTGCCGATTTTCATGAAGGTGGAGAGGTAGTCCCGCGGGGCCAGCAGCAGCCAGACCGGAAGGATCGCGGCCACGAAGCCGTAGACGATGATGCCGATCGCGAGCGGCACCGGGTCGACGTGGAAGAAGGCCGCGCCCCACTCGGTGTTCGAGATCATTCCGCCGCCGATGATGGCGGCCAGGAGCAGCACGAAGCCGATGATCGAGATCTCGCTGACCTTGCCCGGGCGGAAGAACCGCAGGTAGCAGCCCATGAACAGGGCGATCGGGATGGTCATCGAGACCGAGAAGACGCCCCAGGGGCTGGCCGCGAGGGCGTTGACGACGACGAGGGCGAGGATGGCGACGATGATGACCATGATGGCCAGGGTCGCGATCAGGGCCGCCGTGCCGCCGACCTTGCCGAGCTCGTCCCTGGCCATCTGGCCCAGGGAGCGTCCGCCGCGGCGCATCGAGAAGAACAACACGAGGTAATCCTGCACGGCGCCGGCGAGGACGACACCGAAGATGATCCAGATCGTGCCGGGCAGGTAGCCCATCTGGGCGGCCAGGACCGGGCCGACGAGGGGCCCGGCGCCGGCGATCGCCGCGAAGTGGTGGCCGAAGAGCACCCGGCGGTCGGTGGCCGCATAGTCCTTGCCGTCGGCCTTGTACTCTGCCGGTGTCGCTCGTCGGTCGTCCGGCCGGAGCAGGTGCTTCTGGATGTAGTTCGAGTAGAAGCGGTAGCCGATCAGGTAGGTGCACACGGCCGCGAAGACGAACCAGATCGCATTGACCGTTTCGCCGCGGACCACGGCCAGCATCACCCAGCTGAGACCTCCGAGCAGCGAGATGCCGCCCCAGAGGGCGATCTTCGCGGGGGTCCAATGGGCCTCCTCCGCGTCATGAGTGGTCTGGTCGAGTGCGACGGCCAGCAGGGCCGGATCCCGATCCAGCGCCTCTGCCCCCTCGGTTGAATCGTGTGGCGTGCGGGGCATGGTGCCCATGATCTCTCCCTTGAGGCCCCGCGAAGCGTGCGGGATTCCTTAGCAAGGCTAACAGCTTGTGAGGGATGCTCGGCGACCGTACTCGAGGCGGGTGGAGCGAGCGCCTAAAATGAGCGGAGCGCCCGTCGGGCTCCCGCCCGCTCGCGACACACTCTCCCACCCCTCGACCATTGGAGCCACCGTGGCCGCCCCCACCCGCCTCGATTCCGTCATCGCCCTCGCCCGTCATCGCGGGTTCGTCTTCCAGGCGGGTGAAATCTACGGCGGATCCCGGTCCGCCTGGGACTACGGACCGCTGGGCGTGGAGCTCAAGGAGAACATCAAGAAGCAGTGGTGGCGATTCATGGTCACCAGCCGTGAGGACGTGGTGGGCCTGGACTCCTCGGTGATCCTGCCCCGAAAGGTCTGGGAGGCATCCGGCCACGTCGAGGTCTTCAGCGACCCGCTGGTCGAGTGCACGAGCTGCCACAAGCGGTTTCGGGCCGACCACCTCGAGGAGGAATTCGAGGAGAAGAAAGGCCGCCCGCCCGAGGGCGGCATCGACGGCATCCCCTGCCCGAACTGCGGCAACCGCCACATCTGGACCGAGCCGCGCGCCTTCTCCGGATTGCTCAAGACCTACCTCGGCCCGGTCGACGACGAGGCCGGAATGCACTACCTGCGCCCCGAGACCGCGCAGGGCATCTTCGTGAACTTCGCCAACGTACTGCAGGCCGCACGGATGAAGCCCCCGTTCGGCATCGGCCAGATCGGCAAGAGCTTCCGCAACGAGATCACACCGGGCAACTTCATCTTCCGCACCCGGGAGTTCGAGCAGATGGAGATGGAATTCTTCGTCGAGCCCGGCACGGATGAGACGTGGCACCAGTACTGGATCGACCAGCGCATGGCGTGGTACACCGGCCTCGGCATTAATATCGACAACCTGCGCCTGTTCGAGCACCCGGCCGAGAAACTCTCTCACTATTCAAAGCGCACCGTCGACATCGAGTACCGCTTCGGCTTCACCGGCAGCGAATTCGGCGAGCTCGAGGGCGTCGCGAACCGCACCGACTTCGACCTGAAGACGCACGCGGCGGCATCCGGCAAGGACCTGTCCTACTTCGACCAGACGAAGAACGAGCGCTGGGTTCCCTACGTGATCGAGCCGGCCGCCGGCCTGACCCGCTCGCTGATGGCATTCCTGGTGGACGCGTACCACGAGGAAGAGGTGCCCAACGCGAAGGGTGGCGTCGACAAGCGCACCGTGCTGAAGCTCGACCGGCGCCTGGCGCCGATCAAGGTGGCCGTGCTGCCCTTGTCTCGCAACGAGGCGCTCTCGCCGATGGCCAAGGCGCTCGCCGCGCGCCTCCGTGAGTCGTGGAACGTGGACTTCGACGACGCCGGCGCGATCGGCCGCCGCTACCGCCGCCAGGACGAGATCGGCACGCCATACTGTGTCACGGTCGACTTCGACTCGCTCGAGGACCAGGCCGTCACCGTGCGCGACCGCGATTCCATGGCCCAGGAGCGCGTGCCGCTGGACAAGCTCGACGCCTACCTCGCCGCGCGCCTCCGCGGCGCGTAGGCCCCGCGCCTCCGCTGGCCGGTCACAGCCGCGCCCGCGCGTGACCAGCGTTTCGCATAACTCCTGCAATTCGCCTCGGCCCGGCCGCAATTCCGCGTGATTACGGGGTGGGAACTGCGGCCGGCTGCGAATTGCAGGAGTTATGCGCGGGAGTGGGGCGCGACTTCGATCAGGGTGACGCCCGCTGAGGGGACCGGGGCCGACATCGCCGCGAGGGCGGCCGGCGCCTCGGCGAGCGTGATCCGCCGGTCGACCAGGTCCTGGGGGCGCAACCGGCCCGATTCGACCAGGGCCAGCAGGGCGGGGTAGTCGGCGGCAGGCATCCCGTGGCTGCCGAGCACCGAGAGTTCCCGGGCGATGACCTCGCCGAGCGGGAACCGCGGGTTCTCTGCCAGCAGGCCGATCTGCACGTGGCGGCCGCGGGCCGCCAGGGAGCGGATGGCGATGGAGACCGTGTTCTCCCGGCCGAGCGCCTCGACGCTGACCTGCACGCCCGCGCTCCCCGCGGCGGAGCGGATGCGGGCGACCGCCTCGTCGTCGTCCAGGCCGGAGGAGTCGACCGTGTGCGCGGCTCCGCATCGTGCTGCCGCGTCCAGCGCCGCGGCGCTGATGTCCACCGCGATCACGGTCGCGCCGAGTGTCGCCCCGATCATCACGGCGGAGAGCCCGACGCCGCCGCAGCCCACGACCACGAGTGTCTCTCCGGGCGCCAGGCGGGCCTGATGGGCCAGACCGCGATGGGCCGTGGCGAACCGGCAGCCGAGCAGGGCCGCCGCCCCCGCGTCGAGGCTGTCCGGCACGGCGATGAGATTGACGTCGGCGTGGTGCAGGGCGACCAGTTCGGCGTAGGAACCCCAGTGGGTGAATCCCGGCTGGGTCTGGTTGCGGCAGACCTGGGCGTTTCCCGCCGCGCAATCGGGGCAGTCGCCGCAGGCGCAGACGAACGGCACGGTGACGCGCTGGCCGATCCGGAAGCGGCGCACCTCCGCTCCGACGGAATCGATCACGCCGACGAGCTCATGGCCAGGAACGTGCGGCAGCGCGATACCGGAGTCATGCCCCAGCCAGCCGTGCCAGTCGCTGCGGCAGAGGCCGGTCGCCTCGACCCGCACGACGACGCCGGCGGCGGAGGCGACCGGGTCCGGCACCTCGCGCAGCTCGGGCAGCTCGCCGAAGCGGCCGAACCAGACGGCCCTCATCGCGCGGCCATCCAGTCGCGGCCGACGATCGCGAACACCCGCAGGTCGGACCACTCGCCCGTGAAGAACTCGTTCTCGACGAAGTGCGCCTTGAGGCGCATCCCCAGCCGCCGGCAGAGGGCGGCGGATGCCGTGTTCCGTGGATCGAGCTCGGCGACCACCCGGTGCGCGCCCAGCTCCGACGACCGAGACATTACGACGGCTGAGACATCACGACGGATGCCGCGTCACGAGGCGGTGGGAGTGATCTCGGCGTCGCCCGGCGTTGCCGTGACGGCGGGGAGGTCTACCCGGATGCCGAACATCGCGTCGAGGCCGCTGAGGAACGCGGCCTGCTCGCCGGCCCGCGCGAGTTCCCGGGAGCGCACCATCGGGGTGTGCAGGAGCACGCTGGCCAGGTGCCGCAGTGCCGCCTCGGTCTGTTCGCTGGAGTCGCTGCGGCGGCGGGCGCGTTCGATCTCCGCGTCGAGCAGGCCGAAGATGTGGCTGCGCAGGGCCACGACGGCCGGCGCGAGGCTCTGCTCCTCGGCGACGGCGGAGAACTTGCGGGCGGCCCTGCCGACAAGGAGGCGGGCGTCGCTGGTGGCGTTGAGCTCTTCGAGCGGGGCGTGGATGCGGATGGTCTCGAGGTCGAGCAGCTCCACCCCGGCCAGCTCCGTCACATCCGGGTCGACGTTCCTCGGCAGGCCGAGGTCGATGATCAGCCGCTGCGGAGCCTCGGGAGTCCCAGGCGCCTCGCCGACCGGGCAGCCGTTTGCCGGTGACGCGGCATCCGCCATCGTCTCGCCCTGAGCGCGCCCGGCCCGGAGCAGGGCCGCCGTGATCACGTGGTGGTCGGCGGTCGTGCAGGTGAGGATGAGGTCGGCGCGCGCCGCCTCCGCGGCGAAGTCCGATTCGGTGACAGCGGTGATCTGGTGCGAGGACGCGAACTTGCGGGCACGGCCGGAGGGGGAGTAGACGCGCACATTCTCGGCGCCGAGATCGCGCAGCGCCGCCAGGGAGGCGCCGGCGTAACGCCCGGTGCCGACCAGCAGCACCCGGGTCGCGGCCCAGTCCGGGATGCGGCTTTCGGCCAGTTCGAGCGCCAGCCGCACGAGCGAACGGCCGGCCGCGCCGATCCCGGTGCGGTTCTTGATCCCGCGCGAGGTCTGAGACGCGCGTTGGAACAGTCGCTCCAGTTCCGGGCTCGTGGTGCCCACCCGCCGGGCCTGTTCGAGCGAGCGCCGCACCTGGCCGGCGATCTCGCCCTCGCCGACGACGACGGACTCGAGGCCGCTGGTGACGGCGAAGAGATGCTCGGCAACGGTGTGGCCGTGGACGAGTTCGAGGGTGTCACGCAGTACCTCGGCGGCCACGCCGGTGCTTGCGCTGACGCCGTCGATCGCGGCGCGCACCGCCGACATGGGAGAGGTGCCGGTCGGTTCGTCCAGGTCGAGATAGGCCTCGAAGCGGTTGCAGGTGGCCACGACGACGGCCCCGACCAGGGCAGGGTGCCGCTCCAGGATGCCGGCCGCGGCGTCGTCGGAACCGACAGACAACCGCTCGAGCACGTCGAAGCTGGAGTTCTTGTGGCTGGCGGACAAGCAGATCAACACCGTTGGAGTCTACTTTGCGATTCTGGGGGCCGAATCGCCCGGGTGTGTGAAGTTTGACAGAATTGAAGCAAATGAACCTTGACGCGCAACACCCCCTCGCAACCGGACTCACCGCCGACGCCCGCCTCATCCGGGCCTACCAGGGCACCCGCCCGGAGGTGACCCCCGTCTGGTTCATGCGCCAGGCCGGCCGCTCCCTGCCCGAATATCGCTCGCTCCGGGTGGGCACCCGGATGCTCGACGCCTGCCTCGACCCCGAGATGGCCAGCGAGATCACCCTGCAGCCGGTGCGCCGGCACAACGTCGACGCCGGCATCCTGTTCAGCGACATCGTGATCCCGCTCAAGCTGGTCGGGGTCGACGTGGAGATCGTCGCCGGCATGGGCCCGGTGCTCGGCAAGGCCGTGCGCACGGCGAATGATGTCGCCGAGCTCACCGCCCTCGACCCATCCGTGCTGGACACCAGCCTCGCCCCGATCCGCCAGGCGGTCGCCCGCACGGTCGCCGAGCTCGGCGCCACCCCGCTGATCGGTTTCGCCGGCGCCCCGTTCACCCTGGCCGCCTACCTGGTCGAGGGCGGACCGTCGAAGGACCACATCAACGCCCGCACCCTCATGCACGCCGACCCGGAGGCCTGGGCCGCCCTGATGGCCTGGACCGCCGAGGTGACCGGCCGCTTCCTGCGCGCGCAGGTGCTGGCCGGGGCGAGTGCCGCCCAACTCTTCGATTCCTGGGCCGGCGCCCTGTCCCTGGACGACTACACCCGCTACGTCGCGCCGGCATCCGCGGCCGCGATCGCGCACGTGCGCGATCTCACCTACACCGAGAACGGCGTCCCCACGGATGCCGACCAGACCGGCGAGGAGACGGCCACGCGTCGCAACGTGCCGGTCGTGCACTTCGGCGTCGGCACGGGGGAACTCCTCAAGGAGATGCACGGGGTGGGCGCCGACGTCGTCGGAGTCGACTACCGGGTGCCGCTGGACGAGGCCAATCGCCGCCTCGGCGGAGTGGTCCCCGTGCAGGGCAACATCGATCCGGCGCTGCTCGCCGCGCCGTGGCCGGTTCTCGAAGCACACGTCCTCGACGTGCTCGAGCGCGGACGCACGGCTCCGGCCCACGTTCTCAACCTGGGCCACGGCGTCCCGCCGCTCACCGACCCGAACGTGCTCACCCGCCTGGTCTCCTTCGTGCACGAGATCGGCGCCTCCGCACCGGTCGCCTCCTGACCATCCGTCGACCCGAGAGCTGAGGAGCGCATGCAGGACGTCATCGTCATCGGCGGAGGTGTGGCCGGCCTCGTCGCGGCCAGGGCGTGCGCCCGGGTCGGCCTCGGCGTCACCGTGCTCGAGGCGACGTCCTCGGTGGGCGGGGCGGTCTCGAGCCACGAGGTGGCCGGACTGACCCTGGACAGCGGGGCCGAGAGCTTCGCCGTGCGCCGCAATGCGGTCGCCGAGTTCGTGGATTCCCTCGGCCTCACCGGCGACGTGGTCGCCCCGAACCCCGCCGGCGCCTGGCTGCACCTGCCTGACGAGGGCCCGGGCGGCGGCGCGATCAGCGTCCCCCTGCCCCAGGCCGGGGTGCTCGGGATCCCGGGTTCGCCGCTCGCCGACGACGTGCGCCGCGTGATCGGCTGGGGCGGAGCCTGCCGGGCCTACCTCGATCGGCTGATGCCGGTGCTCACGATCGGCCGCGAGCACAGCCTCGGCGACCTCGTGCGCAAACGGATGGGCCGCCGCGTGCTCGAACGGCTCGTCGAGCCCGTCACCGCCGGCGTCTACTCCTCGGCGGCGGACGACCTCGAGATCGACGTCGTCGCCCCGGGGCTCAACGCGGCCCTGACCACGGCCGGCTCGCTGTCGGGGGCGGTCCTGTCGCTCCGGTCCGCGGCCCCGGCCGGGTCAGCCGTGGCGGGCCTGCGCGGCGGCATGTCGCGCCTGGTGGCCGCGCTCGTGGCCGACCTCGAGCATTTCGGGGTCGAGATCCTGACGGATGCCCCGGTCACCTCCCTGCGGCACTCGGGACCGTCGGAGGCCGGCGAAGTGACCTGGGTCGTGCGCCACGGGGTTCCGGCCGTGGCCGCGGACCTGCCGGAAGAGCCTCCCGGGCCGGTCGACGCCCTGCCGGTCGACGCCCTGCCGGTCGAGTCCGCTGCCGAACCTGCGTCGTCGCCCGCGACCCGCGACAGGGAGGCCCGCTTCGTGATCCTCGCGACCCCGGGCGCCCAGGCGCTTCGCCTGGTTGCCGACCTCGGCCCCGAGCTCGCGGCGCTCGCCGGACTCGACTGGCCGGAGGCCACCGCGGTCGAACTGGCCACCATCGTCATCGACGCCCCCCGGCTGGACGCGCACCCCCGGGGAACGGGCGCGCTCGTTGCGGCCGGCACCCCCGGCGTGACCGCCAAGGCGCTCACCCACGCCACCGCGAAGTGGGACTGGCTCGCCGAGGCGGCCGGACCGGGCCGCCATGTCATCCGCCTCTCCTACGGCCGGGCCGGCGAGGCCGGCCCGACCGCCGACCTGTCCGACCCTGAGCTGCTCGCCCTGGCCCTGCGGGACGCGTCGGCCATCCTCGGAGTCGACCTCGACGCCGCCCAAGTGCGCGGCTTCGCCCGCACGGTATGGGGAGACGCCCTGTCGCCGGCGACCATCGGGGCGCCCGGCCGGGTCGGGCAGGTCAGGGCCGCCGCCGAGGCGATGCCCGGGCTGGAGCTGACCGGCGCCTGGCTGGCGGGCACCGGGCTCGCCTCGGTGATCCCCGACGCCATCGCGGCGGCCGCCAGGGTGAGGCACGCGGCGCTCGGCATCTGAGCGTCGGGCCCCGAGACTACCGTTTCGCGACGCACGTCGTGACGACACGTGCGAGACGTGGGCTCAATCTCGTGGGCGCAGCGCACCCATCTGGTCGATGGCTGGCGCCGGCGGTCCCAGTCTGGGCTTGCCGCGGCCGGTGTCACCTGCTCCGACGCGGCTGCTGCGTTCGGTCAAGCTGACGAGGGCGAGGTGGCGGTCAGCGCTCCAGCAGATCAGACGCCCCTTCTGGTCCTTGTCGCGCCCCAGGATGCCCGCGTCGGCGAGCTGCACCAGCGCGCGATACGCAGCTGCTGTGGACACTCTGTGCCGTGCAGCAACAGTATCGATGGTCAGCACAGGCTCGCTGGCCAGCGTGTCCAGAATGCGCAGAATCACAGCGTCACTGCGCGGAATGGCCGGCGAGATTTCGTGCTGCTTGCGGTAGTGGCTGAGCTCCTCGCGGACGGTCTGATCAAGTGCCCCGATGTCGACAGACAAACGCACCGTGTTTGCAGCAGCCAGCTCAGCAGCGTGGGCGAAGCCAATGATCCAGTCGTCCAGGCGAGAGGGCTCAGCCCGGAAGGCCGTCAATCCCTCGAGGTACGCATCCTTGTTGCCCGCAAACACGGTGCTGATCGGGATCAGCGTGTTCCGCAGCGCATCCGTTCGGCGGAGGACCGTGTGGATGAGTGCACGTCCGGTGCGACCGTTTCCGTCGATGAACGGGTGGATTGTCTCGAACTGGGCATGAGCGATCGCCGCCCGCACTATGGGATTCCCCGCTGTTGCGCTCACGAATCGGCACAGATCATCGACCAGGCGCGGCACCTCAGTCTCCGGCGGAGGTACGAAGTCTGCACGGAGCGGGCTCCAGCCGGGCCCGCCCACCCAGTTCTGCTCAGTTCTCAGCCCGACCTCGAGCGCGGGCTCGATGATGTGCTGCACGCGCTCGATATCGGCCACGGTGACGGCACGATCGCGATCAGCAAGCTCAGCGATCGCCTCCTCAGTAGCGCGCACGTTCGCAACGACGTCCACCGCAACGCGCGTGCCCTGCTGAAGGAGCTCGGCAATGGCCAGCTTCTTCGGGGTGACGCTGTTCCCCTCGATCCACGACGACGAGATGCTCTCGGAGCGAATCAGCAGGTGGTTGAGGTAGCCCCCGCGGGCGCCGATGCGCTCGTCTGCACGCGCGAGCACCGCCAGCGCATCCTCTGCCGCCTGCTGTGCTTCCCTGCCGAGTTCCGGCACCTGGGTTCCGAGCGCGTCGGGAACGTAGGCTCGATAGTGGCCCGGCGCCCGGTCCTTGCGACCCAGGTGCGCAGCGTCTTCCGGGTTCCAGAGCAGGTCAACGTAGTGGGGCATGAGTCGCTCCTAACGTCAATGACTGAGTAAGTATATTTACTTTATCAATCATAAAGGTGATTTGGCCTGCTGGCGCTTCCGTGTGTGGCGACACCACTCGTTGCGGCGCGTTGTCGGCTCTCTATGCGGAACGCTCACCGGGACAGCGGGCTCCGGCGATTAGTCGACAGCGCCGGCCTCGCCCTTCGGAAGCAATTGCCAGGGCAACCACGGTCCGGCAGGCGGTAACGCGTTTCGCGCGAACTTCACCCGCTCGTCAGGCAGGTCCTTGGTGCGGCTGCGTCCGGATCGCATCCCGACACCGGGCTCATCGAGCCGGTATTCGATCCAGCGGCCCGAACGACTTCATCGGAACACTCGGCGTTCGCGCGGCGCGGAACCAGTCGGCTGGTTGATGTCGGGATACCGCCTCACCCACACAGCCCAAGCTGACATCGTCGCGATCCTCGCATGGTCTTACGAGCAGTTCGGCGAGGAAGCACGCAAGCGCTACGAGACCCTGATCGCCACAGCGATTCGTGACGCGGCTTCGCGCAGCGACGACGTCGGCCTTCGGCCCCGCTCCGAGTTGGGCGACGGCGTGTTCTCCTGGGACTAGTTGCTCGTCCTTCAGGACACCAGAGAGGTTGTTCACCGACGAGGGCTGCAACATCAACCCGTTGCGGGATACGCTGGTGGGATACATGAACCTCGAGGAATGGAGTGACAATGCGGGGAAAGCTTCTGTTCATCACTGGTGGACTCGTCGGCTACGTCCTGGGCGCCCGCGCCGGACGCAAGCGCTACGACCAGATCGCGGCCGCCGCGGAGAATCTGTGGAGCGCCCCGCCCGTTCAGCGCCGGGTGACCGAGGTGCGCGACTTCGCCCTCGAGCGGGTCGGTGACGTCCCGTCCGCTTTGTTCGACGCCGGCAAGAAGATCGTCACGGCCGTTCAGGCCAAGACCACCGGCTCGACGGATGCCGTGGGCACCGCGCACAGCCCGGCCACCCCCGCCAGGACTGCGGCCGCCAAATCCGCCGCGGCGAAGCCGGGTGCCAAGTCCGCCGGCGCCAAGTCCGCGGCGAAGGCCGCCCCGACGCCCGCGTCCGACGACACCGCCACGAAGTAACCGCCGCGCACTCCAAGGAATCGAAGGAAGGGGAGCTGTGAGCAACAGCGGATTCAACCCGAATGGTTTCAACCCCAGGACGAAGCGATCGCTCGTCGTGCTGCTCGGTGAGCTGCCCGGCCAGATCATCGCCCTCGTCAAGGCGGAACTCGACGCCTTCAAGGCCGAGGTCGCCGGCAAGGCGAAGAACATCGGCCTCGGCATCGGCCTGTTCGCCGTCGCCGGGGTCTTCGCGTTCCTCGCCGTGATCGTGCTGATCGCCCTGGCCGTGATCGCGCTCGCGCTCGTGCTGCCGCTCTGGCTCGCCACGCTGATCGTGGCGGTGGCGCTGCTGCTGATCGCGGTGATCCTGGTCCTCGTCGGAGTGAACCGGGTGAAGGCCGGAACGGCCCCCGACCCCGAGGGCATCACGGCAAGCATCCGGCACGACGTTGACGCGTTCAAGGGAGTTGGCCAGTATGAGCACTGAGTACCAGAGCACAACCGGAAGCCAGGCGAAAACTGTGGCCGTCATCGACGGAACCAACCCTCGTCGATCGAAAGCCGAGTTGCGCGCCGACGCGATGACGGCCAGGACCGAGCTTGCCCGCACGCTCGATGCGATCGAGTACAAGCTCAACCTGCCCAGGCAGCTCCGCTATCGGGCGCGGCTGCTCAATCTGCGGCTGTACCGCCTCGGCGAGGACAACCCGGCCGCCCTGGCCGGTATCGCCGTCGCCGCTGCCCTCGTCGCCGGCGCGGCGGTCTGGCTCGGCGTGAAGACAGTCCAGGACCGCTGAACCACCGCCGGAAACACCGGTGCGCCCGCGCGCACGGGACACGGCTTTTGGCTCTGGTCGCAAAGAAGTAGAGACTAGTACTCATGACTCACCCGGCTGCCGGAGAGGCAGTAAACCCACTCCACCCGACCAGTCCCGCCGAGACCCCGTCCACGGCCGACGCCTCCGCGGAATCCCCTCAGGGGTTCACGCTGTTCACGGTCCTGCGCAAGGACCCGACCAACCCGGACGACCTCGACGGTCGCGACGTGCCACACGCTGTGCTCGAGCTCGACGACGTGGTGGAGCTCGTCGAGGCGGAGGGCGTCACCCTGCGCGGCTTCTACGACGTCTCCGGCCTGCGCGCCGACGCCGACGTGATGATCTGGACCCACGCGGCCGAGGCCGAGGCCCTGCAGTGGGCCAACCGGGAACTGCGCCGCAGCCGCCTGCTCAAGAGCCTGCTCCCCACCTGGAACGCGATGGGCGTGCACCGCGACGCCGAGTTCAACAAGAGCCACGTTCCCGGATTCCTCCGCGGAGTCGAGCCGAAGGGCTGGCTGACGGTCTACCCGTTCGTGCGCAGCTACGAGTGGTACCTGCTCCCGGAGGCCGAGCGCAGCGCCATGCTCGCCGACCACGGCCGCAAGGGCGCCGCCTACCGCGGCGCGATCGCCAACACGGTCTCCGCCTTCGCCCTGGGCGACTACGAATGGCTCCTGCCGATCGAAAGCGACGACCTCACCGAGCTCGTCGACCTCATGCGGGGCCTCCGCGAAACCGAGGCCCGCCGTCACGTCCGCGAGGAGATCCCGTTCTACACCGGCCGCCGCATCGGCACGGCCGAGCTCGTCGAGGTGCTGCAGTAGTGGCGCACTACGACGCCATTCTGCTGGCCGGATTCGGCGGGCCGGAGGGCCAGGACGACGTGATCCCGTTCCTGCGCAACGTCACGCGCGGCCGCGGCATCCCGGAGGAGCGCCTCGAAGAGGTGGCCCACCACTACCGCCACTTCGGCGGGATCAGCCCGATCAACAACCAGAACCGCGTGCTCAGGGCGGCCCTCGAGACCGAACTGGCCGCCCGCGGCATCGACCTGCCCGTGCTCTGGGGCAACCGCAACTGGGGCCCGTACCTGCGGGACGTCGTCGCCGAGGCGCACACCAACGGCCAGGACCGGCTGCTCGCCATCGCCACCAGTGCGTACAGCTCCTACTCCGGCTGCCGCCAGTACCGGGAGGACTTCGCCGAGGCGCTGTCCGCCAACGGCCTCGAGGGCACCGTGCAGATCGACAAGGTGCGCCAGTTCTTCGACCATCCCGGCTTCGTCACGCCGTTCATCACCGGGGTCCGGAAGGGCCTCGCGGAGGTCGCCGCCGCGATCCCCGGCATCAACCTTGCGACCGAGGTGGAGATCCTGTTCTCCACCCATTCCATCCCCATGACGGATGCCGCGAAGAGCGGCCCGGCGACCCTCGGCTTCGGTGAGGGCGGCGCCTACAAGGCCCAGCACCTGGCGGTGGCGCAGGTCGTCATCGCGGGCACTTCGGTGGCCCCGCCTGTCGAGACCCAGTGGCAGCTGGTCTTCCAGTCCCGCAGCGGGCCGCCGAGCATGCCGTGGCTGGAGCCCGACATCAACGACGCCATCGCGCTGCTGCCGGCCAGGGGCATCCGTGCCGTCGTGATCGTGCCGCTCGGATTCGTGAGCGACCACATGGAGGTCATGTGGGACCTCGACAACGAGGCGACGGAAACCGCCACGGAACACGGACTGTTCTCGGTGCGCGTGCCCACCCCCGGCGTCGACCCCGCCTACGTCAGCGGGCTGGTCGACCTCGTCGTCGAACGCCTGACCGACGTGCCGGTCGAGGAACGCCCGGCGCTGACCGACCTCGGCCCCTGGTTCGACGTCTGCCGTCCGGGCTGTTGCGAGAACGTGCGCCTCGGGTTCAAGCCCGCCGTCGCGGGGATGGCGCCGTGAGCGCGGCAATCCGGGTCGGCACCCGCGGGAGCGCCCTCGCTCTCGCCCAAACGACGCAGATCGCCAATCGGATCGCCGCCGCGGCGGGCGCCGAGGTCGAGATCGTGCAGGTCACGACCCACGGGGACACGTCCGCCGAGCCGTTGTCGAGCCTGGGCGGTACCGGTGTTTTCGCCAGCGCCCTCCGGGAAGCCCTGCTCGCCGGGGACTGCGACCTGGTCGTGCACTCCTTCAAGGACCTGCCCACCGCCGAGTACCCCGGCCTGGCCATCGGGGCCACGCCCAAGCGCGCGGATGCCCGTGACGTGCTCTGCGCCCGCGACGGCTTCACCCTCGCCACCCTGCCGCAGGGCGCGCGGGTCGGCACCGGGTCGCCGCGCCGGGTGGCGCAGCTGCGCTCGGTGCGCCCCGACCTCGAGGTCGTCGACCTCCGGGGGAACGTCGACACCAGGCTGGGTCGCGTGGTGGAGGGCGACCTCGACGCCGTCGTGCTCGCGGCCGCCGGCCTCGGCCGGCTCGGACTACTGACCACCTTCGAGCCCGAGTTCCTCGAGCTGTCCGCCTGGCCGACCGCTCCGGGCCAGGGAGCCCTGGCGATCGAGGTGCGCTCCGGCCGCCTGGAACGCACGCTGGTCAGGGCGCTGGACGCGATCAACCACCCGACGACCCAGGCCACGACGATGGCCGAGCGGCTCGTGCTCGCGCGCCTCGAGGCGGGGTGCGCTGCTCCGATCGGCGCGATGGCCGCGATCGACGACGGACTCCTCTTCCTGACCGCGACGGTGTACAGTCCAGATGGTGCCCAAAGCCTCGTGAGTTCGCACGCCGCGACGCCTGAATCCTTTTCCATTGCACACCTGGTCGACGCCGCCCAGGACGTCTCAGAACGTGTGGCCAGAGACCTGCTCTCCGGTGGTGCTGCCGACTTCGCCCCGATGAAGGTGACTTCGTAATGACCTGGCGTTACAAGACCAAACCGAACCTGACCAAGCCGCTGACCGGCTGGCGCGTCCTGGTGCCCCGCGGCGGACCGTGGGGCGACCACGTCGCGGCCGACCTGCGCGCCAGGGGTGCGCAGCCGATCGTCGCGCCGATGATCAACTTCGCCGCGACCGACGACGCGCCCGCGCTCGCAGAGGCGCTGGCCAGGCTCTCCGCCGGCGATTTCGACTGGATGACCGTCACCAGCGCCACCACAGTCGACGTGCTGTCGTCGCACCGGGCCACCGTCGCCGCCGGCACCCGGATCGCGGCCGTCGGCGAGACCACCGCCGCAGCCCTGATCGCCGCCGGGTACCGCGTCGACATCGTTCCCTCCGAGGACAATTCGGCCCGCGGCCTCCTCGCCGAATGGGAGGCGGCGACCCAGGGAGTGGTGCCGCTGCGCATCCTCACCCTCCGCTCGGAGATCGCCAAGCCGCTCCTCACCGAGGGGCTGCGCCGGATCGGCCATGAGGTCGAATCGGTCGTCGCGTACCGCACCATCGGCGTCCCGGTCGATGAGCGGGTCGTGGCCGACGTCGCCGCCGGCCGCGTGCAGGCGTTGCTCGTCACCTCCGGGAGCGTCGCCCAGCAGGTGCAGGACCAGCTCGGCCCGGTTCCCGAGACCACCATCGTCGCCTGCATCGGCCCGCGAACGGCGAAGGATGCCGCGGCGATCGGACTGCGGGTCGACGTCGTCGCCGGGGCGCCCAGCGCCGAGTCCCTGATCGAGGCCCTGGTTCAGGTCGCGCTCTCCCGCTGACCTGGCCGCCGGTCCGGTCCGCCGAACTGAGACTTGAGCGCCGTTCCAGGCCCCGGAAAGGTGTGCACCTGACAGTTCGCGGAGGCTCGGCCGGGCGGCGTAGGGTTGACGAGTGATAAACCCCGTCATCCGCCCGCGACGGTTGCGCACCACACCCGCGCTCCGTCGCCTGGCCAGCGAAACCCGCCTGCACGCCTCTGAGCTCGTCCTGCCGATGTTCGTGCGGGAAGGCTCCGGCGCATCCGTTCCGATCCGGTCGATGCCGGGGGTCGTGCAACACACCATCGACAGCGCCAGGCGCGCCGTCGCGCAGGCCGCGGAGGCCGGCATCGGCGGGATCATGCTGTTCGGTGTGCCCGACGTGCGCGACGCCATCGGCACCGGGGCGACCGACCCCGACGGAATTCTCAACGCGGCCACCCGGGCCCTCGTCGCCGAGGTCGGCGACGCCCTCGTCGTGCAGACCGACCTGTGCCTGGACGAATTCACCGACCACGGGCACTGCGGCGTGCTCTCCGTCGACGGCACCGTCGACAACGACACCACGCTCGAGCGCTACCGCGAGATGGCGCTCGTGCAGGCCGCTTCCGGATCGCAGCTGCTGGGCCTCAGCGGCATGATGGACGGGCAGGTGGCGGCGGTGCGCGAGGCGCTCGACCAGTCCGGCTACGTGGACACCGCCGTGCTGGCCTACTCGGCCAAGTACGCCTCCGCCTTCTACGGGCCCTTCCGCGACGCCGTGGAGTCGACCCTCGTCGGCGACCGCCGCAGCTACCAGCTCGACCCGGCCAACCGCAGGGAGGGTGTGCGCGAGGCCCTGCTCGACATCAGCGAGGGCGCTGACGTCGTCATGGTCAAGCCGGCCGGCAGCTACCTCGACGTGCTGGCCGACGTCGCCGGAGTCAGTGACATACCCGTCTGGGCATACCAGGTCTCCGGCGAATACGCGATGATCGAGGCCGCCGCCGCCCACGGCTGGATCGACCGCAGGCGCGCGATCGAGGAGTCCGTCCTCAGCATCCGTCGTGCCGGCGCGGATGCCGTGCTCACCTACTGGGCCGTCGAACTGGCCGACTGGCTCACCGAAAGGCCTGCCCGCTGATGACCCACAACGACGACCTGTTCGCGCGCGCCCAGCGCGCCATTCCCGGTGGGGTCAACTCGCCGGTGCGCGCCTTCCGCTCGGTCGGCGGAACGCCCCTGTTCCTGGTCAAGGCGAAGGGCGCCTACGTCACCGACTCCGACGGGCGCGAGTACGTCGACCTGGTCAGCTCATGGGGCCCCGCCATCCTCGGCCACGCCCACCCCGGCGTGGTGCAGGCGGTGCAGGATGCCGCAGCCCTCGGCCTGTCCTTCGGGGCCTCGACCCCGGGTGAGACCGTGCTGGCCGAGCTGATCGAGGCCCGCGTGGGCGCGGTCGAGAAGCTGCGCCTGGTCTCGACCGGCACGGAGGCCACCATGACGGCCATCCGCCTGGCCCGCGGGTTCACCGGACGCGACCTCCTGATCAAGTTCGCCGGCCACTACCACGGCCACTCCGACGGGCTGCTGGCGCAGGCCGGCTCCGGCCTGGCCACCCTGGCCTTGCCCGGCTCGGCGGGCGTGACGGCCGCGACGGCCGCGCAGACACTCGTGCTGCCCTACAACGACCTCGCCGCCGTGCGGCTGGCCTTCGAGGCGCACCCCGGCCGGATCGCCGCCGTGATCACGGAGGCCGCCGCCGCGAACATGGGCGTCGTGGCCCCGGACCCCGGCTTCAACGCGGCTCTCACCGAGCTCGCGCACGAGCACGGCGCGCTGCTCATCATCGATGAGGTCCTCACCGGCTTCCGGGTCGGCCCGGCCGGCTTCTGGGGACTCGAGAACGCGGGCGACCGGCCGCGATACAGCCCTGACCTGTTCACCTTCGGCAAGGTCATCGGCGGCGGGCTGCCGGTGGCGGCGCTCGGCGGCCGGGCCGACCTGATGGACCACCTCGCCCCGAACGGCCCGGTCTACCAGGCCGGCACCCTGTCGGGGAACCCGGTGGCGGTCGCCGCGGGGATCGCCACGCTGCAGGCGCTGGACGCCGGCGTCTACGCCCGACTCGACGCCACGGCTCTGCGCCTCTCCGGCGCGGTCTCGGCCGCGCTCAGCGCGGAAGGCGTCGCGCACAGCGTGCAACGCGCCGGCAGCCTGTTCAGCTTCGTGTTCGGTGAGGAGGCCGAGGCCTCGGCGCCGCGCGATTACGCCCAGGTGCAGCGCCAGGAGGCCTTCCGGTACGGGCCGTTCTTCCACGCCATGCTCGACCAGGGCGTGTCCCTGCCGCCGTCGGTGTTCGAGGCCTGGTTCGTGTCGGACGCCCACGACGAGGCCGCGATCGAGTGGATCCTCGACGCGCTGCCGGCCGCGGCGAAGGCCGCGGCGGCCGCCACGGCCCGGTTGTGAGCATCCGACCGCGACGACGCTATTCCTTTGTGAGGAACCGACAAACCGATTTCCGCCCGGAACAGGCAGACTAGGAGCATGGCTTCCCTGCGCGTTCACCCTGACCGGCTTGAGATCCACCTCACGAAGGCAGAGAAGACCCTCTCGCTCCGGCGCGATGACATCGTGGTGGACCGGGTGAACATCCGTTCGGTGACGATCACCGACGACCCGTGGATCTGGATCCGCGGCATCAGGGCGCCCGGGCTCGAGCTTCCGCTCGTGCTCGCGGTCGGCACCTGGAAGTTCCACGGCGGCAAGGACTTCCTCGCGATCAAACGCAAGCGTCAGGCCGTCGTGATCGACCTCGTCGAAGAGGATTTCACGCGCGTCATCCTGACCACCAACCACGCGCCCGACCTGATCGCCTCGCTCAAGCTCTGACCGAGGCGGCGCGTCAGCGGAGCACCGCGAGCACCATCGAGGGCGACGCAGGCGGCTGCGACTTTGCTCATGCGGGCAGCCTATTGCCGGACGTCGACCACGGTGCGCCCGTGAATCGTGCCCGCGAGGATGCGTTCGGCCGCCCCGAACGCCTCGTCGAGGCCGATCTCCTCGGTCAGGCCGTCGAGCAGGCCGAGGTCGAGGTCGGCCGCGAGCCGGCCCCACGCTTCCTCCCGCAGGGGAAGCGGAGCCTCGACCGAGTTGATGCCGATCAGGTTGACGGCGCGCAGGATGAACGGCATGACCGTGGTCGGCAGGTCGGGGCCCTGGGCGAGGCCGCAGGCGGCGACGACTCCGCCGTAGTTCATCTGGGCCAGCACATTGGCGAGGGTGGCGCTGCCGACGGAGTCAATGGCGGCGGCCCAGCGCTGGCCCTGCAGGGGTTTGCCGGCGTCGCTCAGGGTGCGTCGGTCGACCAGGCCGGCGGCGCCCAGGCCCCGCAGGTAGCCGCCGAGTTCGTCGGCCCGGCCGGTGGAGGCGTGCACCTGGTAACCGCGGGCGGCCAGCAGGGCGATCGCAATCGACCCGACGCCGCCGGCGGCGCCGGTGACGAGGACGTCTCCCGAGTCGGGCGTGATGCCGCCCCGCTCGAGCGCCAGCACGGAGAGCATGGCCGTGAACCCGGCGGTGCCGATCGCGGCCGCGCGCTTCGCACTGATGCCGGCCGGCAGCCTCACGAGGGATGCGCCGCTCACCCTGGCCCGCTCGGCGAGTCCGCCGTGGTGGGTTTCACCCAGGCCCGCGCCGTTCAGGATGACGCGATCCCCGGCGCCCCAGCGCGGGTCGGTGCTTGACTCGACCGTGCCGACCACGTCGATCCCGGCGATCAGCGGCCAGACCCGCACGACGCCGGGGCGACCCATCAGGGCGAGGCCGTCCTTGTAGTTGATGCCGGAGTAGTCGACGGCGATGGTCACGTCGCCGGGCATCAGGAACCCGTCATCGATCAGGCGGAGCGCCGAGCTCTGCGTCTTCTTGCCCTCCGCGTCTTCGGTGCGGTCGACGACGATTGCGCGGAACTGCGTCTCAATGCCCATGGGTCGAGCCTACGCGCCGCCCAGGCGGCGGCGCGGTCACGGGGCGCCGGCAGGAGGCGCCGGGATCACGTGACGTCGCGGCGCCAGCTGACGAAGTAACCGCCGACGGTGGCGGCCGCCGCGTACGCGAGGAGCACCAGGCCGCCCTGCCACCAGTCGAGGGTGGACGTCGCCCCGCCGACCGGGCCGGCCATGGTGAAGATGCTCGCGCCGACCAGCGCATCCGATGCTGCCCCCGGCAGGAACGTGGCGATCCCGGCGGTGGCCTCGGTGAACATCGAGGCAAAGCGCAGCAGCGGCTCGACGAACTGGGTGAACGCGAGCACAATCACGATCGAGGCGACCTGGCTGGGGACGAGCACGCCGAGGCCGACGCCGACGGCCGCCCACAGCGCCATGGCGATCACGGTGCGGCCGATCAGGGACCAGGTGGCGCTGTCGCCGAGGAGGGTGTCCACCCCGAACGCGTTGATGACGAGGGC
Organism: Cryobacterium fucosi; assembly: GCF_004403515.1. Taxonomy (GTDB): domain Bacteria; phylum Actinomycetota; class Actinomycetes; order Actinomycetales; family Microbacteriaceae; genus Cryobacterium; species Cryobacterium fucosi. The sequence continues at coordinate 24,045 of NZ_SOHH01000061.1, read as the reverse complement.
GCCGATGCCGACGGACGCCAGCAGTGCGATGGCCCCGAACGCGGCTCCGGCGAGGAAGAGGGTGATCACCTTCGCGCCGAGCACCTGCGCCCGCCGCGGGTTGGCGAGGAAGGTGGGCGTGAGGGTCTGGTGCCGGAATTCGCCGGTGGTCGCGAGCGCCCCGAGCAGCACAGGGAAGACATACCCGACGGAGGAGGCGAAACTGTAGACCAGCGGGGGCAGGCTGCCGAGGGGCGGGGTGCCCTGGGTGCCGGTGCCGGTGCCGGCCGCGCTCGGATCGATCGCCCCGCTCTGGATTCCGGCGAACAGCGCGGCCAGGCCGCCCGAGAGCATGCCGATGTAGCCGAAGAGGACGGCGGCGAGGATCCACCAGATGCGGGTGGTGAGCAGCTTGGCGAACTCGGCCCTGATGGCGCGCAGCAGCATGGTCACAGCGAGTCGCCTCCGTCCACGAGAGCGAGGAACGCGTCCTCCAGACCCTTCTTCTGACGGTGCAGGGCGCTCACCTCCACACCCGCGGTGAAGGCGATGTGGCCGATCGTTGCCGGGTCCGTGGCCGCGGCCAGCAGCCCGGTACGCCCCGGGGAGAAGGCGACGCCGGCCTGGCTGAGGGCGCTCGCGAGGGCGGCGCGATCGGGGGAGTCCACGACCACCTGCGGCGCCACCTGGGTTTCCAGGCTGGACAGCGGTCCGCGGTGCACCAGCCTGCCCTTGGCGATGATGATCACGTCGTCGACGCTCTGCTGGACCTCGCTGAGCAGATGGGAGCTGACCAGGACGGTGCGGCCCTCGGCCGCCATGTCGCGCAGGAAGCCGCGGATCCACTTGATGCCCTCGGGGTCGAGGCCGTTGATCGGTTCGTCGAGCACCAGCACGCCCGGGTCGCCGAGCAGCGTGCAGGCCAGGCCCAGGCGCTGGCGCATGCCCAGCGAGTAGACGCCGGCGCGCTGGCCGCCATGCTCGGCCAGACCGACGAGGTGCAGCACCTCCGCGACCCGCGCCGAGGGCAGTCCGGCCGCGGTCGCGCAGATCGCCAGGTGGTTCCGGGCGGTGCGGCCCGGATGGAAGCTGGCGGCCTCGAGGGCGGCGCCCACGGTCGCCAGTGGGTGCGGCAGATCGTGATAGCGCAGGCCGCCGAACGTGGCGGTGCCGGAGCTGGGGCTGACCAGGCCGAGCAGCATCCGCAGGGTCGTGGTCTTGCCCGCGCCATTGGGGCCGAGGAAGCCGGTGACCCGACCGGGCTCGACGGTGAAGGACAGATCGTCCACCGCGGTGACGTCACCGAACCGTTTGGTGATGTTGCTGAACTCGATCACCGCTCCGACTGGCATCCGCGCCCCCCCTGCCTTTTCGATTTGACCCCAGACTATGCCCTGCCCTGCCGGTCAGCGCGGTGGCGCAGCGTGCCCGGCGCAGGCCGGGCCGTCCCGCCCGGCGCAGGCCGGGCAGACGACGAGTTGTTCCCGGCAGGAGACGTCCCGGCAGTTGAGCATGTTCTTCGTCGGCTCGCCGCAGGCCTGGCAGTGGCCGAGTACCGCGGTGTGGTCGCTGAAGTCCACGGACATCCGCTGGTCGAAGACGTAGAGAGACCCGTCCCACAGGCCGTCGTCGCCGAACGCCTCGCCGTAGCGCACGACGCCGCCGTCGAGCTGGTACACCTCGGTGAAGCCGCGGTCCTTCATCAGGCCGCTGAGCACCTCGCAGCGGATGCCGCCGGTGCAGTAGGTGACGACCGGCTTGCCCTTGAGATGGTCGTACCTGCCGCTGTCGAGTTCGGCGACGAACTCGCGCGTGTTGGCGACTCCGGGCACGACCGCGTTCCGGAACCGGCCGATCTCCGCCTCGAACGCGTTGCGCCCGTCGAAGAAGACGACGTCGTCGCCGCGCTCGGCGACCAGCGAATGCAGTTCGGCCGGGCTCAACTTCTCGCCGCCGCCGACGACTCCGTCAGAGTCGACCCGGAGTTCCCCCGGCGCTCCGAAGCTCACGATCTCGTCCCGCACCTTCACGACCAGGCGGGGGAAGTCGAGGCTGAGTCCGGCCGGGTCCAGCGCGCTCCCGTTGCTCCACTTGAACTCGATCCGTGTGAACGCCGGGTAGTCGCGGGTCTTCCGGACATAGCGCTTGAGAGCGGCGAGGTCGCCGCCGATCGTGCCGTTCAGCCCCTGGCCCGAGATCAGGATCCGGCCGCGGATGCCCAGCGATTCGCAGAGGTCCCGCTGCCAGAGCCGCACGGCGTCGGGGTCGGCCAGGGGGGTGAAGACGTAATAGAGCAGGATCTTCGGGATGGCCATCGGCCCATTTTACCGGCCGCCTGGTTCTCCCTCGAGTCGGCCCCTCGCATCTCGGCGGAATCTCAATGGGCTGGGTACGGGCAACACGGACGGCTCCTGGAAACACGGCCATCCAGCACTAGAATCGCTGAATGGAATTGCGCCAGCTTGAACACTTCGTCGCCGTGGCCGAGGAACGCCACTTCACCCGGGCCGCGAAGCTCCTGCAGATCTCGCAGTCGGGCCTGTCGGCGTCCATCCGGGCGCTCGAGATCGAATTGGGCACGTCCCTGTTCATCCGCAGCACCAGGCGGGTCGAGCTGACCGCGGCCGGCCGGGCGCTGCTGACGGATGCCGTGCGCACCCTGGCCAGCGCCTCGGCCGCCCGGAACGCGGTGGCCGCGGTGCGCGGACTGATGCGCGGCACCCTCACGGTGGGCGCCGAACCGTGCCTCGGGTCGGTCGACCTGCCGGCCGAACTGGCGGAGTTCCGCCGGCTGAACCCCGGCGTCGAGATCCGGTTGCGCTACGCCGGCTCCGTCGACCTCGCCGAGAGCGTCGCCAGCGGGCAGACCGATGTCGCGCTGGTGGTCGAGACCGGCGACACCCCGCCCGGGGTGCGGCTGCTTCGGTTGAGCACGCAGAACCTGATCGTGCTCTGCCACCCCGGGCATCCGCTCGCCACCAGTGCCGGGATCGAGATGGACTCCCTGCGCACCGAGCCGCTCGTCGGCTTCCAGGCCGGCTGGGGCGCGCACGTGCTGACCCGGCGCGCCTTCGCCGCCGCCGGGTTCGACTACCGGGCCACCCTCGAGGTCAATGACGTGCACCCGCTGCTCGACCTGGTCGGCCACAACCTCGGGATCGCGATCGTGCCGGAGAGCTTCGCGGAGAAACGCCCCGACGCTTTGCGCGCGGTGGCGCTGCACGCGGGCATGCCGCAGTGGCACGTCGCGGTGGCTGTGGCGGACGGACCGAGCCCGGCCGCCACGGCGTTCCTCGACCAGCTGCTCACCCGGGTGCCCGCTCAGGCGGCGTCGAGCGACGCCGATTCCTCCGGCGTGAGCGTGAATTCGGCCGCCTGAACCGAATCCCGGATGCTCTCCGGGCGGGACGCGCCCGGGATCGGGATGACGTGGGATGACTTCGCGAGATGCCAGGCGAGGCAGACCACCTGCGGGCTCACCCCGTGCACGGCCGCGACCGCCTGGAACGCGGGGAACCGGTCGCCGAGTGATGCCGCAGACTGGATGCCGCCCAGCGGCCGCCAGGGGATGAACGCGATGCCGAGCTCGTCGCAGAGCCGCAGTTCGGCCTCGCTGCTGCGGAAGGCCGGCGAGAACTGGTTCTGCACCGAGGCGAGACGCCCACCCAGGATCTCCCTGGCCAGCAGGATCTGCTCCGGGTTCGCGTTGGAGATGCCGGCCAGCTCGATCGTGCCGGCGTCGAGCAGATCGCGCAGGGCGCCGATCGAGTCGGCGTACGGCACGGCCGGGTCGGGCCGGTGGAACTGGTACAGCCCGATCGCATCGCCGCCGAGGCGTTTCAGCGAGGCCTCGGCGGCCAGCTTGAGGTGCTCCGGCCGGCCGTCCAGCGTCCAGGTGCCGTCGCCGGGCCGGACGTGCCCGCCCTTGGTGGCCACCAGCACGGTCGACGTGTCGCCGCCCCACGATGCGATGGCGCCGGCGATCAAGGTTTCGTTGTGGCCGACCTCGTCACTGTGCACGTGGTAGGCATCCGCGGTGTCGAAGAGGGTGACTCCCGCCTCGAGGGCCGCGTGGATCGTGGCCACGGAGCGTGCGGTGTCCGGTCGGCCCTCGATGGACATGGGCATGCCGCCGAGCCCGATCGCGCCGACCTCGCGCTGGGCGATGAGCCTGGTCTTCATGAGTCCGTCAATCCCCGGCTGACCGGCCGGCGTTACCATGCGTAGTGCTCCGGTGCCGGCTTCCGGCCCGGGAAGATCTCGTCCAGCCGGGCCAGAGCCGCCGCGTCGAGGCTCACCGTGAGCGCGCGCACGGCGGCGTCCAGCTGGCCCTGGGTGCGCGGACCCACGATCGGGGCGGTGACCGCCGGCTGGTGCAACAGCCAGGCCAGGCCGACATCGCCGGGCTCGTGGCCGAGCTCGGCGCAGAAGTCCTCGTACTGCCCGATCGCGGTGCGGTGCTTCTCGAGCTGTTCGCCGACCTTGCCCTCGAGGCGGCGTCTGCCTTCGTTCTCCTTGCGGAGCACCCCGCCGAGCAGCCCTCCCTGCAGGGGCGACCAGGGGATGATGCCCAGGCCGTTGCTCACCGCGGAGGGGATGACCTCGAGTTCGATGTCGCGCGTCAACAGGTTGTAGATCGACTGTTCGCTGACCAGCCCGGTGAAGTTGCGCCGCTTCGCTTCGGCCTGCGCGGTGGCGATGTGCCAGCCGGCGAAGTTGCTGCTGCCGGCGTAGAGGATCTTGCCCTGCGTGACGGCCGTCTCCATCGCCTGCCAGATCTCGTCCCAGGGGGTGTTCCGGTCCACGTGGTGGAACTGGTAGATGTCGATGTAGTCGGTCTGCAGCCGGGCCAGGCTCGCGTCGAGGGCGCGCCGGATGTTGAGCGCCGAGAGTTTGCCCTCGTTGGGCAGGCCGCTCATGTCGCCGTAGAGCTTGGTCGCGAGCACGGTTCCCTCCCGGCGCGCACCGCCCTGGGCGAACCAGTTGCCGATGATCTTCTCCGTGCCGCCCTTGCCGGTGCTGTCACCGTAGACGTTGGCGGTGTCGAAGAAGTTGATGCCGTAGCCGCGGGCGGAGTCCATGATGGCGTGCGCGTCGGCCTCAGGAGTCCAGTGGCCGAAGTTCATGGTGCCGAGGCAGAGGCGGGAGACCGCGAGGCCGGAACGGCCGAGTTGTGTGTAGTCCATCTGCCCAGCCTCCACCCGCGGCGAGTGACCTGTCCAACAGGGGACGCGGATGTCATTGTGCGCTCCGGCTTCTCAATCGCGGCCGGTCGAGCCCCGTCGGTGGTCGAGCCCCGCCGGTGGTCGAGCCCCGTCGGTGGTCGAGCCCCGCCGGTGGTCGAGCCCGCCGGTGGTCGAGCCTGTCGGTGGTCGAGCCTGTCGAGACCACGTTGGGGAGGTGATTTCGACGAGCTCAATCACCGGGGTGGTCGAGCCTCGCCGGTGGTCGAGCCCGCCGGTGGTCGAGCCTGTCGAGACCACGTCGGGGAGGTGATTTCGACAGGCTCAATCACCGGGGCGGGCGCAGCACCGGAAGATGAGGCGTTCTCAGCTTGCTCACGGTCGGGCGTCGTACAGTCAACTGGTGATCCAGACCCACCGCTCCCTCGCATGACGAACACACGTCCAGCGGTCGGCACCGACGCACCTCCCACATCCGGCGCAACGCAGCGAACACCGAGGAAGCCGAAACCGCACAAGGAGACCGCGCTTTCCCGCGTCCCGGTCTGGGTCTGGCGGGCACTGATGCACCGCATCCTGCCCGGTGAGCTGCACAAGTTCAACGCCGAGCCGATCGACTCCGTGGACTACCATCTCGACCTCGACTATGCCGGCGACGGCATCCGTGATCACCGCCTCGACGTGATGGTGCCGCACGACGCGCCCGAACCGCTCCCGGTGTACATCTACTTCCACGGTGGCGGCTGGACCTCGGGCGACAAGGCGCCGCTGACCAAGTACTGCGCGAGCCAGGCCGCCGACGGCATGATCGTGGTCAACGCGAACTACAGGATGGCCACCCACTTCCAGCTCAAGCACATGCTCGAGGACGCCAACGAGGTGCTCGACTGGGTGGCGCGCAACATCGAACGCTTCGGCGGCGACCCGACCCGGATCGTGCTCGGCGGCGATTCGGCCGGCGGGCACATCGCCGCGCTCCTCGCCGCCTCCGCCTACGAACCCAGGCTGGCCTCCTACTACGGAATCCGCCCGCAGGTCGAACCGGAGAACCTGCGCGGCCTCGTGCAGCATTGCAGCATCGCGGATGTCTCGGTGCTCTTCGAGCGCGGCTTCGTGCTGAGCCTCAATTTTCTGCGGATGCTGCTGCCCGAGCGCGGCCGCGGGCTCGTGCTGCGCGCCGCGGCCCGGTTCATGTCCCCGATCGAGTGGCTCGACAGCGGGTTCCCGCCTGTCTTCGTGACCACCTCGGAGCGGGACTACTTCTACCGGGCCAACCTCAATTTCATCGCCGCGCTGCGTCGCCGGTCGATCTCCGTTGACACGCTGATCTACGAGCGCGGCCAGGCGAACACCCACCACACCTGGCAGCAGGATTCCCGGCACCCGGAGTCACAGGAGGTCTACCGCCGCCTCGGAGCCTTCGTGCGCCGGGTCGCCGCGCTGCCGGCCGCCGCCGTCACCCTCCCGGCGGCGCACTGACCATCGCCGCCGCGGCCTGAGCCGAGCGCCGAACCAGCACCGCGCCGCGGCGACCTCAGGACTGGGCGCCGGTGGCCGCGAGCACGCCGCCGAGGCCGATCATCATGACTCCGCCGGTCGCCGAGAGGCTTTCCATCCGCCGGGGCGATTTCGCGAACCACGCCCTGGCCGAACCAGCCGCCAACGCCCAGATGCTGTCGCCGAGCAGCGCCAGGAACACGAACAGCACGCCGAGGGTCATCAGTTGCAGTTGCACCGCACCGGCCCGGTAGTCGACGAACTGCGGCAGCACCGCGACGAAGAAGACAATCGATTTGGGGTTGCTGATGCCGACGACCGACCCCTCCGCCAGCAGGCGCCAGTTGGACTTGCGGGCGCCGCTGACGCCGATGTCTCTCGCCACCGCGCGGCGGTGCCGGATGGCGTGTACGCCCAGGTAGACGATGTAGGCGGCGCCGACGAACTTGATCACGGTGAACACCACCACGGACTGGGTGACGACGGCCCCGAGGCCGAGCGCGACGGCGGCGATCACGGGCACCATTCCGAGTGCGTTGCCGAGCACGCTGAGGAAACCGCCGATGCGGCCGAGCGCCAGCGACCGCCCGATCACGAACAAAACGGTCGGTCCGGGCAGCGCAATCAACGCGATGGAGGCCAGCGCGAACGTCAGCAGATTGGGCAACGGAACCATAGACGAATGCTAGCCGCCGCCGGGGCGGGCTACCATCGCAGGGTGCATATGCTCTGGCGAACCCTCCTCCACAGTCTGCTGTCCCGCTTCGGCCCCCGGCTCGGCCACTACGACGTCGCCCGCACCCGGTTCATCACCCTGCCGACCGACCAGGACATCCTGCGTCACATGAACAACGGGGTGTACCTGTCGATCATGGACATCGCGCGCTTCGACATGCTGCACCGCACCGGAATCTGGGCGATCTTCCTCGCCAGGGGCTGGTACCCCGTCGTCGTCTCGGAGACCATCAGCTTTCGGAAATCCCTGACCCTGGGCCAGCGCTTCACCGTGGAGTCGCGCATCCTCGGCTTCGACGAGAAGGCTGTCTACGTGGAGCAGCGCTTCGTGCGACCGGATGCCGACGGCGCACCTGAGGTCTACGCCCAGGGCTTCATCCGAGGGCGATTCCTCAAACGCGGCGGCGGAGTCGTCACGATCGACGAGCTCACCGACGCGGTCGGGGCGGTGCCGGCATCCGTCACCGTTCCGCACTGGCTGCTGGAGTGGAGCACGGATGTCGCGATGCCGGCGACCCGCGCGGCCGCCCCCAGCATCTGGGAGTAGCCTCGCCGGCCAGTGGCCACGCCGGTCAGTGGATCGGTTCGGCGGCCCGCTTCGGAACGACGAGCTCCCGGTAGTACTCGGCGTGCGGGTGGTAGTGCGCGCGGTCGGGGAGCGGCTTTCCGTGCCGGGCGGCGACCAGCCGGTCGAAGTAGTAGTCCCAGTACGGGCCGACGGTCTCGGCGTCCGCGGCGCTGTGCAACCGCTGTCCGAACGTGAGGGTGGTCATCCCCGCACCCTCGACGAGGTGAAGGATTACGTGCCGGGCTGCGTCGCCCTCGCCGATGTTGACGGTGAACCGCTTCGGAGGGATGCATTTGAGGATGCTGACGTACTCCCACTCGGCGTCAGGCTCGTCGAGGCGGAAGCGCACGGCGCCCGTCTCAGGGGAGCCCGTGTAGGTGCCGATCCAGCCGGCGAGGCCGCCGGGTCGGCTCAGGCTCGCCCACACGTCGTCGATCGGCGCGGTGAAGAGCCGGTCGAGCATGAGATAAAGCCCGTCCTCGCGATGGGCGAGGCGTCCGGTTGGCTTGGCTGACATGGGAACCTCCACGGTGAGTGAGGCACGGGCCTCACCTACCACGCTATGCCCTTCTCTGGTCACTTGCCAGCGGCGACCCGACGCGGTGTGGCTGCGGAGCGGTCAGGCGTCCTCGAGCACCGCCATGGCGGCGTTGTGCCCGCCGATTCCGCTCACCCCGCCGCCGCGCCGCGCACCCGCACCGCAGATCAGGATTCGCGGGTGCGCGGTGGCGACGCCCCAGCGCTCGGCGGGGGTGTCCTTCGGCTCGTCGTCGTCGAGGAACGGCCAGTCCAGGGGGCCGTGGAAGATGTTGCCGCCCGGCAGATTGAGGGCGTGCTCGAGGTCGAGCGTGGTCTTCGTCTCGACGCAGGGGTTTCCCTCGGCATCCGTCAGCAGCAGGTCCTCGATCGGCTCGGCGAGCACCGAATTGAGCGAGGCCAGCACGGCCGCCTGGAGCCTGGCCCTGGTGGCGTCGTTGTTCTCGTCGCTCAGCCAGCGGTTCGGCGCGTGCAGTCCGAATACGGTGAGGGTCTGCGCGCCGGCAGCGACGAGCTCGGGCGAGAGGATGCTCGGGTCGGTCAGCGAGTGGCAGTAGATCTCGCAGGGCAGCAGATCGGGGATCACCCCGCGGACCGACTGGTCCCAGGCGCCCTCGAGCTGGCTGAAGGTCTCGTTGATGTGGAAGGTGCCGCCGAACGCGGCCTCGGGAGAGACCGACGGGTCGCGCAGTCTCGGCAGCCGGGTGAGCAGCAGGTTCACCTTGACCTGGGCGCCCTCCGGCTTCTCGATGGCCGGAGCCGGCGAGGGAACGGGCGCCGAGTCCGGCCCGTTGCCTGCCGCGGCGGCCAGGAGCCCCTGAAGGACCCAGGGGGCGACGCCCGAGAGCACGTGTCGGCCGACGACGACGCGTTCCACGTCGCCGCGGCGGTACCGCACCTCGCCGTCGGGGCTGACCGAGGTGACCTGCGCACCGGTGACGATGCGGGTGCCGGCCTGGCGGGCCGCGTTCTCGAGCGCGCCGGTGACGGCGCCCATCCCGCCGATCGGCACGTCCCAGTCCCCGGTTTCGTTCCCGATGACGTGGTAGAGGAAACAACGGTTGGCATCGAGGGAGAGATCGTTCAACGACGTGAACGTGCCGATCAGGCCGTCGGTGGCGACGACCCCGCGCACCAGGTCGTTCGCGAAGCGTTCGGTGATGGCCGTGCCGAGCGGGCGCTCGATGAACTGGTCCCAGACCTTGTCGTCCCCGACCAGCCGCCGCGCCTCCGAGCGGGTCGGCAGCGGCTCGCAGACCGTGGGGAAGAGGGCCATGGCGAGGGTCTCCGTGTCGCGGTAGAACGCGTTCCAGGGTTCGAAGTCGTCGCCGGCGCCGACCCGGTCGAAGCTCGTGCGGGTGGCGGCGTCGTCACCGCGGTCGACCAGCAGGCCGCCGGTGGTGTCGGCGGGGTTCGGCGTGTACGAGGAATAGCGGCGCCGGGCGAGCTCGATCGACAGGCCCAGTTCGTCGATGATCCGCTGCGGGAGAAGGCTGACCAGGTAGGAGTAGCGGGAGAGGCGCGCGTCGACGCCGGGGAACGCCTCGGCGGAGATGGCCGCGCCGCCGACGTGGTCGTCACGCTCGAGCAGGATCACGCTCTTCCCGGCGAGGGCGAGGTAGGCCGCGGCGGTCAGGCCGTTGTGTCCGCCGCCGACAATCACGACATCGTGTGTGGGTTCGCTCATCCCTCGACAGTACCGGGCGTCGGCGGGGCTCGATGCGAACGGATGCCGCGGCGCCGGCTGCCCCGTCGGCTCCCTCGCTGGACGGTCGGTCGGGCTCAGGCTCATCAGTCCAGTAGCTGTCGAATCACTCACGAACTGCGTGGGTGGCCGTAGCGCTCGGCCATCTTCTCGGAGAGCAGCTGCGCCGCTTCCGCCGCGCAGGATGTGGGTCCACATCCCGGCAGAGTACGTCGACCTGTCGACGGGTCTGGAGATTCTTGTGCGGAGGATTTGCCCGTCCCAGAGCGCCAACTCATAGGTGCGGTGATGCCGGACAGGCTGTCCTGATGCCCCGCGCACGAGCTGCTACTTCTCCACCACGCAGAAATCGTCGTGGTCCTCGCGGGTCGAGGCCGGGTACCGCATCGAACACTTCCTTGAGATGTGAGCGCGTGTCTGTAAAGGACCTGTAATCGGCGACGAGTGGCATTTCAACCGTCCTGCGCAGGTAAAGCCGCGCGTGCGAACGTACGCTGAGTACGTCATGTACATGTTATCTCGGTGTCACCTCCTATGGCCACCTCGGCCAAGAACTCACCGCAACAGCACACCCCGTCCACATTGACCCAATGGCTGCACACGTGCCTGTAAGCCGAGCCCTTTGCGGGAAGCGTGGACCTCGGGTCAGTAATGTTCGCGGGCCTGCAGGATGACGATGTGGTCGTCCGTGACGAAATAGACCAAGCGGTTCGTATCGTCGATGCGGCGGGACCACGCGCCGGAGAGGATGTGCTTAAGGGCCTCGGGTTTGCCGATGCCAGCGAACGGATCGCGGAGTGCGTCGGTAATCAGCTGGTTGATTCGCTTGAGAGTCTTACGGTCCTGAGTCTGCCAGTAGACGTAGTCCTCCCACCCATTCGGGTCGAAGGCGATCGTTCGCCTCACGCGTCGAAGAGGTCGTGCTGCTCGAACTCGCCACGCCGGGCGCGCTCGATCGCGGTGAGCAACCGCTCGGCATTGGCGGGGCTCCTCAGCAGGTAGGCCGTCTCGGTCATCGCGTCGTAGTCCTCCTTCGACAGGATGACCGCGTTTCCGTGCCGGGATACGACCTCGACAGCGATGTGGTCGTCATTGACCTGTTGGATGAGCCCGAATAGGCTCCTGCGTGCTTCCGTCGCGGTGATCGCCGACATGATCGCCTCCTACTAGTAGTACCTGATAGCGTACCACTGTAGGGTGAGGTCGGGAAGTGCTCTGCGTCGCAAGGGGAACGGTGTGCGGCCATCGTTGCGCTCCTCTGCGGCGCAGGGAGTCCATCCTGCGGCCCCAAGCTGCGTCGTAGTATCGCCCGGCCAGCTCTCGTGGGGTCCGGTTCCACACGCATCCAGCAACTACGAACGCCCCGGTGACGAGTGGGGAACCGGGTTCGACTTCGACCATCCTGGGTGCTGGGAGATCAGGATATCCACAGACACCACGGCGGCCAGCGTTTTGGGTGAACGTCGCGTTGTGAACCCGTCAGCGACGCCGGATGACGAAGGCCCTGACGAAACTCAGAACCGTCCCCCGAAGACTTTGAAGGAGCTCTAACGGATGCTCTTGGCTCACTGGAGGCCATCGCCAAAATCATCGTAGGAAACGCGCACGGCGCAGTCAGGGCGAATTCTCACCACCCAGAGCATCGCCTTCCAACCACCCTCAGCGAGACGATGAGGCGGAGACGCTGCTCGCTTGTGGCTTGGCGAGGTTGCGAAGCGCGTTGAGGTGCGCGTCGAAGGTGTGTTGGCCGAGTGGGGTGAGGCTGACAGTGGTGGTACGTCGTGCGTCGGTCCGGGCGGGCGGGCGAGGCAACTTTGACGGTCCTGACGTACCCCACCTCCACCAGGGTTCGCAGCGTTTTCGAGAGACTCACGTCAGAGAGTTCAAGCGTTGTGCGGATAGTCGCGAAGTCGGCGCTGGCAACTGAGCGCAGGAGGCCGCACACGCGTAGCCGGTTGGGCGCGTGGATCGCTTCGTCGAAGCGGGGCTCAACGCCCACGGCGGAGCTCCGAGTCGAAAACGCGGTCGTAGGTGAAGCGAGGCGGCCATTTCGCCTCCGCCGAGGCGCCGCAGTTGGTGTCCGACGACCTCCGGTCGTTCTTCAGCGAGATCGGAGGCTGACGTCGAGCCCGCACGGCGCCGTTGGACTCCACCGCTCGGACAAAGGCCAGCCACCGAACGCCTGTGGCTGGACTAGCTCCGGCGTCAAGCGCGCACGGTCGGTGGTGGGCAGGCGGCTCCTCCCCAACCCGCCTCCGGTGCCGACTCTTCGAAACAGGGGCCACCGTCGAAGGGATGTCGCAGCCCCCGGGTAGTCTGGAAACCACGAACTGACGGAAGCTGAGGGGCTGGAATGGGCGCGAAATCGAACGCGGAGCACGCCGACGGCCGCACCGCGCACCAGGTCGCACAGGAGCAGGCGATGGGGGAGATCTCCGACGTGCTGCTCAACCTGGAGCACACCCTCTCCCGTGCCAAGAAGGCGCTCGCGCTGGTCAAGAAGTCCGGCGGGAGCCAGAACGTCGAGCTCGCCCTGGTTGACGCCATCGAAGACCTCGCCCGCACCCACAAGCGGCTGCTGCAAGACACGTACTACGCCGGCGACGCCGTGCGGCTGATCTAGTGCGGCCAGGTTCCCCGGTCGGCCGGAGCAGGGTGGCCTGCGCCGGCGCGGTGGCCCGTGCGTAGCGGCCTCGAGATCCAGGCGGCACTTGACAAGTTCGTCAAGAAATGGTCGGGCTACGCGGGCACCGAGAAGGCCGAGGCGCAGACCTTCCTCAACGAACTCTTCGACGCCTACGGCTCGGATCGCACCGCCGTCGGCGCGCTCTTCGAAGACTTCAGGTCGTCGGCGGGCTTCATGGACCTGCACTGGCCGGGCACCCTCATCGTAGAGATGAAGGGCCCGAACGTCGCCCTCGAGAAGGCGAAAGACCAGCGCATCCGCTACTGGCAGGAGTCCTCGAACTCGAAGGAGAACATCCAGGCCGCACGCTGGGTGGTCACCTGCAACTTCCGCGAGTTCGAGGTGTGGGAGCCGGGTCGTTTCCCCAACGAGCCGCGCATCCGCTTCGGCATCGACGAACTGCCCGACCACTACGACGCGCTGCTGTTCCTGCAGTCGGACAGCATCGACCCGGTTTTTTCCGAACACCGCCGCGAACTGACGAAGGATGCCGCGCGGCACATCGCCGAGCTGTACACCTCGATGGCCGACCGCTCGGCCGCGCCGATCGACGAGATCCAGCGCTTCACGATGCAACTGGTCTGGTGTCTCTTCGCCGAAGACCTCGGCATGCTCGAGGGGTATCCGCTGCAGAACACGGTCGACGGTCTGCTGGCCGAGAAAGACCCGGACTCGGCCCGCGACATCGGCTACCTGTTCACCCTGCTCAACCAGAAGGGCAACCACAACCGCAAGGGCCGGTACGCGGGAACCCGCTACGTGAACGGTGAACTCTTCGCCAAGCCCGCCGCGGTCTACCTCAACCGCGATGAGCTTGTGCACCTGCGGGATGCGGCCGAGTTCAACTGGCGCGAGGTGAACCCCACCATCTTCGGCTCTCTCATGGAGGGCGTGCTCGGCGACGAGCGTCGCGGCGAACTCGGCGCGCACTACACGCACGAGGCCGACATCATGAAGATTGTCACGCCCACGATCGTGCGCCCGTGGCGCGAACGCATCGACGCCGCCGCGACCGCCGGAGAGGCGCGTTCGCTGCTCGACGAGCTCTGCGCGTTCACGGTGCTCGACCCCGCCTGCGGTTGCGGCAACTTCCTCTACGTCGCCTACCGCGAGCTGCGTGGCCTTGAACACGAGCTCAAGCAGCGGATGAGCCGACTCGCGCAGGAGACGGGCGCGCCCGTTCCCGCCGGCCCGCTGCCGTACTACCCGCTCGCAAACATCAAGGGAATCGAAATCGAACGCATCGCCGTGCTCATCGCGCGCGTCACACTGTGGATGGGCCATCGGCAGATGATCGAGCGCTACGGCGAGGCCGAGCCGGTGCTCCCGCTCGTCGACCTCTCTGGCATCCGCGCCGCCGATGCGCTCCGAACCGACTGGCCCGACGTCGATGCGATCATCGGCAACCCGCCGTTCCTCGGGTCGCAGTTGCTGCGGGCGGGTCTCGGCGGGCCGTACGTCGAGTGGCTCGGAAAGAGCTTCGGCGTGGGCGTGCGCGACCTCTGCGTCTATTGGTTCCGTCGTGCGCAGGAGCAGCTGAAGCCGGGTCAGCGGGCCGGGCTCGTCGGCACCAACTCGATCACGCAGAACCGCGGGCGCGAGGCCTCGCTCAACTACATCGTCGCGACGGGCGGCGTGATCACGGATGCCGTTTCCACGCAGAAATGGCCGGGCGACGCCAAGGTGCATGTGAGCATCGTGAACTGGGTCAAACAGCCGGATGCCGCGCCCGCGGAGTTCGAGTTGGATGGCGTGCGGGTGGACGGGATCACCTCGTCGCTGACGGCCGGGACCGGCGGGGAGTGGGCGCCGGTTGCGCTCGGTGCGAACAAGAGCAGGTGCTTCCAGGGCCCGATACCCGTTGGCTCTGGATTTGTCGTGCCCCCCACGGTGGCGTCGGTACTTCTCGCAAATCAAACTGTCAAGTACCGGGATGTCGTGCGCCCGTATTTGACGGCGAGTGATCTCGCTGATTTCCCAGACCAAGCGCCAAGCAGATGGATCATCGATTTCGCTCAGCGACCGCTTGAAAATGCAGCGAAGTACCCTGCGGCGCTTTCGATCGTGCGCAATGAGGTGAAACCATTCCGGGACACGGTTCGCCGCGAAGGGCACCGTAGGAATTGGTGGCTCTTTGGTGAGCCGCGCGTTGGATTACGTCAGGCTACATCGTCGTTCGACCGTTACGCGGCCGTCGGAGCCCACGGAAAGCGCATGCTCATCGCCTGGGTAGACACGTGGACTCTCGCCAGCAACGCGAACATGGTCTTCGCCTTCGACGACGACTACAGCATGGGCGTCCTGCTTTCCCGCGCGCATGACGCGTGGGCGTGGGCGCGCTCCTCCACGCTCGAAACGCGTCTGCGGTACACGCCGACGACGGTGTTCGAGACGTTCCCCTGGCCAGACCCGGTGACGGCGGATCAGCGCGCGGCCGTCGCCGCGGCATCCGTTGCCCTGTATGCCCGAAGGAGCGCGCTGTGCCTCGAGCACAACATCGGGCTCACCAGGCTCTACAACCTGATGGACGACGGCGGCTTCACCGACCTCGCCGCCCTGCACAAGCGTCTCGACGAGGCCGTCGTCGCCGCGTACGGCTGGCCGAAGTCGGCCGCACAGAACCCCGGCGAGCTCGTCGCCCGGCTTACCCGGCTCAACCGGGACATCGCCGAGGGCGCCCGCTCTTACGCACCGTTCACCGCCACGAATGCGGCGGCTGCGCAGTAGCGAGGGTGCGGTCGCGGAGGAGATCGTCGCGCAGGTTTCACTTGCTGGCGTTCGGAATTTTTACATGCAGAAGCTTGATGGAGTTGACGAAGACCAGGATGTCGGGTCCGAGGTGCAAGAGGGCTGCTTGAATCGGTCCAATGAGGCCGAGCAGGGCCGCTGTGATCCCCAGCACATGCACAACACCAACACCGACAAACAAGTTCTCCTGGATGGTTCGGTAGGCCCTGCGCGCGATGGATCTGGCCACGACGATCTTGTGCAGGTCGTCGGACATCAGGGCGACGTCCGCCGCTTCAAGCGCTGCCTGCGACCCGCTGCCGCCCATCGCGATCCCGACGTCGGCGCGAGCCAGGGCGGGCGCATCGTTGATGCCGTCGCCAACCATGGCAACTCGTGAGCCTTCCTTCTTCAGCCGGTCGATGATGCTTACCTTGTCCTCCGGTAGCAATTCGGCATGGACTTCGTCGATCCCCAGCTGGTCGGCGATTGCCTTGCCCGTTGCCTTGTTGTCTCCAGTCAGCATGATGATGCGCTTGACACCGGTGGCTTTGAGCTGAGCGATGGTTTCTCGTGCCTCGGCGCGCACCGCATCCGCTACGTAAATGATGCCGGCCAGTTTTCCGTCGACGGCAATGTGGATAGGGGTTTCGCCGGGGAATTTCTCTTCCCTGTCGACGGCTACGTTGTTTTCGAGAAGCAGAGCGGGATTGCCCACGAGTACGTGCCGGTTGTTGATTTCGGCCTTCACGCCGCGGGCGCGTATCTGGTCGTAGGTTGTGGGTTCGAAAATCGCGATTCCTCGCTGGCTGGCGGCGTCGACGATCGCTTTGGCGAGCGGGTGAGCCGACCGCCTGTCGGCGCTTGCAGCGAGAGCCAGGACGTCCTGTTCCGAGAGAGTCGTGTCGTGGAGTTCGATCTGCGTGACCCGCGGCGTATTTTCGGTGAGTGTGCCTGTTTTGTCGAAGACAATGGTGTCTACCTTGGCGAGTGATTCCAGGAAGATCCCGCCTTTCACCAGCACGCCGTTGCGGGCGGCACGGGAGATGGCCGCGATGATGACCAGCGGCGTGGCGAGCCCCAGCTCGGCGGGGGACGTGAAGATCAAAAGCGTCACGATCAGGCGCACGTCGCCGGTGATCAGGAAGATCACAATGAGGAACACGAACACGATGGGGATCAGCCAGGCAGCTACTTTGTCTGCGAGTTTCTGAACCGGGGCTTGTGATTCTTCGGCCTCTTCAACCAGCGCGATGATGCGGGCGAAGGTCGTGTCGTTGCCCAATTGTTCGGTCCGGATGTCCAGAGCACCCGATTCCAGAATCGTCCCGGCAAAGACGTGATCGCCGTCTTCTTTGTCCTTCGGAATGCTCTCGCCCGTAATCGGAGACTCGTCGACGGCCGCGCTACCGCCGTCGACCCGGCCGTCGACCGGAATCTTCTCGCCAGCCCGTACGAGGACCACGTCACCGATCTTCAGCTCGGCCACGGCTACCGAGCGGTCGCCGTCCTTGTCGCGCAGGATAGCGGTGTCTGGGACCGAACCGATGAGCGCCTTTATCGAGGCACGCGCTCGATCGGTATTGAGTTCGGCGATGAATTCGGCGATGAGAATGATGGTCATCAACACCACACCGGCAAGCGGTTCACCACCGAGTACCGCCACCAGGGTGGCGACGGTGACGAAGATTTCGGTCCCGATTTTGCGTATGCGGATGAGTTCGATCAAGCCGGTCTTGGCCAGCGGGTATAGCCCGATGGCGACCGCACCCCACAATACGGCGACCGGCACCAATTGTTGCCAGAACAGCACAGAAATGATGCCCGTGAAGACGATTCGGGCGACTTCGATCCAGCGCTGCCGTGTCATCAGCGACGGGAGTGTGCTTGCGGGTGACTGTCGTGCGTTCATGATGCGGTGTCCGTTTCGAAGTGGTGGTGCCTATCGGGGTTTCGCCCACAAACCTGCATATCTACGTTTATACGCAGATTCTTGCATACTTTAGGACCGACGGCCAATTGGAGATTTTTGTCGGGAGCGCGCGGCGACAAACCGATCACGCTGTCGACCTGTGGGCGCCTCGTCTGGCCGGTTCGCCGTCGGTTTCCGGTGGGTGAAGCGGTTCTCCGGTTGCAATGTGGTCAGCATGGCTCAAGCTCTCAGCAACCAGTCGGCTGAGGTGGCCGTCACGGAGGGAATAGATCACATGACGGTCTTCCCTGTGCGCATCGACGAGCCCGGCCAGCCTGAGTTTGGCCAGGTGTTGGCTCACGGCGGTGCGCGACGCACCCGTTGCTCTCGTCAGCGAGTTGACGTCCGCCGGCGCGGTTGTCAAGATCCACAGAATGTGAAGCCGGGTCTTTTCGGCCAGCATTTTCAAGGTGGCAGCCGCCGTGGCGAGTCTCGAGTCATCTGCCGTGATTGCGGAGGTGTGGCTGCGGTTATCGACCATGGTCAGGCTCCTGTCATGGTTGCGACGGGCTCGGGTGCCAGTTGAGGTGCCGGCCACATCACCCGCGCGGCGATCATGCTGCCTGCGGCGATGATGGCCAGTGCCACGACGGCCCAGACCAGTCCCAGGGCTCCTAGCCACCCGGCGATCGGGTATGTGATCAGGAAGGCCGCGTGCGAAAGAGAGAATTGAGCCGTGAAGATATAACTGCGAGTTTGATCGGTGGATGCCCGCCGGAGTATGCGCGCCGACGGAGTGATGATCATGGCGTTTCCGGCCCCCATCAGCGCCCATAACGCGAGCAGGAACCACCAGGACCCTGCCCAGGCACCAGCCGCGACCGTCATCGGAATGGCCAGCAGCAGACCGACCGTGAGGATGGAGGCGCCCGTTAGCATCAACGTCCGGTCGCCAGTGCGGTCCAGTATCCGCGGGACGTTGAGGGCGACGATCATCGACCCCGCACCATAGGACGCCAGGGCCAGGGCCAGGCTGGAGTTGGAAAGCCCGAACGTGTCCCTGGCATAGACGACGCTATTCACCAGTACCAGGGCCGTCGATGCACCGACCGTCAGATTCAACACCATCAGTGAACGCAGGCTGGGCGTCCGAGCGAATATTCTGACGCCAAGTGTGGTCCTGTGCCAGACACTTCCCACCGCCGCAGCCTGTTCGCCTGTGGGCAACGCGATCGTGACCACCATCAATGCCGAGACGAGGAATCCGGCAGTAGTGCCGAGGAAGAGGTTGTTGTAGCTGACGACGGTGAGCAGCAAGGCTGCAAGGGCAGGGCTGACCAGGGCTTCTAGATCATAGGCAAGTCGGGAGAGCGACAACGCCCTGGTGTAGGCCTTTTCATCCGGCAGGATGACGGGGATCACCGATTGGAACGCCGGCGTGAAGGTGGCCGAAGCAGCCTGGAGCACGAAAACCAGGACGTAGATCTGCCACACCTCGGTCAGGAAGGGCAGCGACAAGGCCACGGCGGCTCTGACAATATCCGCAGCGACCAGCACGACCTTCCTGGGGAGCCGTTCAACGAGAGCCGCAATGACAGGCGCAACACCGACATAGGCCAGCATCTTGATCGTCAGGGCGGTACCGAGAACGGCGCCCGCCTTGGATCCGGCGAGATCAAAGGCCAGCAGGCCCAGGGCGATCGTCAAGAGACCCGTCCCGAGCAGGGCCACCACCTGGGCGGTGAACAGCTTCCGATAGACGGGGTTTTTCAGAACCGACAGCATGGTGCAGCACTCCTCGTGGCTCGGGTACCAATAATACATGTGCGCACTAATGCACATGAATAGCCCGCCATGTCTGGCGTCCACTGTTTCCTTCCCGGTAGTACTGACTGCCGCATCCACGAGGTCGGGGCCGCCGGCATCCGTCGCCGTGAACGGATGCCGGCGGGCGGAAGGCGCCCTGGTGAACACTGCCGCGCCGGCTTGAGGTTGCCGGGCGACTTCGGCATGCTCCCAAAAGGGGGGTGCGGCACTGCGCGGCATCGCCTTTCAGAATAGAAGGAGTCTCCCATCCGTTTCGCACCCATTACTTCGGTCCTCGTGGCCGCCCTTGCCCTCGCGACGCTCGCCGGCGCCGCGGCGCCGCCACAGCAGCACACGGCTACGCGCTCACGCGGCGTCGACGTCGTGCTCGGCGAGCCGCTGGCGGCCGCGCACGCCCACAACGACTACGAGCACGAGCGCCCGTTGTTCGATGCCCTCGAGCAGGGCTTCACCAGCGTGGAGGTCGACGTGTGGCTGATCGGCGGGGAGCTTCTCGTCGCGCACAGCCTCGAGGGGGTGCGGCCGGGCGTCACGCTCGAGAGCCTCTACCTCGACCCGCTGGACGAGATGGTGAAGGGCCGCAGCGTCTACCCCGGTTGGAACGGCAGCGTGCAGCTGCTGATCGACATCAAGTCCGAGCCGGAGACGACGTACGCGGCGATCGAAGCAGCCCTCGCGGAACGCTCCGGCATCATGACTCGCTACTCCGACGGAAAGACCAAACGCGGAGCGGTCACCGCGGTGGTGAGCGGCAATCGACCCCTGGCGACGATGCGGGCCCAGACGAACCGGTTCAGCTTCTACGACGGACGCTCCGGCGATCTGGCCGGCGACATCCCGGCCACACTCATGCCGCTGGTCAGCGAGAACTGGACCAGGCTGTTCACCTGGAACGGCGAAGGCGCAATGCCGGAGGCCGAGCGGGCGAAGCTGCACGAGTACGTGCAGACCGCGCACAACAAGGGCTACCGCGTGCGCTTCTGGGCGACGACGGATGTGGCCGGTGCGGCGCGCGACGCGGTCTGGACGCAGCTTTATGAGGCCGGAGTCGACCACATCAACACCGACGATCTGGTCGGCCTCAGGGCATTCCTCAGCGCTCGCTCCTGATCCCGTCGTTCCCGTCGCCGCCATCTGGAATTCACCCGTTCGCCATCTGCGGCCCCTAAACAGGGGGAACAGTTAAGCACGACCCTGGAGGACCTCGAATGCCCGCACTCAGCCCCAGCCTCAGCCCCCGCCGCCGCCGTGCGTCGGTCACCGTTTTGGCGCTCGCTCTCGGAGGCGTCCTGGCAACCGGGGCAATGGTGCCGGCGGCATCCGCCGACGACGGCGACGAGCGCGACTCGCGCTCACGAAAGGCCGCCGGGCTCACGCTGAGTGTGCTCGGCCGCTACGAGACCGGCGTCTTTGACGCGTCGGCCGCCGAGATCGTCACCTATCACGCCGACAGCGAGCGCCTCTTTGTCGTCAACGCGCAGGCCGGCGCGGTCGACGTGCTGGACGCCGCGAACCCCGCGGACCCCACCAAGATCTTCGACCTCACGGCGGAGGGCATCACGGCCGACGACGGTTCGGTGATCCCGGCGGGAACCACCGCGAACTCCGTTGCGGTCCGCGAGGACGGGCTCGGTGCGATCGCCATCGAATCAGACGTGAAGACGGATGCCGGCTGGCTGGTCTTCTTCGACGCGAACGCCGACGAGGCGGCCGTGCTGGGAGCCGTGCGGGTGGGCGCGCTCCCCGACATGGTCAGCATCTCGGCCGACGGCCGCTACGCCGTCGTCGCAAACGAGGGGGAGCCCAACGAGGACTTCACGGTCGACCCCGAGGGTTCGGTCAGCATCGTCACCCTGCCCAAGCGCGTGACCGCGCCGGAGCAATCGGTGGTCAGAGCCGCCGACTTCCACGCGTTCGAGGCGGGCGGCGGCAAGACCCTGCCGGAGGATGTTCGCGTCTTCGGGCCCAGGTTGGGGGCCAACCCGGTCTCGGCGAACCTCGAACCCGAGTATGTCGCGATCGACGCCGGGAGCGCGGTCGCCTACGTCGCCCTGCAGGAGGCCAACGCGGTGGCCGTCGTGAGCCTCGCGGATGCCGACATCACCGAAATCTGGCCGCTCGGGTTCAAAAACCACGGCTTGGACGGTAACGGGATCGACGCCTCGGACCGCGATCCGAAGGGCGCGCCGACCCTCAACATCGAGAGCTACGAGGGTCTCAAGGGCATGTACATGCCCGACGGAATCACCGCATACACCGCCGACGACGAGACCTACCTGGTCACCGCCAACGAGGGCGACGCCCGCGAATGGGGCGACTACGCGGAGGGTGCCCGGGTGAAGGATCTGGGCGCGGATGGCCTCCTGCCGATTTGCGCGGACAGCCCGCTGGCCGGCCTGACTGGCGACGCCGACCTCGGCCGGCTGAACGTGACCACCGAGAACGGCCTGAACGAGGCAGGCACCTGCTACGAGGAGCTCTACGCCTTCGGCGCCCGCTCGTTCTCGATCTGGACGACCGGCGGTGAGCAGGTCTTCGACTCGGGTCAGCAGCTCGAGGAGATCACGGCCGCGGCCAACCCCGACTTCTTCAACTCCAACCACAGTGTGTCCAACCTGGAGGGCCGAAGCGACGACAAGGGCCCTGAGCCGGAGAACCTCGCGATCGGCGAGATCGACGGTCGCAGCTACGCCTTCATCGGACTTGAGCGCGTCGGCGGGATCATGGCCTACGACATCACCGACCCCGCCTCGGCCACATTCGTGACCTACATCAACAATCGTGACTTCTCCGTTTCGATGGAGGAGTCGGTTGAGGCCGGTACGGGCGCGGCCGATCTGTCGCGGGCGGGAGACCTCGGCCCGGAGGGCCTCGCCTTCATCTCTGCGAAGGACTCGCCAAGCGGGAAGCCGATGCTCGCGGTCGGCAACGAAGTCTCCGGAACGACGACGTTGTTCGCCATTGCCGCCGAGGGGAAGAAGCGTGATCGCAGCGCCGACAAGGACCGTGACGACGACGGTCACTCCGACCGGGGCGACTCCGGCCGCTAGTGGTGCTGTTCGATAGTTCGTCGGGGGTCCGTTTTCGGGTTTCGCGTTGAGGTAGAGGCGGCTGGCGGTGGTGACGGCGTCTTCGGGGGTTCCGGTGGTGGTGCCGTCGGGGAAGTAGGAATCGCCGCACAGACGACGACGCCTAAACGACCGCCGTCGCATCCCTCGAGCGCCTACGTGTTGTTGAGGGCGACGTTGCGGCGGAGGCGCGTGGGCGCGTCGCCGGTCTTCGGCAGCGGCTGTCCGGGGACACCGACTTGGGAGGAGCCGTCGATGTGGCCGAGCGTCTACGGCGCCTACGCGAGCGTCACATCGCGCAAGAAAAGCCAGCCTCGAACGACGAGGCAAACCGGCGCGGTCCCGCCCATCGTCCAAGGGTGTAGGCAGCTTGGCTGCTTTGTCACCGCCGATCGCAACCGGGAGCTATCCGGCAGGCATGTTAGAAGCGAGCTACCTGGCTATTTCCATTCCTGTCAAATTCCTAGCTCAGGATCCTCCAAATTTCTAGTACAGACGCCTCCAAATTCCTAATATATTGATAGACGATCTGGCAACACGTGATGCCGTCAGCGCGGACCCGGCGTTATTCATGGCGGGCAGTGCACCCGTATGCGTCGACGAGTATCAGAAGGCACCGCTGGTCCTAGACGCAATCAAGACCGAGCTGAACCGAAGTAGTGCTCCAGGTCGCTTCCTGCTGGCCGGTTCGACGCGTCATGATGCGTTGCCGACCGCGGCGCAATCGCTGACCGGCCGTTTGAATCGCATCACGATCTACCCCTTGACCCAAGGGGAAATCGAAGGCCAGGACATTCGTCTCATTGAGGGGCTCTTCTCGGATCCAGCAGCAACAGTTCCTGGGCTGTCGTCCACAACGAGCAGGGACGAGTACATCGACCGTATGGTCCGTGGAGGGTTCCCGATGGCTCTGGCTCGTACCTCGGCCCACGCTCGAAACCGTTGGTTCGATGACTACGTCCGCCTCACTCTCGAACGTGACGCACGCGAGCTCAGTAATATTCGACGGACCGCAGTACTTCCCCAGTTGCTCGGAAGGCTTGCAGGCCAAACCGGGCAGGTTCTTAACATCACCCGGGCGGCATCAGAAATTGGTATGGATAAGACCACAGCCGACAATTACACGCGCCTTCTTGAAGCGGTGTTCCTGCTGCAACGACTGCCTGCGTGGCACACAACGCTCACGTCCCGAACGGCTGCCTCCCCCAAGTTGCACATGATGGATTCTGGTGTTGCGGCTCGTCTGATGCGCCTCACGCCGGAGAAGCTCACTCGGCGCGATCCCACCTCGCTGACCGAGTTCGGCCATCTCTTGGAAACGTTCGTCGTCGGCGAGATCCAACGGCAGGCGTCCTGGCTCGATGGAATTGCTGGTGTGGGTCACTGGCGGACCCGCGATGGCGACGAGGTTGACCTCGTTGTTGAGCGCGACGATGGCGCGATCATTGCGTTCGAGGTCAAGGCTGGCAGTCGAATTCCGGGCGGAGATTTTCAACCCATGAGGAAGCTGAGGGATGCGGTGGGGGGACTGCCCCGAGTTCAGTTGACTCGAAGGGTTAGTGGTTTCAGGCGGCCTTGCGGGCCACGTTTATTGTCTCAAACTCGATCGGGGTGAGCTTAC